>NC_010681.1:957329-1276439 GCF_000020125.1 Paraburkholderia phytofirmans PsJN
TCGCATTGGCAACTGTGGGCATACACGAGTGCCCACACTGCCACGAACTTTTTTACCCGGACGATCTTTTGATCAGCCCACGTGTTCGAGAGCGCGCGTCGTCTGAACTTTGCGCGGCCGGTCGCGCAGCAGCAGGGGCATCAAACGTCGGTTGGCTGTCTGCGCCGCCCACTCGCAATATGTGGCGCTGCCGAGCACCCAGCCCTTGAGCGTCGACTGCATCAGGTTATCGACATCGCGTTCGTCGAGGGCCTGTGCGCACAGAGCGCGGTAAGCCTGGTGGCGTTCGGACGGCGTGTTGCCGAGCGCCCGGTGGAGTGGATGATCCTTGGTGAAGCTATCGACACGCAGCCCGACGTGGTGCGTGTAGCTCGACCACGGGTAGTGTCCTGGCTCGACCACTAGGCGGTTGCGCACCGGCGCATGATCGATGGCCTGGCTCGCGAGCAGGAAATAACGGTCGGGCTCGATCACCGTCGCCCGGTACTCGCCACGCCACATCGTTCCGCGGCGTCCATGGCGGCGGTTGAAGGTTTCGACATAGCGACGGCAGACCGCCTGCATCGCCATGGCCACGCTCGACTCGTATGAAGGCGTGACAAGGAACTGTACCGTGTCGGGCATGAGTACCCACGCGTGGACTGCGAGATCGGCGACACGCGCTGCGTCGGCGAGGCAGGCGAGGAAGTACCGGTAATCTCCTTCGTCCAGGAATGCGGGCCCTGTGAGCCCCTGCAGAATAACGTGCTGCGGTTGGTCTGGGACGTAGTGCCGTGCAAGCCGTGTCATGCTGAATTAACCGGGAAAACCGATGTGAGAAAACGATCCGACAGGTGTCGGGCGCGCGACGTTGCGTAACGTGCGCATCGGAATAAATTCTATCGGTCATGTGCGTGCGCTTGCGTCACGAACAGGGCTTTTTTCTGGCCTCTTTTCGATGATTTGCCGGTCGCAACCGGCATCTTTTTACGCCACTGCTGAATAGCAGTGCCGCGCGATACATCTTAAGACGCTCTTGCAGTCTCATCCGGCACCAATATGCGTCAGTCTGCACGACAATACGGCGGTTGCGAGGGTCTTCGGCAAAAAGAAAGCCCGCGCGAACGCGGGCTAAATCTACATCCATGGAGGCGTGGAGGAGACGTTCATCAAGGTCGCCTCATACCCTCGAATGACCTTGCATAACCGCTCGTTTTCGTGAGGCGGCAGCGAATCTCTTACCTATTTGACCTTCGCTGCAGCGGCGACCTTGCGCATTGCCTCTTGCGGGTCTTCATTCGAGTTCATGAAGCCGGTCACGACATCGGTAATCGCGCCTTCGGTGGCTGACGACTGAACGTCGCCGAACGCGAACGACGGAAAGAACGTGTTGGATTTAATAGTGGTTTGCTCATCTGCGTATGACTTCTTGGCGCAGGCGTCGAACTTGTCCATTGAAACATCCTGCCTGACCGGAATCGAACCCTTGTACAGACTGAATTGTTCCTGGAAAGCGGGCGACATGATTGTCTTTGCCAACGCAAGCTGTCCGAGCGTCGCTTCTTTTTTGCCGTTCTGCTGGAAAAACACGAACGAGTCTACAGTGTAGGTGAAGGCATTCGACGTACCAGGCGCAGCCGCGCAAATATAGTCGACGTCGGCTTTCTTGTTCGCATTCGCGAATTCACCTTTTGCCCAGTCCCCCATGAATTGCATCCCACCCGATCCGTTGATGACCATCGCTGTCGCGAGATTCCAGTCGCGACCAGTCGAGCCTTTGTCGAAGTAACCCTGAATCTTCCGGGCAGTCTGGAACACCTGCAACATCTGCGGCGAAGTGAGTGTTTTCTGATCGAGGTCGATCATGGCCTTGCGATAGAAATCCGCGCCCTGAGATAGCACGACTGTCTCCCAGATGGTCATGTCTTGCCAAGGCTGGCCACCACGCGCGACGGGCGTAATGCCCGCAGCCCGGAACTTGTCGGCGAGCGCGAAGAACTCGGGCCATGTGGTCGGCGGCTTGCCGCCCACTTTATCGAGGGCGGCCTTGTTGATCCACAGCCAGTTGATTCGGTGCACCGAAAACGGCGCGGCCACGTAGTGGCCTTTTGACATCATCGTCTTGTTGATCTGCGCCGGAAGTTGGGCTTTCCAGTCGGTCGCGGACTTGTCGATATCGACCAGCACGCCTTGATCAGCCCAGTCCTGTATCAACGGCCCCTTGATCTGCGCAGCCGACGGTGCGTTGCCGGACATGACCTGGGTCTTCAACGCCGTCATGGCGGCCGCACCGGCTCCTCCGGCTACGGCGAAGTCTTTCCACTCGTAACCCTGTTTATCCATGTCGTCCTTAAGCACTCTGATCGCCTTCGATTCCCCGCCCGAGGTCCACCAGTGCAATACAGAAAGTGACTCGGCAGCACTTGCCACCTGTGCGCTCGTGGCGAGGGTCGATGCGACAATTGCAGCCGACATGAGTGTTCTTTTCATTGCTGTCTCCGTTAATTTTCTTTATGAATCACCAGGCAGGCGCACGCCACGATGGCGTGCGTGCACATTGCCCCTACAGATCGAAACCGAGCTGGGCTTTACCGAGGGGCGTCAGATCTTCGGCGGTTGCCCGTCCCACGAAGTCGACTTCGAAATGGTCGGCCGGGAAATCGGGCGGGCTCTTGCCTTCAAGGAAGCTTGGCAACTGGCGCTTGAGGTATTCGTCGTTCTTGGCACACGCGGGCGCCGACGCGATATACATCACGTTGCTGAAGCCCGCGCCGCGATGCGCGTCTTCGACTGCGTGGATCACGTCGCTGTGCCAGAACACGGTATCGCCCGCTTGCATGTGGGGAATCGATGAGAGCGCGTCGAAAAGCGGCGCATGAAATTCCGGCTTGATGGAGAGCGCGCGGCCTGGCATCGCGCCGCACAGGTCGTCGTCGGCGACATCGTCCTGAAGGGCGCGCAACAGGATATAAGCCATCGAATTCGCAATGGGCACGAGTTGCAATGTGCCGTCGCCGGGACCTTGCGGCGTCAGTGCGGTCCAGCCCTGAAACGTGCGGAACATCGAACATACGGCGGGCGACGCGATCTCTTCCACGTCGGGCCGGAACGCGGCATCGAACGGATCATAGCGACGCCAGTTGCCGTCGAACACATGCCGGTACACCTTGCGGAAATTCGCCTCGATCCACCGCTCGACCGAGCCGCCGTCGCAATGCGCGGACAAGCCCAATGACTCGGAACCAGGCGGCCGCCGACGCATCCGGTCGGCGTAAACCGGCACTCGCTCCGGATCGAAATGGACCCGGCCTTCGCTTTCATTGCTCCACAGCCGGTTCAGAAAGACGCGGGCCGCAGTCAGTGACGGCGCCTGGCGCGCGAGGACTTGCGGCTTAGACCAGTACACGCCGTAAATCTGTGGCTTGCTCGACGCGAGCTGGCCGAAGTATTTGTCCTCGGCGCGGTTCTGCAGACGCGTATCCAGGTCGTTGCGTTCGACGTAGTCCGCGATGTCGCGGTCCCACCTTTCGACCAGAGCGCGGTCGAACACATTGCGGATCACGCACGCCCCACGCGTTTTGACGAGTTCGATCTGCTCGGCGCTCACGCGCTGCTCCGCGATGTCGGAGAACTGGATTTCGGGGATCACGTTTTCGCCGCGATTGCGCTGCTCGGCGATTCTGCCGGCTTCGGCGCGAATCGCTTCATCGACCTCGGCGAAAACGTCACGATAGTTCGGAAGTCGTGCGCGAAGCTCCTGCTTGGCCTGCCGGATGGCTGCCGGCAAATCGTCGATGATGAGTGCCATGGTCGTCTCCTGGTGGGTTCTGATGTATCCGCAGGATAGGCTGATCGCACTCGTAAAAGTGATACCATCCAGACAATTTATTTGCGTCTTCTGCCATGAAACCAGCATACGAACACGTCGAATTTGGCGACGACTGCTCGGTCCGGGTTTACCATCGGCGCCTGCCGCGCATTCCGTTCGAATGGCACCATCATCCCGAGTACGAGCTGACCCTGACGCTGAACAGTCAGGGCAAGCGTTACATCGGAGATTCGATTGCGGACTATGTAGAGGACGACCTGGTTCTCGTGCCGCCGAATCTTCCTCACACGTGGGCGTCGAACCGCTCGATCGACGCGGCGTCCCCGCAGGTTGCCATCGTGATCTGGTTTGGCGGCGACTGGGCGCGGCGACTGGCGGATGTCTGCCCGGAATATGCGCCGTTGCGTAACCTGCTACGGCGGGCTGCGTGCGGGCTGGCATTCAGTCCGGACGTCGCCGCCGCCATGCACGGCCAGCTCGACGATCTGCTGTCCAACGCGCCGCGCGAACGCCTTGCGGTCGTGCTGAATGTTTTATGCGCGCTAGCGGAAGCACCCGGTGAGCCGCTCGCTTCGCCTGCCGCGTTTAGCGACCGGACAGAGGGTCCTTCAGGCCACGAACCGGAGCGTATCAACCGCGTGCTTTCGATGATCGATTTGCGCTTCGCCGAACCTCTGCGTCTATCCGAGTTGTGCGAGGCTGCGAACGTGTCGGAGCGTTCTCTTGCGCGCTACTTTGAGCAGCACATTGGAGAGAGCGTCGGGCGATATATCGCGCGGGTCAGAATTGGACATGCTTGCCGGATGCTCGCGCACACGTCCACGCCTGTTTCCGTGGTTGCAGCCCGGTCTGGATTTCCGAACGTCGCCAACTTCAACCGACAGTTCAAGGCGTTGAAAGAACTTACGCCCGCTGCGTACCGCAAACAGTTCGCGGCCGGCGCTATCGCCGAGACTGACACCGGCCCGCGCATCAACGAACGCTCATTTTCGTTGCAACGGAACCCGCGACTACCGAAATCCATTGCGTAACGCAGGCGGGCAGCCGGGCGTCGAAATATTCGCCAGAGAACTGCGCTACGGGATTCCCCTGGGTCGCTGCGGTAGGCTCTCACGCAAAGCAGAAAAGCCACGAGCGCGCGATATGCCTGCTATGGGCGAAAGATCAGTCTGCGGCGCAAGCTAAACCTAACCTATTGTTTTTTATGTCAATCGACTGACGTCGAGCGATTCCCGGTTACGGGAAAGAATGCAAACTACAGCGCTTAAGGTTCAAAGCTAAGCGAATCTCGACAAATATCAACAACCTCAGCATCCCTTCTTGAATTTGTCACCACCCGTCCATATAATTAGCACTCGCTGCACGAGAGTGCTAACAACATCGCCGGTTGGCTCAGCCAGCCGGGTTTTCTCAGCGTTCTTCAGTCTCAATCAAGAGAGGAGTATGTATGAACCTTCGTCCTTTGCATGATCGCGTGATCGTCAAACGTCTGGATCAAGAAACCAAGACCGCGTCGGGCATCGTGATCCCCGAAGCCGCAGCAGAAAAGCCGGATCAAGGCGAAATTCTGGCAGTCGGCCCGGGCAAGCGCGACGACAAGGGCGCTCAAATCGCGCTCGACGTGAAGGTGGGTGACCGCGTCCTGTTCGGCAAGTACGCAGGCCAGACCGTTAAGGTCGACGGCAACGAACTGCTCGTGATGCGCGAAGAAGACATCATGGCCGTGGTGCAGAAGTAAGCGGCAAGCCGCTACTTTTCCCGGTCGTATCTTAAAGAATTCAAGGAGTTAGAAGATGGCAGCTAAAGACGTCGTATTCGGTGATTCCGCCCGTGCCAAGATGGTTGAAGGCGTGAACATCCTCGCGAACGCTGTGAAGGTCACGCTGGGCCCGAAGGGTCGCAACGTTGTCCTGGAACGCAGCTTCGGCGGCCCGACGGTCACGAAAGATGGTGTCTCGGTCGCGAAAGAGATCGAACTGAAAGACAAGCTCCAGAACATGGGCGCGCAAATGGTCAAGGAAGTGGCTTCCAAGACCAGCGACAACGCAGGTGACGGCACCACGACCGCAACGGTCCTGGCTCAGTCGATCGTCCGCGAAGGCATGAAGTACGTTGCATCGGGCATGAACCCGATGGACCTGAAGCGCGGTATCGACAAGGCTGTGACGGCCGCAATCGAAGAACTGCGCAAGATCAGCAAGCCGTGCACGACCAACAAGGAAATCGCTCAAGTCGGCGCGATTTCGGCAAATAGCGATTCGTCGATCGGCGACCGTATCGCTGAAGCAATGGACAAGGTCGGCAAGGAAGGCGTCATCACGGTTGAAGACGGCAAGTCGCTGCAAGACGAGCTGGACGTGGTCGAAGGTATGCAATTCGATCGCGGCTACCTGTCGCCGTACTTCATCAACAACCCGGACAAGCAAGTTGCCGTGTTGGACAACCCGTTCGTGCTGCTGCACGACAAGAAGGTGTCGAACATCCGTGATCTGCTGCCGGTACTGGAACAGGTCGCCAAGGCTGGCCGTCCGCTGCTGATCATCGCAGAAGACGTCGAAGGCGAAGCGCTGGCTACGCTGGTTGTGAACAACATCCGCGGCATTCTGAAGACGGTTGCTGTCAAGGCTCCGGGCTTTGGCGATCGTCGTAAGGCCATGCTGGAAGACATCGCGATCCTGACCGGCGGTCAAGTCATCGCTGAAGAAACCGGCCTGACGCTCGAAAAGGCAACGCTGGCTGAACTGGGTCAAGCGAAGCGTATCGAAGTGGGCAAGGAAAACACGACGATCATCGACGGCGCTGGCGAAGCTGCCAACATCGAAGCACGTGTGAAGCAGGTTCGCACGCAAATCGAAGAAGCAACGTCGGACTACGACCGTGAAAAGCTGCAAGAACGCGTTGCCAAGCTGGCAGGCGGCGTTGCAGTGATCAAGGTCGGCGCTGCGACCGAAGTCGAAATGAAGGAAAAGAAGGCACGTGTCGAAGACGCACTGCACGCAACGCGCGCAGCTGTGGAAGAAGGCATCGTGGCAGGCGGCGGCGTTGCGCTGATCCGCGCACGTACGGCAATCGCCGGCCTGAAGGGCGCTAACGCCGATCAGGACGCAGGTATCAAGATCGTGCTGCGCGCGATGGAAGAGCCGCTGCGCCAGATCGTCACGAACGGTGGCGAAGAAGCCAGCGTCGTGGTGGCAGCTGTTGCTGCTGGCCAAGGCAACTACGGCTACAACGCAGCAACCGGCGAGTATGTCGACCTGGTCGACGCCGGTGTTGTCGACCCGACGAAGGTGACGCGCACGGCGCTGCAAAACGCAGCTTCGGTCGCAGGTCTCCTGCTGACGACCGACGCAGCTGTTTGCGAACTGCCGAAGGAAGATGCACCGATGGCTGGCGGCATGCCCGGCGGCATGGGCGGCATGGGCATGGACATGTAATTTCGATTGGGCCTCACTGCGAGGTCCAGTTGGAAGCACATGGGGAAGCGCGCCGCAAGGCGTGCTTCCCAAACAAAAAAACCCGCAGAAATGCGGGTTTTTTTATGGGCGCTCGCCGCAGGCAGAAGCGCCCGGATCAGAGGGCAGCCGGCGCTCGGCGCCGGCCATCAATTATCAGTGCCGCGCTTCGCCCGGCGCCGCGTCCTTGCCGGCTGCCGGCGGCGTTTCGTCATCAGCGCTGCGCGCCCAGAAGAACCGATCCGGCATATACGCGCCCATGCCCGGCCGGAACGCATTGCGCACGGCCTGGTACAAATACTCCTGCGCCTCGCGCACCGCTTCGGCGGGATCCTGGCCGTTGGCGAGCAAAGCGGCGATCGCCGCGCCCAACGTATCCGTCAAGCCCATGATGCGATGGTTGCCACGGTCCCACATGTCCTGACGCAACTGGCCGTCTTCGCTGAAGAGCGTATTGACGTGCCGGTGCGTGCCGGTTTCCGTCGACAGAATGTATTCGCAGCCTTGCGACAGCAGATGCGAGATGGCGGCGTCGAGGCTGGGCGCTTCGGCGTCGCCGTCCGGTTGGGCGAGCGCGAGCAGCGTGGCCGAGTCGGCAACCAGCAACGTGGTTTGCGGCGCGAGCAGGTCGGCGATCGCTTCGCGCAGTTCGTCGGCGGACAGCACGTGCTCGTCGTCGAGCGTGAAGTCGGGGGCGAGAATCAATGGGATGTCGTCGTAATCGGCGACGACTTCGGCAATCGCGCTCACCACTTCCGCGCGGGTGCAGGCGCCGACCTTGAACGCGGCAATCGGCATGTCTTCGAGCAGCATCCGCGCCTGGGTCGCGACCACTTCGGGGTCGAGCCCGGTGACTTCGTCGCAGCTTGCCGAGTCGCGCACGGTGTAGCCCGTGAGCACGGAGACGCCATGGCAACCCATGCTGGCAAGGGTCATGAGGTCGGCTTGCAGGCCGGACCCGCCGGTGGGATCGGAAAGGCCGAAGGTGAGGACGATCGGAGGCGTGTCGCTGGGCATGAAGATTTGCGGAAAGGAGCTGAATTTAGGCGCAGAGAGTGCGCAATCGACTCAATTATGCGGCCTAAACCGTCCCGAGGGCGTTTTTTCGCATCTCGCGATGTGTCGCAGCAAGCACGCGCGGGCCGGCGCGCGGCACGACGCCGCGATCACTTTGCCGGCGGACGCGAACTGCATAGCCAAAGGCCGTCGCACGCTACGATTGCACGTTTCGATTGCTAGGCATTGGGGCGGCAACACGGTACCATCATGGCTCCCGTTTCCACGGACTCTACGACGCGACACAAGAATGGAATATCAAAGCTGGATGTGCCTGATTTGCGGCTGGATTTACGACGAAGAAGCCGGTTTGCCGGACGAAGGCATTGCGCCGGGCACTCGCTGGGAAGACGTCCCGATTAACTGGACCTGCCCGGAGTGCGGCGCGCGTAAGGAAGACTTCGAGATGGTTCAGATCTGAAGTCGGGAGCGGCGGGCCGTGCCGCGTGCCTGCGGCACGGTATCGGCAAGGTGTTTCGCAGCCGCCGGCGTGACGCGCCGGATCAAACGCACCCGGTGCGCGCTGAAGTTTGCCCCAACGCGTCGGCGTGGAACGTCTTCGGTCGTGCCGTGTCGCAACGTTAGTCTGTCATTGTCCCGTCGCCGGTTCGCGCGTTAGCCGATCAGTCTGCGTGCGGCGCGAGGCGACGGCCCGTCAGCTTCGTGTCGCCTGCCCATGACTCCTCAATCCGCTGCACCCGTTTCCTTCGATGCCTTGCCGAATCCGCGCGGCGGCGCTGTGCGTCCCGCCGAACTCGCGTTGGCTGAGGCGCTGCTGGCATTCGAACAGCACAGCGAGAGCACGTCGGCGTTGCTGCGGGCGTCACACGCATTGCGCGGAGCCGGCTGGCTGAGCGCACAGCGCTTCGCCGACGCACTGGTGCGGCTGTCGCCGCTCGCGGAGGGCGACCCGGCGGACGCGGTCAACGCGCGGCCCGTGTTCGGCGCGGCCTTGCGCGACTTCCGCGCCGCGCTCGAGCGTCATAATTTGCGCGAACTGTCCTGTTCGCCTGTGCTGTTCAATCATTACCGGGCGCTCTGCGCGCATCTGTCGGAGCACACGCCCGGTTCCACCGTTGCCTTTGAAGATCTCGCGCTGACCGCGCGGCCGGTGCCGCCGGTCTCGCTGCACGCGCAGTCCGCCGATCAACTGGCGCATCTGCGGGCGCGCTATGAGCGCGCGCTGCTGCCGGTGCTGCGCTCGCAAGCCGATACCGGCAGTGCGGCGGCGCTGGCGGTGACCAACGCGGCCCTCGACGAACTGGACGCAGTGTTCGGCGAACTCGCCGGCCCGGACCCCTATGATTTCTGGCGCCTCGCCAAAGCTTGCGCCAAGGCGTTGCGAATCAGCGGCCGCGCCGCGGGTGAAACCGACGCGAGGCGTTTTTACGCCCGTTGCAACCTTGCGCTTGCCGACCACGCGCGCGGCATCGAGCTTGCGCCACGCTCGCTCGTGCGCGCAACGCTTGCGCTGCTGTGGCGCGACTACGCGTTGTTCGGCGCCGCCGCTGAAGACGCCGATCAGGTGGAAGTCCTGCACGACTACGGCTTGACTGTCGACTGGCACGTCGCGGGCACCCAGGCGTCCGAAATGCTGTGGGAAGCGGGCGCCGTGCAGGCCCAGGCGATCAGCGCCACTCGCAGCGCGTTGACGCGCGAGTTGGGCGTGCTGGCCGTCAATGTGAACGCCTACGAAGATTTTCTGCAAACGGCGGATGCATCGATCTCCGCGTTGACCGAGCATGCCCGTGCAGCCGACCAGCCGGAGAAAGCCGATCCAAGCGAAGCGCTGCAAGCGGGCGATGCCGCTTATCGGCTCGGCTCCGCCGCGTGCGCGCTGGGCCTCGGCCACGTGGCGCTGCTGGCCGATGCGCTGGGGCTTGCGTGGCGTCGTCGCGCGCATGCCGGCGTCTCGACGCCTGCGGTGCGTGCGCACGTGATCGTCGGCGCGCCAGCGGCGAGCACGCTCGAACAGGCCGCCGAAGCCTTGCGCGCCACGCTGCACAAAGTGGCGGCGGGCGTCGCGCCCCCCGGCGGCAACACCGCGCTGGCTGCCTTGACTCGCTCGATCGAGCAGGGCGGCGCGTGAGCGAGATGCGTGACAGAACCGGTAAGCCTCACCGTCCGCCCGCCGGCAGCAACGGGCCGCAATGAGACAACCCGCCGGCACGCAATACGTGTGCCGCCAACCCTCGCGAACCCGCACCGTGGCGAGCGCCCGCGTGCGTGATAGAGTGCAACTTAATTCGCCGTCGATGGCTCGCGGCACGCTTCATGGCACACATCGCGGTTCCACGCTCAAAGCCCCGCCATCCTGCATCGTCTTTGCTAAAATCCGAACTATGTCCAAGAGTACCGATCGCATCAATCTGACCAACCAGTTCCTGATCGCCATGCCGAACATGGCGGATCCGACGTTTTCAGGAACGGTGGTCTACCTTTGCGATCACAGCGAGCGCGGTGCGCTCGGCCTCGTGATCAACCGGCCGACCGATATCGACCTGCAAGCGCTTTTCAGTCGCATCGATCTCAAGCTCGAGATCGAACCCCTTCTCCATGTGCCCGTCTATTTCGGCGGCCCGGTGCAAACCGAGCGCGGCTTCGTGCTGCACGATCCGAAAGACGGCAACGCGTACACGTCGTCCATGTCGGTGCCGGGCGGCCTCGAGATGACCACGTCGAAAGACGTGCTCGAAGCCGTGGCAAGCGGCACGGGTCCGGAGCGTTTTCTCCTCACGCTCGGCCATGCCGGTTGGGGCGCAGGCCAGCTCGAAGAAGAGATTTCGAAGAACGGTTGGCTAACGGTCGAAGCCGACCCGAAAATCGTCTTCGACGTGCCTGCCGAAGAACGCCTCGAAGCCGCGTTGGCCTTGCTCGGCATCAACCTGTCGATGCTGTCGGGCGAGGCGGGCCACGCATGAGTCTGCCGGCCGGACGTGAGGCGACGCTGCTTGCGTTCGACTACGGTGAAAAACGCATCGGCGTGGCGGTCGGCAATTCGCTGACACGTCGCGCGCGGCCGCTCGTGATCGTGCAGAACCGCAGCCGCGAATATCGCTTCGAGGCAGTCGGCAAACTGATTGCCGAGTGGAAGCCGGACGCGCTTGTAGTCGGGCTGCCATTCCATCCGGACGGCGCGCCGCACGAAATGACGCAACTCGCGAAGCGCTTCGGCAACCAGCTGAATGGCCGCTTCAATCTGCCGGTCACGTGGGTCGACGAACGCTATTCGTCGGTCGAGGCGAAGGCGGAAATCCGCGCCGGCAACGGCCGCGCCGACATGCTCGATGCCGAAGCCGCCAGCATCATCCTCCAGCAATATCTAGACGGACTTTCCGACGATCATGAGTTCCATTGACGCCGAAGCGCTTTATCGCGCGTTGCTCGACCAGATTCGCGCGGTGTATGGCGACCAGCTCGGCGCCGGGCAAGACGGTGCCGAGGGTGCCGTGCTAGCCGGCATTTACAGCGGCGGCGCGTGGCTCGCCGAACGGCTGGCGCGCGACTTGAACCTGCCGAGCTTCGGTGTGGTGAACGTCGCGCTGCATCGCGACGATTACGCGAAAAAAGGCCTGCACTCACAGGCGAGCCCGACCTCGCTGCCGTTTTCGGTCGACGGCCGCCGTATCGTGCTGGTCGACGACGTTCTCTACACCGGCCGCACGATTCGCGCGGCGCTCAACGAACTGTACGACTACGGCCGCCCGGCATCGGTCGAGCTGGCGGTGCTCGCCGATCGCGGTGGACGCGAACTGCCGGTGGCGGCGCGTTTTGTCGGCGGTGTGGTGAACATTCCCGCCGACGCCACACTCGTCCTGGCCCGTTCGGATAGGGCGCAGGACCAGCCGCGTTTCACTTTTCACACTGAAGCACGCGTCGATTGAACGCGGCGCGAGACTGCGCGAGTGTGTGTCGAACCCGTCGCGTTCCGCGCTTCGCATTGAATCAACACACGCCACGCAAAAGAGAGTTTTCTAGCCGTTCGTCGCAGCTCAACACGCGAAGCACCGCTTGGCATCGTCACACGCAGTTCGCATCGACACCGATCACGTTGAAGCCCGTATTTGAAGCAGGTACACCATGAACACCGCCACCCAGGCTCCCAAGGATTCCGCCGATAGCGCCACCGAGCGCTTCCGTTACGGCTTCCTCAAGGGCAACCCGCAGCTCACGAAAAACGGCGAGCTCAAACATCTGTTGTCGATCGAGGGCTTGCCGAAGGCGATCGTCAATCACATTCTCGACACCGCCGACCAGTTCGTCAGCGTGACCGATCGCGAAGTGAAGAAGGTGCCGCTGCTGCGCGGCAAGTCGGTGTTCAACCTGTTCTTCGAGAACTCGACGCGCACCCGCACCACCTTCGAGATCGCCGCGACGCGTCTGTCGGCGGACGTGCTGAATCTGAACATCAACGCGTCGTCCACGAGCAAGGGCGAGTCGCTGCTCGACACGATCAACAACCTCTCGGCAATGCATGCCGATATGTTCGTCGTGCGCCATGCATCGAGCGGCGCGCCGTATCTGATCGCCCAGCATTGCGCGCCGCACGTGCACGTGATCAATGCCGGCGACGGCCGTCATGCGCACCCCACGCAGGGGCTGCTCGACATGTACACGATCCGCCACTACAAGAAGGACTTCACGAAGCTGCGCGTGGCGATCGTCGGCGACATTCTGCACTCGCGGGTTGCGCGCTCCGACATTCACGCGCTGACCACGCTTGGCGTGCCGGAAGTGCGCGCGATCGGTCCGCGCACGCTGTTGCCGGGCGGTCTGGAACAGATGGGCGTACGCGTGTTTCATAACCTCGACGAAGGCCTGAAGGACGTCGACGTGATCATCATGCTGCGTCTGCAGAACGAACGGATGAGCGGCGCGTTGTTGCCCTCGGCGCAGGAGTATTTCAAGAGCTGGGGCTTGACGCCGGAGCGTCTCGCGCTCGCCGCGCCCGATGCGATCGTGATGCATCCGGGCCCGATGAATCGTGGCGTCGAAATCGATTCGCAAGTGGCCGACGGTCCGCAATCGGTGATTCTGAATCAGGTGACTTTCGGTATCGCGGTGCGCATGGCGGTGATGGGGATTGTCGCGGGCAATCACGATTGAACCCAACCAAGGGAGCGCATGAACTATTGCCGGCGCATTCCCTCCTTGGGCAGCCGGTTCGTTTGCGAACCCATAGGCAAAGCCGAGCGGAAGGAGGGAGTCTAGCGGGCAGGTTTGTTGTTTGCCTTTGCGGCCGACTTCCGGACGTGCTCCGCAGTACCCTGCGCTTAAGCGTAAGCGCGCGCCGCTTCCAGTGTAGCGCCCCCAGCGCTGCCGACAAAATGGGCGTGGCTCCAAAAAACAATGGTTATAACGGCGCAAGATGGTCGGCAAATCTCTTTCGTGCGCGCCGTGCGCTCGCCGTCTTCAGGTTGTCGATCAGCACGGATATATGTAGCGCCGGATGGGTGTCGATCAGCAAGTGCACGTGGTGCGGTTCGCCGCCAGACTCGATGAGTTTGCAGCGCCACGCGGCGAGGGTTTCGCCGAACGCCGCTTCCAGATAGGCGAGCAGTTTCCTGCGACAAGATTTTGCGCCTGTATTTCGTCACAAAAGCGACGCGGAGTTCAAGGTTATAAACAGCATGGGGGCCAGATCTGTTAGTGTTATCGACCGTTGCGCCTTAACGGTTCATTGGTCCTGATATAGCAGCTATGGAACGCCGCAAAGTCACCTTCAAGCTTTATCCCAGCGCTACGCAGGCCGAGCGCCTGACGGGCTGGATTCGCTTGCACTGTGAGCTATACAACGCGGCTCTCGAGGAGCGAATCGACGCCTATCGGAAGACCGACAAGTCGATCAGCTATTACGAGCAGCAAAACGTGTTGCCGGCGATCAAAGCCGATCGTCCGGAGTTCGTCGAACTAGGCAGTCACGCACTCCAGCAGACACTGCGCAGGCTGGATCTGGCCTTTCAGGCGTTCTTTCGCCGCGTCAAGGCTGGGCAGACGCCGGGCTTTCCGCGCTTCAAAGCCAGTAAGCGGTTTTCTGGCTTCTGCTATCCGGACCCGGCCGGCTGGAAACTCATGCAGTCCGGCACGCGCGGCGCAACGATTCGCATAGGCAGCGGCAAGGGCGCCATGTCGATCCGCGCACGCGGCCGGCATCGCTTCGGCGACGGCGCGAAGCCCAACGATCTCACGATCATGCGCAAGAACGGCGACTGGTTCGCGTCTGTCACGTTGCGTGTATCGGCGGCGGCTTGCGCTCGGATGCGGAATGGTGAAGACCATCGCGGCGTTGACTTCGGCATCAACGATTGGGCCACGTTCGACAACGGCGAGACGATCGCCAATCCGCGATTCATCCGCAGCAAGCTGTCATGGATGGCGGATCTGCAGCGACAGCAGGCGAGGAAGAAGCGCGGATCTATCCGCTATAAGCGGCTTGGCAGGCACGTAGCGAAGCTTCACGAGCGGATCGGTAACCTGCGCCGTGAGTTCCTGCACACGGCGACCTCGCGCATGGTCGCGTCGTGCGCAGTGCTCGCCACGGAAGAATTGCGCACGCAGAACATGAGCCGTTCGGCCGGGGGCACGCAGGACAAACCCGGCCGGGTTGTCAGGCAAAAGGCTGGACTCAATCGCGAGATCCTGTCGGCCGGATTGGGCATGGCGCACAACATGCTGGCGTACAAAGCGGTAGAGGCTGGTACGCGACTGCATGTGTCGAACACACGCCAGTTAAAACCATCGCAGCGCTGCGCCGCATGCTGGGAGATCGTGCCCAAAACGCTCGCGCAACGTGTGCATGAGTGTCCGCATTGCGGCCACACGGCACCACGCGATCAAAATGCAGCGGCGGTCGTGCTGATCGACGCGCACACGCCTGGGACGGGCGTGGCGGCGAGACCCAAACCTCTGTCGCGGCAACGCGCCAAGTCAAAGTCCGGGACCCGTGAAACCCCTGATACAGTGTCGCAAGACGCTTAGCAGAGGGAGAGTTCATGATTCATATTCAAGGCGGTACGCTGATCGATACGGCAGCCGGCACCGAACAGCAGCAGGACGTTTTTATCGCGGAAAGCAAGATCGTCGCGCTCGGCAACGCGCCCGCCGATTTCGAGGCGACGCAAACCATCGACGCGCGCGGCCTGCACATTGCGCCAGGCCTCGTCGACTTGTCCGCCCGTCTGCGCGAACCCGGCTACGAACACAAGGCGACGCTCGAATCCGAAATGGCCGCCGCGCTCGCGGGCGGCGTGACGAGCCTCGTCTGCCCGCCGGACACCGATCCGACGCTCGATGAACCCGGCCTCGTCGAGATGCTCAAATTCCGCGCGCGCAATCTGAACCAGGCGCACGTCTATCCGCTCGGCGCGCTGACGGTCGGCCTCAAAGGCCAGGTGATCACCGAGATGGTCGAGTTGACCGAAGCGGGCTGCATCGGCTTTTCGCAGGCGGACATGCCGGTGGTCGACACCCAGGTGCTGATGCGCGCGCTGCAGTACGCGAACACCTACGGCTATACCGTGTGGCTGCGTCCCGTGGACGCCTATCTCGGCAAGGGCGGCGTCGCCGCGAGCGGCGCGCTGGCGTCGCGGCTGGGGCTCTCGGGCGTGCCGGTGTCGGCGGAAACCATCGCGCTGCACACCATCTTCGAACTGGTGCGCGTGACCGGCGCGCGGGTGCATCTGTCGCACGTGTCGTCGGCGGCGGGCATTGCGTTGATGCGCGCGGCGAAGGCCGAGGGCTTGCCGGTGTCGTGCGACGTCACCGTGAATCACGTGCATTTGATCGACCTCGACATCGGCTACTTCGACGCGCAGTTCCGGCTCGATCCGCCGCTGCGTCAACAGCGCGATCGCGAAGCGATTCGCGCGGGCCTGGTGGACGGCACGATTGACGCGATCTGCTCCGACCACACGCCGGTCGACGACGACGAAAAGCTGTTGCCGTTCGCCGAGGCGACACCGGGCGCGACCGGATTGGAGCTGTTCCTGTCGCTGACGGTGAAGTGGGCCGATGAGGCACGCGTGCCGCTCGCGAAGGCGCTGAACCGCATCACCACGGCGCCGGCCGATGTGCTCAAACTCGACGCAGCCGGCCGTGTCGCCGTGGGCGGCGTGGCCGATCTTTGCGTGTTCGATCGCAATGCGCATTGGCGCGTCGAGCCGCGCGCGCTGAAGAGCCAAGGCCATAACACGCCGTTCCTCGGCTACGAACTGCCGGCGCGCGTGCGGGCGACCATCGTGTCCGGGCACGTCGCATTCGAACAGCGCTGATCGCCGCGGTGTTGCTACGCTCATTGTCCCGCTTATAGGCAAGTTCATAGGCCAGCTCACGGGCCAGGCCACTGGCCCAATCAGGAACGCTCCGACCATGAAGCTCGCGTTACGTAAAGCCCGTCTCGTCGTTCATCTGCTGCACGGCATGTGGATCGTGGCGACGCGCTTTCCCAAAGCCAGCGCCGAGGTGCGTCACACGCTCAATCGCGAATGGTCGCTGAAGATGTTGCGCCTATGCGGCATGCGGCTCGTCGTGCATAACGACAGCGCGCGGCTCGATCGCGGCGCGCTGGTGGTTGCCAACCACATTTCGTGGATCGACATCTATGTGATCAACGCGTGGCGGCCCACGCCGTTTGTATCGAAGGCCGAGATCCGGCAATGGCCGGTGGTCGGCTGGCTCGCGCAGCAACTGGACACGGTGTTCATTCAGCGCGAGAAGCGCAGCGACGCGAAGCGGATCATGCATGAACTGTCCGACCGCCTGGGCGCGGGCGAGTTGATGTGCGTGTTTCCCGAGGGCACCACGTCCAACGGTCTCGCGGTGCTGCCGTTTCACGCGAACATGTTTCAGGCGACTGTGTCGGCCTCCGTGCCGGTGCAGCCGCTGTGCATCATGTATGAAGACGCGCAAGGCCGGCAATCCACCGCGCCTGCGTATATCGACGATCTGTCGCTCGCCGATTCGCTGAATCTGCTGCTGCGAGGCGGACCGCTCACCGCGCATATCTATGTTTGCGCACCGCTCGCGCCAGGCGCGGACCGGCGCACATTGGCAGCCGAAGCGGAAGGCGTGATCGCGGTCGCATTGCGGGAGATGCAAAGCGGCGCCGCGATGACCGGCGCGGTGATGGCGGAGCGCGCCGCGACATCCGCTGCCGTGGCGCCGCTGATCGAAGAACCGGTCGATCAGGTCGATCGGTCAGGGCGTTCGGCCTGAAATTCGTCCTACGGTCGATCCAAACGCGTAACTGAGCGGACGCGGCTGCTTAGTTGCCACCGGCCGCCGCGCGGCAGCTCTCGCACTCGACCTGTGTCAGCGTGCGCTCCGCGGGCTTTTGCGCAAGACGCACGGCGGAAAGTTGTCCGCCCCACACGCAGCCTGAGTCGAGACCGATCAGATTGTCGCGCAGAATCAGCCCGAGCGCGGCCCAATGACCGAACACCACGGTCACATCGGCGGTCTTGCGCGAAGGGACATCGAACCACGGCATGCAACCCGGCGGCGCCGCATTCAGGCCGCCGCTGCTGCTGAAATCCATGGTGCCTTCGGCGTTGCAGAAGCGGATGCGCGTCAACGCGCTGCACGTCAAACGCAGCCGCTCGATGCCTTTGAGTCCCGGTTTCCAGCGGTTCGGCTCGTTTCCATACAAACCGGCGAGCGTCTCCTTCCAGTTCGGCGCGCGCAGGGCGCGCTGCAATTCGTCGGCGAGTTCGAGCGTCAGATTCACGTCCCACTGCGGCAGCACGCCCGCATGAACCATGAGCATGCCATTGTCGAAGTGCGCGATCGGCCGGTGGCGGATCCATTCGAGCAGGTCGGCGGCATCCGGCGCGGTAAGAATCTCGTCGATCGTGTCGCCTTTCTTGGACTTGCGAATCCCCGCCGACACCGACAGCAGATGCAGATCGTGATTGCCCAGCACCGGCACCGCCTGCTCGCCGAGCGCGATGACGTCGCGCAACGTAGCCAGCGACTCCGTGCCGCGGTTGATCAGGTCGCCCGCGAACCACAGCGGCGTGCCGGCCGGCGGCGCGGCCTTGGCAAGCAGTCGCTGGAACGGCGTGCGGCAGCCTTGCAGATCGCCGAAGGCGAGCGGGTGTGGGGGCGGATCGGAACGAGTGGAAGACGTAGTGGCGGGTGTCATCAAGAAAGTGGGTGCGGTTTGATACACGCTGTTACGCACGAGGCGTGCCGCGTTGGGCAATGCAACATATTAGCGTGACATAATAGCCCGTTTGAAGGCTTGATATCGGGTGAGGCGCCGCTGGCAAGCGGCTCGGCGCAGGGCGCTCACGATATTGCGACACAACAGGATGACTTTCATGAACGGAGAAAGCATGTCGTCTTTTCATGCAGAGCAACCTATTCGTACGCTCGTCACCGGGGCGAACGGCTTTACAGGCCGCTATCTGGTCGACAACCTGCTCGGCCGCGGCCACACGGTGATCGAAACGATCGCCGGGCGCGACGAGCCGGAAACGCCGACGCGCGTGCGGCTCGACATCACGTCGCCGGATGCCTGCCGGCGCGCGATCGAAATCGCGCGGCCCGATTACATTGTCCACCTCGCAGCGATCAGCTTCGTAGGCCATAACGATCCGCTCGACTTTTACCGCGTCAACGTGATCGGCACGCTGAATCTGCTGGAGGCGTGCGCCGCCGCCGGTCATACGCCGCGCAAGCTGCTGATCGCGAGCAGCGCGAACGTCTACGGCAACGTGACGAGCGCCGCGATCGACGAGAGCTTTCCCGTCACGCCGGTCAATCACTACGCGGCCAGCAAGGCGGCGATGGAAACGATGGTGCGGACCTGGTTCGACCGCCTGCCGATTCTGATCGTGCGGCCGTTCAACTATACCGGCCGCGGCCAGGCGTCCAACTTCCTCGTGCCGAAGATCGTCGAGCACTTCGCGCGCCGCGAACCTGCGATCGAACTCGGCAATATCGACGTCGCGCGCGATTTCTCCGACGTGCGCTACGTGGCGAGCGCCTACGAAGCGTTGCTCGACTCCGAGGCCGCCTCGGAAACCGTCAATGTGTGCACGGGCACGCCCTTCACATTGCGCGAAATCCTTTCGGCGGCGAGTGATTTGACCGGGCATGAACTCAAGATTCAGATCAATCCCGCTTTCGTGCGGCAAACCGATGTGAAGATGCTGGCCGGCTCGCCCGCCAAACTGCGCGCGCTCGTGCCGAAAGTCGAGGCCATCCCGTTCATGGATACGCTGCGCTGGATGCTGGCGGCATAATCGGCCGCATTTGCGCGGCCATCCGCCATCTTTTTGCGTCACGGTGACGCGCGACTTTCGTTCGCGTATAAACAATCATCATGCGTCGCATTACCGGCTGATTTGATCAGGCGTGTGCGGCGTGTGCTTCCGTTTTTCCCAGTGCATCACGCTCAGTAAGACCGCTAGCCGTTCCATCGGCGCGGCGCTCCATCACGCTTGCGACCGTTCTCAGCGACATGCGTCATGAAAGTGTGACGGCCGAATTAACTGATGGAAACCAAACTTGTCAAGCTGTTTCAAGTTGTTAGGGTTCTAGTTTTTGCCTTTGGCGGCTTTATAATCGGGGCTTCATAAGATTGGCGTTTAAGCGCCCGCCCGCAGTGCCCAAGGGCGGCGGCGAGCGTCCACAAGATTCCGACACCACAACGCGTGGTTGCAGATCAGTCAAATCATTTCGATCTGCCACCAACATCTAGAAGGGAATTTCATGATTCTGGTAACGGGCGGCGCCGGTTTTATCGGCGCCAATTTCGTGCTCGACTGGCTCAATGCGTCGGACGAAGCGGTACTGAACGTGGACAAGCTGACGTACGCCGGCAATCTGGGTACGCTCAAGTCGCAGCAAAACAATCCGAAGCACGTTTTCGTGCGCGCGGATATCTGCGATCGCGCCGCGCTCGACGCGCTCTTCGCCGAGCATAAGCCGCGTGCCGTGCTGCACTTCGCCGCCGAAAGCCATGTGGATCGTTCGATTCACGGCCCGGCTGATTTCGTGCAAACGAACGTGGTCGGCACCTTCACGCTGCTCGAGGCGGCCCGTCAGTACTGGACTGCGCTCGGCGAGGCCGACAAGGCCGCGTTCCGTTTCCTGCACGTATCGACCGACGAAGTGTTCGGTTCGCTCTCCGCAACGGATCCGCAATTCTCCGAGACCACGCCGTACGCGCCGAACAGTCCTTACTCGGCCACCAAGGCCGGATCCGACCATCTGGTGCGTGCCTATCATCACACGTACGGTCTGCCGGTGCTCACCACGAACTGCTCGAACAACTACGGTCCGTACCAGTTCCCCGAGAAACTGATTCCGCTGATGATCGCCAACGCGCTCGGCGGCAAGGCTCTGCCGGTGTATGGCGACGGTCAGAACGTGCGCGACTGGCTGTACGTCGGCGACCACTGCAGCGCGATCCGCGAAGTGCTCGCGCGCGGCACGCCGGGCGAGACGTACAACATCGGCGGCTGGAACGAGAAGAAGAATCTCGACGTGGTCCACACGTTGTGCGATCTGCTCGATCAGCTGCGCCCGAAGACAGGCGCGTCGTACCGCGATCAGATCACGTACGTGAAGGATCGTCCGGGCCACGACCGCCGTTATGCAATCGACGCGCGCAAGCTCGAACGCGAACTCGGCTGGAAGCCTGCGGAAACGTTTGAGACAGGTCTCGCGAAAACGGTCCAGTGGTATCTGGACAATCAGGCATGGTCGGACGAGGTCGCCTCCGGCGACTATCGCAAGTGGGTTGAGACCAACTACGCGCAGCGCGCGTAAAGGCAAGGCAATGGCGCGCAAAGGCATTATTCTCGCGGGCGGATCGGGCACACGCCTGTATCCGATCACGCACGTGGTTTCCAAGCAGTTGCTGCCGGTCTACGACAAGCCGATGATCTACTACCCGCTGTCCACGCTGATGGTGGCGGGCATTCGCGACGTGCTGATCATTTCGACGCCGCAGGACACGCCGCGTTTCGAAGCAATGCTGGGCGACGGCAGCCAGTGGGGCATGAATATCCAGTACGCGGTTCAGCCGTCGCCGGATGGGCTCGCGCAGGCGTTCATCATCGGCCGGGATTTCGTGGGCAACGATCCGTCGGCGCTGATTCTCGGCGACAACATTTTCTACGGCCACGATCTCGCGAAGCAGCTCGAGCGCGCCAGCGAGAAAACCGACGGCGCCACGGTCTTTGCGTACCACGTGCACGATCCCGAGCGTTATGGCGTGGTGGAATTCGACAGGCAGTTCCGCGCGTTATCAATCGAAGAGAAGCCGGTCAAGCCGCGTTCGAACTACGCGGTCACGGGTCTGTACTTTTACGACAAGCAGGTCTGCGACATTGCCGCGGACATCAAGCCGTCGTCGCGCGGCGAACTCGAAATTACCGACGTCAACTCGCGTTATCTCGCCAACGCGGCGCTCGAAGTGGAAATCATGGGGCGTGGTTACGCGTGGCTCGATACGGGCACGCATGACTCGCTGATCGAAGCCGCGACCTTCATCGCCACGCTGCAGAAGCGTCAGGGCCTGGTGGTCGCGTGTCCGGAAGAAATCGCTTACCGGCAGCAGTGGATCGACGGCGAGCAATTGCAGGCGCTCGCCAAACCGCTCGCGAAGAACGCCTACGGCAAGTATCTACAAAACCTTCTTACGGACCAAGTGGCATGGCCATCCAAGTAACCGCTACCACGCTGCCTGAAGTCAAGATCATCGAGCCGAAAGTGTTCGGCGATGCGAGAGGCTTTTTCTTCGAGAGCTTCAATGCGAAGGAATTCGCCGAGCAGGTCGAGCCGGGCGTCGAATTCGTGCAGGACAACCATTCGCGCTCCGCGAAGGGCGTGCTGCGTGGGCTGCACTACCAGGTCCAGAATGCGCAGGGCAAGCTCGTGCGTGTCGTCGAAGGTGAAGTGTTCGACGTCGCGGTGGACATCCGCAAGAGTTCGCCGAATTTCGGCAAGTGGGCGGGCGTGGTTCTGTCGGTCGACAACCATCGGCAGTTGTGGGTGCCGCCCGGTTTCGCGCACGGTTTCGTGGTGCTGTCCGAGTCCGCGCAGTTCCTCTACAAGACCACCGACTACTGGTATCCCGAGCACGAACGCAGCATCGTCTGGAACGATCCGGCGATCGGCATCGAGTGGCCGATCGACGAAGAGCCGCTGCTGGCGGCGAAAGACGCGGCGGCCAAGCTTTTGGCCGATGCCGACGTCTTCGCTTAAGGGGTTGGCATGAGCGCACATGATGCCAAGCGGACGATTCTCGTCACCGGTGTAAATGGCCAAGTGGGTTTCGAGCTCGCGCGTACGCTGCAAGGGCTCGGCACCATGGTCGCGGTGGATCACGCCGCGATGGACCTGTCCGATCCGGATCAGGTTCGCGCCGTGGTGCGCAACATCCGGCCTACGCTGATCGTCAATCCCGCGGCTTATACGGCGGTGGACAAGGCGGAAGAAGAACTCGATCTCGCCATGCGCATCAACGGCGAAGTGCCGGGCGTGCTCGCTGAAGAAGCGAAAAAGCTGGGTGCGGCGCTGGTTCACTATTCGACCGACTATGTTTTCAACGGCGAGAAAGACGGCGCCTACGTCGAAGACGATCCCACCGATCCGCAAAACGCGTATGGGCGCACCAAGCTGGCAGGCGAGCAGGCCATCGCCGCGAGCGGTTGTGACCACCTGATTTTTCGCACGAGCTGGGTGTACGGCACGCGCGGCAAGAACTTCCTGTTGACGATGCTGCGCCTCGGCGCGGAGCGTGACGAATTGAGCGTGGTCGCCGACCAGATCGGCGCGCCGACCTGGTCGAAAACGATTGCCACGCTTACGGCAAACGTACTCGCCCAGGCAGCGGCGCCGGGCCAGGGCGACTGGTGGCAGCAGCGTTCGGGCGTGTATCACCTCACTGCGGCGGGTTCGGCGTCGTGGCACGGTTTTGCCGAGGCCATTTTCGAACTGTCGGGCCTGGCGAAAACGCCGACCGTCAAGCCGATCCCGGCTGCTTCCTATCCGACGCCGGCGAAGCGGCCCGGCAACTCGCGCATGTCGAATGACAAGCTTGCACGAACGTTCGGCGTGCAGGCGCCGGATTGGCGCGACGCCTTGCAACTTTGCCTGGGCGAGCGTTGAGCGGCACCCCGCTGACATCGCGTACGGGTGCCGTCGTTGTTTTCTACAACCCCGATGCGGCCTGTATCGAGCGGGCCAACCGGCTCGCCGCACGGATGCACTGCGTGGTGGTCGACAACACGCCGGCCATGCGCCCGGCGAGCGAGCTGGGACTGGACGGCGCGATCGAGTACCTGCCCAACGGCGAGAACGCGGGCATCGCGACGGCGATCAATCAGGGCATCGAAGCGCTGATTCGCGGCGGCTTCGACATGGCGATCATCTTCGATCAGGACAGCGAGCCGCCGGCTTCGCTATTCACGGAGCTGCCGAAGGTCATCGACGCGGCCAACGCATCGGGCGAGCGAGTCGCGCTGGCGGGTCCGGCTTATGAAGACGCGCGCCTGCGCGGCCTTGCGCCGTTCGTGCGCTTCAAGTGGGGCACGCTGGAGCGGATCGTGCCGCAGGGCGATCAGCCTATCGATGTCGACTTCCTGATTTCGTCGGGGTCGTGCATCAATTTGCGCTGGTGGTCGAGCATTGGTCCGATGGACGACGCGCTTTTCATCGATTTCGTCGACCTGGAATGGTGTGTGCGTGCCAAGCAGAAGGGCTACCGGGTGCTGGGCGTGCCGTGGGTGCACATGAGCCATGAACTTGGCGGCGAGCCGGTCCGTATTCTGGGGCGCGCGTATCCCATGCACAGCCCGTTGCGCCACTACTACCTGTTCCGCAACGCCATCGTGCTGATTCGGCGCTCCTATGTGCCCTGGACGTGGAAGTCGTCCGAACTGGTCAAGTTTCCGGTGCGGCTCCTCATCTATTCATTGATGCCCTCGCAGCGGCTGGCGCATCTGAAAATGGCCTTGCTCGGTATGTGGGACGGCATTCGCGGGCGGCTGGGTAGACTTTAAAACGCGGTGCGACAGCAGTCGGTGCCATTGGCAAACTACACGGGCAACAGGCGTCTCGTCGGATGCGTAGGAAAGAATTGCATGAACACAAAATTTGATGGGCATCAACAGGAAGCAGTCAGTCAGGACGTGTCCCGGGATGAGCCGTTGTCGTCTGGCGCCGAGGATGCACACCGTCTTCAGGCGCGCGTGACACAGCTCGAGAAACAGCTCACCGACGCGCTCACCGACGGCGAGTCGATCGCCAAGCTCAACAATCGGCTTCTGAAGCTGGAAGTCGAGCACGCCGCTTTGCTCCGTTCGACTTCGTGGCGTGTGACGGCACCGCTGCGTTCGGTGAGCCGTATCGCCGCGGCGGTCCGGCTCGCGTTCAGCACCATTGGCCGCCAGGCCGAGGTCAGGGGCGGGCTGGGCAGCGCGCTGGGCTATTACGCGTCGGTGATCGGGCGCGAAGGTCTGCCGGGCGTCGTGGCGCGCGTGCGCCGGCTCAAAAGCGGACGCGGATTCGCCGACGGTCCGCCGCGTGACGAGGTCTACCACGAGTGGATCAGCCAGTACGATACGGTCACGCCGGCCAAGCAACGCGAAATCGAAGCGGAAATCGGCCTGCTGGCGCGCAAGCCGCTGATCTCCGTCGTCGTGCCCACGTTCAATAGCGACGAGCGTCTGCTGCGCGAAATGGTGGCATCGGTGCAGGCGCAGATCTATCCGCACTGGGAGCTGTGCATCGCGGACGATGCGTCGACCCAGCCGCACGTCAAAGCTGTCCTGGAGGAGGTCGCCGCGGCCGACAGCCGCATCAAGGTCGTCTTCCGTGAGACGAACGGGCACATTTCCGAAGCCAGCAATAGCGCGCTCGCGCTTGCAACGGGCGAATATGTCGCCTTGCTGGATCACGACGACCTGCTGCCGCCGCACGCGCTGTATATGGTGGCGCGCTACATCAATCTGCATCCGCATGGCCGGATGTTCTACAGCGACGAAGACAAGCTCACCACCGAGGGCAAGCGCACCACGCCTTACTTCAAGTGCGACTGGAACCCGCAGATGTTCCTCACGCAGAACATGTTCTCCCATCTGGGCGTGTTCGAGACGAAGCTGGTTCGGGACGCGGGCGGTTTCAGGAAGGGCTTTGAAGGCAGCCAGGATTACGACCTGGCATTGCGTTGCGTGGAACTCGCCGGCGACGACAGCGTGATCCACATTCCGCATGTGCTGTATCACTGGCGCATCGTGCCCGGCAGCACGGCAGGCAGCGGCAGCGAAAAGCCGTATGCGCTGGTCGCCGCGATTCGCGCGCTGGAAGATCACCTGGAGCGCGCGAACATCAGCGCGACGGTCGAGCATCCGGTGGAATCGCTCGGGGTGCTACGCGTGCGTTATACGCTGCCGAGTCCGCAACCCAAAGTGTCGATCATCATTCCGACGCGCGATGGGCTTGCGCTGCTCAAGCAATGTGTGGACAGTGTTTTTGCCTACACGCTTTATCAGAATTTCGAAATCATCATCGTCGACAACGGCAGCGTGAAGCCGGAGACAATGAAATATTTCGACGAAGTGTCACAGCGTCCCAATGTCCGTGTATTGCGCGATGAATCGCCATTCAATTTCTCGGCGCTGAATAATCACGCGGCGCGCGTGGCGACCGGTGAATTCCTGTGTCTCCTGAATAACGATATCGAGGTGATCTCGCCGGACTGGCTGAATGAAATGGTCAGTCTGGCCAATCTGCCGCGCGCCGGCGCGGTGGGCGCGTGCCTGTGGTATCCGACTGATGCATTGCAGCACGGCGGCGTGGTGCTCGGGCTCGGCGGGATTGCCGGCCACATGCATCACATGATGAAGCGCGGGCACTTCGGGTACTTCGGCCGCGCGGTGGCTACGCAGAATCTGTCGGCGGTGACGGCCGCTTGCCTCGTGGTCAAGAAGTCGGTCTACGACGAAGTGGGCGGACTGGAAGAAGACCTGGCCGTCGCCTTCAACGACGTGGACTTCTGCATGAAGCTGCTGAAGGCGGGCTACCGCAATATCTGGACGCCGTATGCCGAGATGTACCATCACGAATCGGCGACTCGCGGCTCGGACCTCGATCCGGACAAGTACGAGCGGTTCGTGAGCGAAATCCGCCGTATGGAGGCACGTTGGGAAGGCTGGTTCGAACGCGATCCGGCGTACAACCCCAATCTGTCGCTCAGTTGCGAGGTGCTGCCGTTTACGCTGGCGTCGCCGCCGCGCATCGGCCAGTTCGAATAGCGGCGCAGACGCGCTGGTGTCTGCATGAAGCAGCGTGAGGCGCGCTGAGCCCTTGATTTGACGGCGTTCAGTCCGCTACGGCAGAATGCCGGGTTAAGATGGCGGCGGCTGTATCCACGAATAATCATGACGTTCCGGCGCGCCTGTCAACACGCCGCCGGAATTTTTAGCACCGTTTGCATCGGTTTGACAATCGAAGCGCAGACGGTTTGTCGGAACCTATCAATGCAAATTTCTGTTTTGCGGCATCGGTCGCTCTTGTGGGACTTTGTCCGCCGTGACCTGGCGACTAAATTCCGCGGTTCGGCGCTCGGCTCCGTCTGGATGATCGTTACGCCAATCCTGACTTTGCTGGTCTATTTCTTTGTTTTTAGCGTCGTGTTTAAGGCGCGTTGGGCCGGCGAAGGGTTAAACAGCAAGGCGTCCGCGCTGATTCTTTTCAGCGGGCTGATCACTTACACGTTCTTTTCCGAATGCTTTCTGCGCGCGCCGATGCTGATGCGCGAGAATCCGAACTTTATCAAAAAGGTCGTGTTCCCGCTGGAGGTGCTGCCGCTCGCCATTACGTTGTCCGCGGTCGTGAACGCGGCGATCGGCTATGGCCTTCTGCTCCTGTTCAACCTGGTGTTCGTCGGCTTGCCGCCGCTGTCGGCCATTGCACTGCCGGTCGTTCTGCTGCCGATGTTTTTCGCCGTGCTGGGCGTGACGTATCTGCTGGCGTCGCTCGGCGTGTATCTGCCCGACATCAAGCTGCTGGTGCCGCCTATTTCCATGGCTATCATGTACCTGAGCCCGGTGTTTTATCCGCTCGACATGGTGCCGCAAATCCTGCGCTTCGCGGTCGCGATGAATCCTTTTACGCCGGTGCTGGAAAACGTTCGGCACGTATTTTTCTTTGGCCAATGGCCGGATGTGCTCGGCATGATTATTCAGTTGGCCGTGTCGATTGCTTTTCTGTGCGCATGCTATTGGTTTTTCATGAAATCCAAAAAAGGATTTCCTGATGTGCTTTAGGAAATTCGCTTAAAGGTATAAGTCGAATTAACGTCGGCAGGGATTGGATTAATATAATGAATAGCAAGAAGGCGCGTGTTGGCATTGTTATCGTAACCTTCAATTCAGCGGAGGTGTTCGCGCTTGCGATCGAGAGTCTGATCAAGACCCGAAGCGATACGGAATTCGTGGTGGCCGCGATCGATAACGCATCCCGGCCGGCTGAGCGTGCCGCCGTGCAGGCCACGTTCGAACACGCTGTCGCCCAGCAAGGCTTGCAAGGCAAATTCTTTCAGCAAGACAAGAACCTCGGCTTTTCCGGTGGCAATAACATCGGGATCCAGTACTGCCTGGCGGATCCGACGATCACGCATATCTGCCTGCTCAATAGCGACGTCATCGTCACCGATCATTGGCTCGACTATCTCGTCGCGGCGGATAAGGATGCGATCGGTCCGCTGACCAACGCGTCGAACAATGAGCAGGGCATTCCCATTCCCTACCATCTCGGCGACCGCAACCGACTGGGCGAAGGCAGCGCCGCGCTCGATATGCCGGTGCTCGCGGAGTTTGCGATTCGCCGGCGTGAAGGCTGGCTCGGCTTGACCGTCGACAGCGACTTCCTGAGTTACTACTGCGTGCTGTTTTCGCGCGAGTTGCTCGAACGCGTCGGCGCGCTCGACGAGCGCTTCTTTCCAGGCGCATACGAAGACGACGACCACTGCGTCCGCATTTTGCAAGGCGGATTCAAGATGCACGTGGCGCGCGATGTATATATTCACCATTGGGGCTCGGCGTCGTTCGGCAAGCTCGACGTCGCCGAGGCACAGGGATTCGCCGCGCAGAATCGCGCGCGCTTCGAAGAGAAGCATGGCCGCGCGTGGCAGGACCGCACGCGCCTGTCCGTGACCGCGTGGATGCAGGATTCGTTGTTTGCGATTGCCTCGCCGAAACGGTTTCCGATTCACCTCGAAACGCATCACCTTTACGCGCGCCAGATGCGCACGCTGGTGGAAGGCCTCGAGGCCTATTCGAAGCATCTGAATGGCGAAATCGCGCGCTGGCAGGCTGAGCAGATGAACGATCTGCGTTCGCTGGTGATGGGGCGTTATATCGACGAACCCGTCTCGGCGGCGTCGTTGTTGCCCGTGATCAACGGCATCGATGCGGACATCGAGCAATATTTGTTGACGGACGGCGAAGGCGTGTCGCCGGAAGTCGTGCAGCGCATGAAGGTTCGATTCGAATCGTTCGCTAATGAACTGGATGCGCTAGTCGCCAGGACGTCGCGTACGGCTCGCGAGCTGACCGCGATGCAAGCCGCCAGGTCGCAGGACAAGCCGCTCAGCTTCAAACAGCGCGTGACCAACCGGCTGGCTCGCGCAGCGCGATTCCCCACCTCGAAGGTGAGCCGCCTCGTGCGCGGATACGAATTGTTGCAACTGCTGCGGCATGGCGACGGAATTCTTTTCTTCGCTCCGTATCCGACCAAGGAGCGTGAGCGCGACGGCTATTTTCAGCGTGTCAAGGCGATCGATTCGCTGTTTCCCTCGAAACACAGGGTGTATTGCGATGTGCGCGGTCATCCGGAGGCCAAGCCTTTTATCGAAAGGGCGGCGCATAACGCCTGGGTGCTGAACATTTCCCTGGCGTCTCGCAATCAGCAACGGCTCGTCGCGCTATTGGCGCGCCGCTTCAAACGCGTCTACTTTCACAGCGTTTTGCGCATGCCGAATGCGGCAGCGGAAGCGGCGCTTCGCGCGCCGGGCCTGAAATGGGTGCTTGATGTGCACGGCGTCGTGCCCGAAGAGTTCCGGATGCACAATGATTTCTTCTCCGCGCGCATTCATGACGATTGCGAGCGCATGGCGGTGGAGAATGCGAGCCGCGTAATTGTCGTGTCGCAGGCCATGGGCAACTATCTCGCGCACAAGTACCGCGAGCTGTTGCGCGCGAAAGTGATCGTGTTGCCGATCTTCGCATTGGAAGAAGGAAGCGAAGGAGCGCGGCCCTACAAGGATGGCCGGCCCACGGTCATTTATGCCGGCGGCACGCAGAAGTGGCAAAACGTACCCGCCATGATGAACGTGGTTGCGCGAGCACTGGACCACGCCGACTGGTGGATGTACACGCCGGATGTCGAGGTGATGAGAAACGCGGCGGCGCCCGAGGTTCAAAACCACCCGAACTTCCATGTGGCCAGCGCGACGCGTGCCGAGCTCAACGAGGTGTACCAGCAGTGCCATTTCGGCTTCATTCTGCGCGACGACATGGTGGTGAACCACGTGTCCTGTCCGACCAAGCTGATCGAGTATCTGGCGTTCGGCATCGTGCCCATCGTGGACACGCCCAACATCGGCGACTTCAACACGTACGGCATGCGTTACGTGAGTGTGGAGGATTTTGCCAAGGGGCGGATTCCTGACGCGGCCACGCGCATGGAGATGGCCGCGCACAATCGGGCCATCTGCGAGCGGCTGGTCGAGCAGAAGGCCACGGGCGAGAAGGAACTCATCGAGGCGCTGACCTAGTCGGCTAACCGGGGCCGCCGCGCGAAGAGAGGCGGGCGGCTCCCGATCACAGCTTTGTGTAAAGCTGTTCATCAACAAAGAGAGTGGTCTTGGACGATATAGCTATCCACGTTCGCGATTTGAGCAAGCGTTACGAACTTTATGCGAAGCCTCACCATCGGCTGGCGCAGATGCTGCTTCGCGGGCGTCGGCAGTTTTTCGGCGAATTCTGGCCGCTGCGCAACATCTCCTTCAACGTTAAGAAGGGCGAAGCAGTGGGTATCGTGGGCCGTAACGGCGCCGGTAAATCGACACTGCTGCAGATCATCGCCGGCGTCCTGTCGCCTACTCAGGGCGACGTGGAAGTCCATGGTCGGGTCGCGGCCCTGCTGGAATTGGGCAGCGGTTTCAACCCGGAGTTTACCGGCCGCGAGAACGCTTATCTGAACGGCTCGATTCTTGGCCTGACGCGCAAGGAAATGGACGCGGCCATGCCGGAGATCATCCGCTTCGCGGCGATCGGCGATTTCTTCGATCAACCCGTCAAGCACTACTCGAGCGGGATGATGGTGCGCGTTGCCTTCGCGGTGCAGGTGCAGTTGAACCCGGACGTGCTGATCGTCGACGAGGCACTGGCCGTTGGCGACGCGCTGTTCCAGAAGCGCTGCTATCAGCGCATTCGTCAGTTGCGGGATCGCGGCGTCGCGATTCTGTTCGTGTCGCACGACATCGAGTCGGTTCGAACCTTCACCGACCGCGCGATTTTGCTCCATCACGGCGAGGTCATGGCGGCGGGGCCGTCCGGCGAAGTCGTGCTGGCCTATCGCAAGCTGTTGCACGACGAGGAAAACCTCGCCAAGCAGAAGGAGATCGCCGAGCACAAGCAGGCGCTCAAAGCGAACACCGCACCGGCGGTCGCGGCGCCCGTCGAATCGCCGCAACTGACGGCGCCCGCCGCGACGGCCGAACCGCTCGAGGCCGCTGCAGCTGAAGGCCATCTCGGGCAAGCCGTGTCGAACGTCTCGGACGCAGCGGATCAGATGGAAACCGAGGCGCGCAACGAAGGCGGCAAGTTCGAATTCGGCAGCCTCGAGGCGCTGATTACAGACGTCTCCGTGCTCGACGGCGCGGGCGAGCAGTGCACCACGTTCTATACCGGCGATACAGTCAAGATCGTGGTGAAATTCTCGATCCGTGAGGACATGGACAAGCTCTATGTCAACCTGCGCATCCGCAACAAGGAAGGCATCAAGATGTACTCCTGGGGGACGTTCAACCAGGACGCCGAACTGATCGCCGGCAAGCAGGACGGCTTCGTTTTCTGGAACCGCAAATTCCGCGCGGGCGAAGAGCATTCCGTCGTCTTCACGATGGACTCCTGCGCGCTGGGCGAAAATTTCTACGAAGTGCAGGCTTCGCTGATCCACCAGGAGTCGATGAATTTCTCCGATCAGGCGATCTTGCACTGGATCGACGAGGCCGCATTCTTCATGGTCCGCGCGCGCGTCGACACGCATTTCTTCGGCGGCGTGTGCGATCTGCACATGCGCGCCGAACTTGAAGCACCTACCGGCGAAGCCTCGTAAGTCAACGCCCGTCAGTCGCAACGAGCAGGGCGACTGACCTTCTTCGACAAAACGGCTCGCCGTACAAAACCTTGGTATCGACTGTATGACCGTGTTTTCAAGCCACGATGTGCGAGCATGCTTGCGCCAGTGCGTCACCTGTTTCGGGCACGGCAGGATCCTGTACATCGGCGCGCACGCCGCGGATGCGCTCGACTTCCTGCTTGCCGCGGGAACCGATCCGTACGCGCTTTCGCTCGACGCGGATGGCGGGGCGCAAGCCGATCATCGGTTCGTGTCCGACCGGCTCGAAGCGGCGTCCGTCGCGGCGCCGGCTCTCGACTTTGCCCGGCGTGAATCTTTCGACGCGGCGATCGTGATTCTCCCGCAGAACAGTGTGGCCGCCGACGCGTCAACGTGGCTCCAGCTGATTGCGCAGGCGGGGATCAGGAACGTCGCGCTGGTGACGGCGGTCGCGCAGAACCGCACCGACGCAGCATCAGCCGGCCAGACCAAAAAACAGGCCTTCGAACTTGGGTTCCGCATTCACGCCCGCTCGACGTTCGCGCGGCTGACTCATCCGCTGCCGCCGTTGGGCGGCTACGAAGTCTGCGCGTTCGAGCGTGCTGCGAACGCGTCGGCGGAACGCCACCCGGCGCCGGCCGAAGATATCTTGTGGCATATCGACCCGGCGTCGCAAACCGCAGTCGCCGAGTTCACGCAGATCGACGGTTTCGTTCGAGTCGGCGACACCGTTCTCGTGCTGGACGATACGGCCGGCAGCGGTGCTTACATCGTTGCGCAGAATTCCATCGCGCGTCACGTGCTCGGCATCGTGCTGGACGCGTCGCGGTGCGGTTACGCGTCGACTCAGTATGGCGAGGCCGGACGCGTCGATTTCAAGCCGTGGGCCAGTGATGCATTGCATACCCTTGCGAGCCATTCATTCGACGTGGTGATCTGCCGCGACCTTCGCTGTTTCGCGCCGCTCGACTGGGCACGGCTCGCCGACATCGTGCGGCCCGGCGGCCGCCTGATTCTCGGCCTTCAGGCGCCGGAAAGCGCGGGCGATGCATCTGTCGCATTGCAGTCGCCGGTCGAACTGCTGCGCGCGAGTACCGGTTCGACCCACGCAAGCTGGCTGCCGGAAGGCGCGTTCATTTTGCCGCCGGGTGCGCCCTCGGACGTCGCCTGGCGCAAGATGGCACTCGACGAGCGCCTCGTGGCCAGCGACGGTCATCTGATCGTCGTGTCGATGCGCGATCCCGTCGGCGCGGATGCGTCGGCTTTTGTCGATACGATGTACCAGCACGCCGATTCGCCGGCGTTCAATGTCTTGCCGGACGCACGCAGCATGGTGAATCCATGGCTCTTCCGGAGCATGGTGACCATCGGCACGCGCATGAACAACGATGCCGAATTGGGAAGCCTGCAAGCGCGCGTGCTGGAGCAGGCGCCGCACGACACCGCCGACTACGGCGCCGCGCTGTGCGGCCACGCGTATCGCGTGCTTGCCGCGCGGGCCTCGACCGACACGGTGCGCACGTGCGTGGCGGAGATTCAGGCGTACCTGGATACGAATAAGAAGGACGCACAATATCTGCGGTGGTCGATCTCTCAGAGTTATGTGGCCGCGAAACTGTTGCAGGCGGTAGGCGATCTGGAAGGTGCCGAGGCTTGGGCATTGACGTGCGCCGCGATGGACCCGGTTCCGTTTAGTCCGCTGCTGACGACCAAGACGGTTGCCGCGCTCGATCTGGCGGCCAGCTTTGCCGTAGCGCGCCGCGACTATGAGGCCGCGCGCCGGTATCTCGAACGGGCGGTGCGGGAAGTCCAGCGGGTTCTGTCGGGCGACTGGGTGAACATTCTCGGCGACACGGCGAAGCCGTTGAGCTTCGGCTTGCCGGAAGTGTCGCAACTGGCCGAATTGGGCGCGCGGTGCGCTTATCTCCTGAATTATCTTGCCGATGCCGAGTATCGGCCCGGGCTGGTGTGGCGTGAACACCGGGGCTTTTACGAGCGTGTGTTCGAAGCAAAGGACACTCAGCTCGAAGCTTTGTTGGACCGCAACACCTTCCTGTACGGCGAAACACAGCGCCTGGAAGATGTCGTCCTGCAGTTGAAAGGCGAAGCCGACAGGCTCGAAGGCGTCATCCGGCAAGGCAAAGATGAAGAGGCTCGCCTCGAAGCCGTGATTGGAGAGAAGGATCGCGAAGTGGCTGCTCTTACACAGACCGTCGCCGCAGGCGAAGCAGAAAAGACTCGTCTCGCGGCCGCGCTCAATGAACAGGTGCTGACTAGCGAGGCGCTGCGTGCCGCCGTTGCGCGGACCTTGAAGGCCAGGTTGCTGCGCGCAACTCGCGCGCTGTCGCGGCGGCTAGGTATGACGGGCCGCGCCCGCCAGCCCGCACCGGCCGCTGCGCCTCCCGCGCCGGTCCCGGCTCCCGTCAAGCGCTTCCCCAATGCGCCGTTGTTGCTCGACGGAGGGCGCGTCGCGCAATGGCTCGGGCAGTTCGACGCGGATGCGCCGCGCTGGGTATCCAGCCAGGCGCTCGCGTCTGTCTTGCCTGAGAGCGAGCGCAGTACAGGCGACCTGAATGCGCCTGACGCGCAACTGAAAATCATCGCCGCCGCCGATTTGCGGTCTCTGGCACCGCAAGCGCCGGGCGTGGTGATCGTCGCCGTGTTCGAGGCGGGCGACAACCCGTACGCATTGCGCAGCGACGTCTACGACCATGTCGACTTGTGTATTGCACTCGATCACAAAGTGTTCCTGGGACTGGCGTTGCTGCATCCCATGGTGATCGAAGCGGCACCCGCGAATGTCGTCGACTCCGCGCGCCGTTTCTGGAAGGCGATCAATAGCACGCAGCCGCTGATCGTGCCGGACGCCCCCGCTTTCAACCCGCCGGTTTCACCGGTTGTCATGCTGCAGGTCGACAGCTTCATGGTCGGCGGTCTCGAACGTGTTGTCTTCGACTTGCTGGACCGTTTGGGCAAGGCGGGCTTTAAACCGATGCTCGGCGTTACGGGCGACGTTGCGACCGAGGCCGAGGCCGAACTCAAGCAGCGCCAGTTCGACTACGTGCGCCTGCCGGGCGATCCCGCCGAGCTTCGCGCGGTGCTGGTCGAGCGGAAGGTGGCGCTCGTCAATGCTCACTATTCGCTGACGCTCAGCGACATGTGCGCTTCGCTGAAAATACCGTTCGTCCAGACCGTGCATAACATGTACATGTGGCTCGACGCCGCCGGCAAGGAACAGTGGCGTCGCGTGGATGAAGTGACGGACGCGTATATCTGCGTGTCGGCCAATGTTGCGATGTTCGCGGATGTGAATCTGCGTCTGAGCGCGGAGCGCATGATCGTCGTGCCGAACGGCTGCGACTCGGGCAGCGCAATGCCCTTGCTCGAACCGGAGCGCGACCTCGCGCTGCGCGAGGAGCTCGGATTTCCGGCGGATAGTCCGGTCTTCGTCAACGTCGCCTCGATCAATCCGGTGAAGGGTCAAGGTCTGTTGATCGACGCGTTTGCGATCGCGCATGCGAAGCGGCCCGACATCCGTCTCGTGATCCTCGGGAAGCACTCGGATGCCGGCTACGCTGCGCGGCTCCAGGAGCGCATCGCGCATCACGGCTTGCAAGGCGTGGTGTCGATGCCCGGCTATCGGTCCGACGTCTATCGATTCGTCGATCTCGCGCGCGCGGTCGTGATGCCGTCCTTTACCGAAGGCTGGAGTCTGGCGATTTCGGAGACGCTTCAGCGCAACGCGCCGGTCATCGCCACCGATGTCGGCGGCGCGCGCGAACAGTTGATCGGCGAAGCAAACACGGTGATTCGCGCCTATCGTGACGACTGGTCGACGCTGGACGGTGCCGAGTTCTATCAGGCCATCGCCAACGAATGGGAACTGCACGCGGTTCGCGACGAACTGGCCAGAACGATGGTCGAGCACGCCGGGCGGCCGGTGCGTCAGCCGCGCGAGAGTTTGCAGCAGTCGTTCCAGTCGATGACACCGACGGAAGCCTACACGCGGCACGCGGAGATTTTCGCGGCCATCCTGACTCGCACGAACGCCGATTGCGTTCGCTATGCATCGTATCTGCCTCAGCGTCAAAGCCGTTACTTCAAATTGACCGATGCGCGGCCCGAAGTGGTCTGAAGCTGCCGGAACCAAAGGATATCTACCATGGCAAAGAAAAAAGTAGTGGTGTTTGCCGGCACGCGGCCGGAAGCGATCAAGGTCATCTCGGTGGTGCAGGCGCTGCGCGCGGCGCCCGACGATTTCGACGTGTGCCTGTGCTCGGTCGGTCAGCATCGGGAAATGCTGATGCAGGCTTTCGCGGACTTCGGCGTGACGCCGGACGCGAGTCTGGACGTGATGTCGCAGAATCAGTCGCTGGCTGGGCTGAGCGCGCGTCTGTTCACCGCGATCGATGAATTCCTCGCCGCGCAGTCGCCCGACATCATCCTCGTGCAGGGCGATACGATGACCGTTCAGGTGGCGGCGTTGACGGCTTTCTATCGTCGCATTCGCGTCGGGCACATCGAAGCCGGTTTGCGCAGCCACGACATGGCCGCGCCCTTTCCGGAGGAACTCAATCGACGTGTGGCGTCGCTCGTGACCGACCTCCATTTCGCGCCGACGGAACTGTCGAAGAAGAATCTGCTGGCGGAGCAGGTGCCCGCGGAACAGATCTTCGTGACCGGCAATACCGTGGTGGACGCGCTGTATCTGATGCTCGAGCGCCTGAAGAACGAGCATGTCGAGTTGCCGGAGCGAGTCGAGGCCGCACTCGCGGAAGGGCGGCGCATCGTGCTGGTGACGGGGCATCGTCGTGAGAGTTTCGGACCTGGCTTCGAGAACATCTGCACGGCGTTGCGGACGATCGCCGAGGCGCATCCGGACGTGCGTATCGTCTATCCGGTGCATATGAATCCGAAGGTCCGGGAGGTCGTCAACCGCGTGCTGAGCGATCAGCCGGGCATCTATCTGGAAGAGCCGCTGACCTACAAGCCGTTCCAGCGGCTCATGGCGGCGAGTCACATTATCCTGACCGATTCGGGCGGGATTCAGGAGGAAGGGCCCGCGTTGGGCAAGCCGGTTCTCGTGATGCGCGATGTGACCGAACGGCCGGAAGGCGTCGAGTCCGGTGTCAACAAACTGGTCGGCACGGATGTGGCCACGATCGTTCGTGAAACCGCGCGTTTGCTCGACGATCCCGCTGCCTATCAGGCCATGTCCGCCGGCAAGAACCCGTTTGGCGACGGAACCGCGGGCGCTCAGATCGTCGCCATTCTGAAGTCGAAGTTCGCGCAGTCCTGATTGGCATGGCGCTGACAGTCGCGGGCCGGGCATCGTTGAGTTCGCCCGCTCGCGCTTGCGTCAGCCCGCATTCGGCCGACCGCTGTCAGTGTGCAAAGTCGTATTGATCGATAAAAAAATATGAAATCCAATGACCGCACCTGGGCAGCGGGGGCGCCCATCACGGCCGGCCCGAATGCTTCGGTGATCGATGACAAGGCCTCCAACGGGATCTGGCTGTTAGCCGTCTTCGCAATCACGCTCGGGCTGACCTTTGCGCGGATGCCGCAACGCCTGACGCAAGGCTTCCTGTGGGCGGAGGACGTATCGATCTTTCTCAAGGGCGGCTACGAGGAGGGCTTCAGGTCGATATTTGCGCCATACGCGGGCTATCTTCACGCCGTTCCGCGCCTGATCGTCGCGGCGTACGCATCACTGGGGTCGCCTGTCCACGCGCCGCTGGTCCTGGCGTGGGTCTGCGCGATCGTGCTGGCCAGCGCCGCAACGCTGCTTTTCACTGCCGTGTATCGCCATGTCGGCCGCGTGGCGGCCCTGTGCTTCGCGCTTGCGCTGATTGTCGTCCCTCAGGATGGCGAAATATGGCTGACCGTCACCAATCTCCAATGGATCCTCGGGCCTTTGCTGCTCGTTCTGCTCTGGCGGGAATTCGCGGCCAAACAGGTTTTCCCAGCGCGAGTGTTTTATCTCGACGCGGTGCTAATCGTCCTGCTGGCTCTGACGGGTCCGTTTGGTCTTGTGTTCAGTGTGTTCGTGATTGGGGCTGCTTTTATCAAGGGGCGGCACGAGTGGACAGTTCGCACTTGGGGCCTGTTTGTCGCATACGGTCTGGCGCTGACGGCCCAAATGGCGTGCCTGGTGCACGCGAGCTCGCAAGGCGGGCTGGTCAATTTTAATCCGGCGGATTTCCACTGGATCAGTTCTTTCCTGCGGTATTTCGTTCTCGATTTTATAAGTCCGGCTTCGTTGAACGATAAATGGAGCGTTGGCATGCGTATAGGCGTGTCGCTTATCGCTATCGCATGTTGCGGTTTTGCGCTGTACAAGACGCCCGGCAATTACCGCTTTGCGTGTGTCGCACTTCTTTTTCTCGCCGTGCTGTTCTGGGTACTTGGCATAGCCCGGTTTGGCCGCACGGATCTCCCCATGCGATGGTCGATGGGCGGATCGAGATATCTCTACGTGCCGTTCGTGTTCTGCTTCTGGGCATTGGTCATTTGCCTTTCAAAGGCGAATGGCATCGGTGCCAAACTGGTAGCGGGTGCGCCGCTCCTGCTGATCTGTTTTTCCAGCGCGTCGGGTTTTGCGAGCGGGAAATGGCCCGCGACGAATATAACGTCGCTAGTGACCGGTGATGCTGTTTCGTACCGGTTATTGCCACCGCCTGGCGATTCATTCGGCACGACCATCAGGACCGTGCGGTAAGGCGCCGTTAGCGCCGCGTGGCGTCGGAAAATCGACCTATTGTCGCGGCAGATAACGCTGCGCAAAAAGGCTCGCTTCATCAATTGACGTGGGGCATTGGGGAGATTCCGCTCCCGCCGGATCGTGGGAAGGGAAAAATGCCGGAAAATCACTGGTAAAATCGTTATCTCAGAAATAGGCGGCGGGAGAAGCGATTTATGGTGAATTCGGTAGACGCGGGAAAGGACCGAGCGCCGTCGCTGGACATGCTGCGCGGCTATGCGGCCTTGATCGTCGTTTTCGCGCATACCACGGTGGCAGGGCTTTACAAGGTCGAGCCGCTGTGGGGATGGCTGAAATGGACTCCCCTGCGCGTTTTGTGGGCCGGCCACCAGGCAGTGATCGTGTTCTTCATGTTGAGCGGCTATGCGCTCGCGCATATGTACGGCGAACTGAAGTCGCGCCGTTATCCTACGTTTGCCGCTGCGCGGATCATCCGGCTTTATCCTCCGTTCATTGGTTCGCTCGTGGTCGCCGTCGGCCTGTACTGGCTCGTCGGCCGCGCGGGTTATGTCTGGGAGCGCGGCTGGATGTACACGGCGCATCCCGTACTCGACAAGCAGGTGATCTTCGATCATCTGAAAATGATTGGAAGCTACGACACCAGCGCGATCAATCCGCCAATGTGGTCGATCGTGCATGAGATGAGATGGTCATTGGCATTCCCCATCATTGCCTTTCTCGTCAACCGCTTTCGATTCAAGGCTGTCATTGCAGCGGTAGTGAGTTCGACGCTCATCGGTATTGCGGCGCTGGCTGGATCGCCTACCCATATTCCCTGGCCGCTTCAGGATGCGCTTCTGACGACACACTACGGCACGTTCTTCGTCATAGGTGCGTGGTTTTATTCGCGTCGTTTTCAGATTATCGACAGGGCGACTGCATTGCCGGTCAAGTCACGTGCCATGTGGTGGATCGCGGCGTTGGTCCTGTTCTCCTATCCGTTCGATAATCCGTGGAGCATCGGTGGACGGATTTTCGGCGACCTCGGGGTCTCAATCGGAGCATTCCTGCTAATGGCGCTGTCCTTCACCATCAAGGAAGGGCGTGTTTATTCGATTGGACACTGGTTGGGGAAAATCTCCTACAGCCTGTATCTCAACCACTACGTGATACTGAGCGTGTCGCTGGTGATTCTCTATCCCCGCTTTGGGCCGGTTCCTGTCTGGATCGCCACGGTTTGTGGCGCACTGGTTCTCGCGTTCGCAATGAACAGGCTGGTCGAGGTGCCGTCGCAAAACTGGGCGCGGGCTTTGCGTCGCCGCTGGTCGCCAAAGACGGTTGAGCGTTCGGCAAATAGTGCGAACCTTGTTCAACGATAACAATAACGATGGCAGAGATTCAGATAGACCCCGTTTCTAGCATCGAAAATGAGTTGTCACGACGCAGGTCTTTAGTCGATGGTGCTTTCGTCTTCGTTCTCGCTTTCATCGTGCTATTTATCCGCATGCACGGTCGGCTCACGCGCGGTTACCTGTGGGCTGAAGACGCGCCCATTTTCATCAAGGAAGGTTTCGAACTTGGCGCGCGAGCCATCATTACGCCTTATGCAGGATACCTGCATGCGGTGCCGCGCCTGCTGATATACGGCTATACGTGGTTCGGGACGGTTACTTCCACGCCGCATGCATTTGTCTGGCTTACCACGTCCACCACGCTTGTTTCCTGCCTGTACCTGTATGTGATCGCCGCGCGCTATTTGCCGCGTGCGGGCGCCTATCTGCTCGGTCTGTCGCCCGTTCTCATTCCTCACAACGGCGAGGCGTGGTTGACCGTCACGAATCTCCAATGGGTGCTGGCGCCCGTGCTTATTGCGATGGTTTGGGACTGCACGCAGCGCACCGACACGAACCGGATCTTCGGCCGCTGTGTCGCCATCGGTCTGCTTTCGCTGACCGGCCCGTTCAGCATTCTGTTTTCGCCCATTGCCGCGCTGGGCATCGTGGCTCACCTGAAGCGGTCTGGAAGGCGCCTGTGTTCGTTGCCGCTGCTGGTAGTCGTGGCCGGCGGCGCGGTTCAACTGGCAACGCTACTGACAAGTCCGCCAAACCATCCGGCAGCGCACGCCGCAAGCGAGTATCTGCACTTCGGCTGGCTGAGCGCTTTTTTCCACTATTTCGTGCTCGACTTCTTACTCGCCGATCGGTGGATCAATGGTTTGGGCAAGGGCATGTTTTACGTTTCATTCGCGCTATTCGCCGCAGTGCTGGCGTGTGTGGCGACTTTACCCGGCAAGTGGCGCAACGCCTGCGTGATTGCGCTCGCGCTCGCCGTCGCCTTCTGGATGCTCGGCGTGGTGCGAAGCGACGCGCCGGAGTTGCCCGTCCGGTGGTCGGGCGTGAGTGCGCGGTACACCTTCTTTCCGCTCATCCTGTGCATGTGGACGTTCGTCATCGCGGCCGCCAAAAGCAGAATCGCGCTTGCCCGCTACGGCGCTACGCTCTTCTTATTGCTGATGCTGGTGAACAGCGCATTGCGCTTCGCGGCTCCGTGGTATCCCTACGAGATCGTATCGACGCAAGCCGGCGTTTTCCTTGTCCACGCGCCGCCCGGCGATGTGTTCCGGGCAGAGGTCAAACCGCTGCGTTGATCGTATGGGCGGATAGTTCGGCTACTTCGGCTACTTCACTTCACGCCGAACTGTCAGTGCTTGAAGCTCCACTTCTTGTGCCCCACGTAGCTCGTGAACACCGGTACCGCGACGCCGACGGCATGCGCCAGATCCCGCGCATGCCAGGTCATGCCCATCCGCGGAAACACGTAGTACGCCAATCCGACGCTTACGGCCCAGGTCTGCACGACGGCAACGAGATTGACGAGCGTAAAGAAGAACACCGACCGCCCAGTCGACTGGGTGCTCTTCGTGAACACGAACAGCTTCGCCAGAATGAACGCGGTGATCATCCCCGTGATATACGCGACGACAATGGCGGCCGAATAAGGCATCCACTTGTTGTAGACAATCCGGCTGCCCCAATTGACCGCCGCGGCAAAGCCGCCGGTCAACAGGAACAGCAGAAAGCTCTTCGAGACGAAGGTACGCTTGGCAAGTGCATGAACCCGGGTCATATCATCTTCGCCATCTTGCGCGATAGGCCGATACTCTCCGAGATGCCGCGGTCTTCCGGATAGTAATAAGACGTATCGGCCACGAGCAGGCCTTCCACCGGCAACTGGATCGGCGGCAGCCGGTCGAGATAACCCGGCTCGCAAATCGGTTGCGCGAAGCGATACCGGCTCGCGCGCACGTCGATGAAATCGTCCGGCTTCAGCGCCGGGTTGATTTTCATCAGATAGCGTTTCACTTTGTCGATGAACGCCGAATCCGGTTCCTGGTACTTCGGATGTTCGCCCGGAATATAGAACGGCACGTAGACCACGTGATGATCGAGCGGCCGCAGATTCGTGTATTCGACAATGCCCGGAATATCCATCTCCGGATCGTTAGTGTTCAGCCAGAAGTTTTCGGTTACCGGTTTCTTCAGCTTCGCGATAATGCACACCACGGCCACGTTCTTGACGCTGCGGAATGCGTCGAGTATCCCGGTGGGCAGATCCGGCATCACGCGCGGCACATACGGAAGCGGAATCGTACTGATGACCTTGTCGAACGGCAGGAACTCGCCGCCGGCTTCGATGCCCCTGACTTTACCGTTCTCGATGACGACCTTCTGCGCGGGTGTGCCAAGACGAAACTCGCCGCCGTTGGCCTCGATATAACGGCGCATACCTTCCAGCAAGGTATCGGAACCGCCTTCGAGATAGCCGAGTTTCTCGTGAAAGAGGTTATAGCGCGAACGACCGATACGGCGAATACGACTCCAGATCCAGGCTGCCGACAGGTTGTACGCGTAGTCGTAGAACTTGTAGTCGAACAGACGGCGCCACAACACTTCCCACGCTTCTTCACCAATCCAGCGGCGAATCCAGCCCGTCGCTTCGACGTGGTCGAGCGGCTTCCAGTCGTTGCGCTTGGTCGATAGAAACGCGTGCAGGCCGTAGCGGAATTTGGCTTGCAGGCTGAGTCCCTTGAACTTCAGGAGCGCCATCGGGTTGCCCCACGGCTGCACGCGGCCTTGATAGAAGTAGCCCATCTTCGTTTCGCGCCACTGCATTTTTTCTTCGAGTCCGAGCTCGCGCAGCACTTCGAAGAAAGCGTGGTCGGAAATCGCGTGGAAGTGGTAGTAGCGTTCGATGGAGAGGCCGCCGAAGTCGAAGCACGCGGCCATCCCGCCAACCCGGTCGTCTGCTTCGAATATGACCGGCTTGCGCCCGTCCTTGACGAGCTGGTAGGCGGCGCCGAGACCCATCGGCCCGGCGCCGAGTACTGCAATGCGTTGTTCGCTCATAACGTGGCTCTGCTCAGAATTCCAGTGCGATGTGGCTGTACGTCGGATCGTTGAAGGTCTCGTCCATGGCCTTGGCGAGCGGCGTAGCGCGGATCTTGAAGATGCCTTCCCAGTCGATCACTTCGAATTCGTCGCCGGCCGTCAATGCTTTGAGCTGGTCAGCGGTGAACGGCGGGTTCTTGTCGAAGATGGCATACACCTTCAGCAGAACATAGAAGAGCCCATACGGAATTCGCACGATCGCGCACGGTGCGCGAGTGGCGCGCTTGATCTGGCGGATGATGTCGATATAGTCCACGCGTTCAAGGCCGGTGATATTGAATGATTGGCCCTTGATGCGCGACTCGATGCAACTGATGATCACATTGCAGAAGTCGCCCACATAGAGCGGCTGACGCATGTATTTGCCGCTGCCGGGAATCGGGAACACCGGCACACGGTGCATGAAGCGCGACAGCCAGCCGAGATGCTTGCGGTCGAACCAGCCGAACATCAGCGTGGGCCGCAACACCACGCATTCGATGCCCGAGGCGTGCACGATCTCTTCCTGCTCGCGTTTCGTCTCGGTATAGAAATCCTCGCCCACGGAATTTACCACCGAGGAACTGATGTGCACCGTGTACGGAATCTGGTTGCGCTTGATCACGTCGAGCACGTTTCGCGTCGACGTGATGTTGTTGCGAATGAATGGTTCGATGGTCGGAGCGCCGATCTGCGCCTGCAGCATCACGACGAGATCCGCGCCTTCGAAGTGCTGCTCCCAACCGCCCGGTTCGGCCAGGTCGGCATAAATTGCCGTCACGTCGGGATGGACCTTGCGAAGCACTTCCAGGTTGGCTTTGTGCTTGTCGATTACGACCAGATTGTCGTAGCCGCGCGCTTTGAGGCGCGCAACGAGGTTCTGGCCGACGAGGCCGGCGCCGCCTGGAAGAAGGATGCGGGTTTGGTTCATGCGTTAACTCTTTGAATGGGGCGTTCAGCAACTTTGTAAGGGCTAGATGATACTAGCAAGGCGAGGCATCTCCAGAAACGGCCTGGAAGCGGTTGGAAAGCGCCGGCCGTCGTTACGGGCCGCGTCTATTGAACTGCCGCTGCCGCGGGCAATGCTGCGGGCATCGCTTTTTCGGCCTGCAGTGCGCAATACGCACCGGCGGCTGTTTGTCCATCGACGCGTATGCCGCCGCTTGCCGGCGCCTTGAAGAAGGCCGTCCAGCCGCTGTATCGGGCGCTTCGTCCGAATATGTTGCGAACGTCGCCTCGCTCGGCGCCGATGACACCGGTGCCAAGCGTCGTACCGGTGGCGTCGGTAACGACGATCGCTCGTGGCGTGCGCTTATCTGCCTGATCGTAAATCCAACCCGTCGCGCGGTACGTGCCGGGGGTCGTCGTCGCCGAGATGTCGTCGATGCTGCCGGCGCACGGCAGGGACGCGTTGACCTGGCTCGGCGGCACCAGGTAGTCGGGCTGATCCGGCGCGAAGATGGACAGGTGTTCCGCCTCGGCTTGCCGCGCGATGTTCGGAAGAGCATCAGGAAACGGATAGACCGGGCGGATGATCTCCGCGTCATAGACATGAGCCCGCAGCGCGAGGCCGGCGACGAACCGTGCGTAAGTCTCGTCACGATCCGCCCGCACGAAGAAGCGTTGACCCGACGCGACGGCCAGCGTGGCGAGTGCGGCGACAAAGACGGCACGCCTCAATTGTTCAGGCGTGCGGCTGTTCAACACGGCAAAGAGGATCAGCGCGAGCCAGCCCATCAGCGAGGCGGTCGTATAACGCGAAGCCAGCGCTGTCTCCAGCCCGAACCAAAGCCGCCCGCTCGCCGTCAGCAGCGCATTGCCCGCGATGAACAATGCAAATACGAGCAGCGCCACCCCTTGCGGACGATCGGCACTGGCGCGCAAGAGTCTGAAGCAGTTTGCCGCGAGCGCCGCCAGCACGAGAATACCCGCGACATACGCGCCCGCGAGGCCGGTCCTGATCTGAAAGGCCGGCGAACCCAGATAGAGCAGCACGTAGCGAATCGCGGCAAGCGGGTGTTCGCGCACGCCGGCGAGCAGGTTGCCGCTGCTACCCGGCTTGTGCCAGTCGATGAAATAGGCGAGCCATACGGCAACGGTCACGATGACGATTGCCAGCAGTTGGCGCGGGTTCAGCCGCGCGTAGAGCGCCTGCACGATCAGCGCGGGAAGCACCAGTACACCGCTCGACATCGAATATGCCGCGAGCCACGCACTGACCAACGCCACCGCCAGCCAGCCGAGCCGTTTAGCTGGTTTGTCGCCGGCATTGGCTTCGGCGGTACGATCGATTGAATGGAACGCGAGCAGCGCAAAGAGATAAACGGCGAACCACTGGCTTTGAAATCCCCATGCGAAGTTTTCCCGCTGCATCCACGAGAAGGCGAATACAAGGATGGCGCCTGCCAGTCCGAAGCGCGTCTGCCGCGAGAGAGTAGGGCGGTAGTGGAATGTGATGCGGAAAAACGCCGCTGCAAGCGCGCCCGCGAGCACCAGATTGGAAATGAGCGAAAAGACATTTCGGCCGCCGAAATAACGGATGTCGGCGAAAAATATCAGCCGCGAGAAAGTCAGGCGATGTTCGTTATGCTGCTCGAAAAACGCGTGCCAGGGATCTTGCGCGGCGCGCATATAGAAGCCAATGGAGCCGTCCCATGAGTCGCCGTACGGCAGCGGCGAAAAGTGCTGCCACACCGCGAAAACCGTTGTTGCGAACGTGATGACGCCTAGCGCCAATACCGCGTAGTTGCCAAGAGTTTCTCGCCGACTCATCGTCCCGATTTCCCTTCACAGGGACGCGCGCTTGAACAGGAAGCGTGGCACCGAGCGGATGATCAGCATGATGATCGCCCAGAACCAGCGCGTATACAGCACGTCCTTGCGCTTGTCGACGGCGCGCACGATATCGCTCGCCACCTGATCGGGCGTCGCGACGAGCGGGCCGGGCAACGGCAAACCGGCTGTCATCGGCGTCGCCACGAAGCCCGGCTTGATGGTCAGAACGTGGACGCCGGTTTTGAATAGCCGTGCATTCAGCCCCTCGCAGAATGCGGAAAGCGCGGCCTTCGCGCTGCCGTACAGATAGTTCGAAGGCCGGCCGCGATCGCCCGCCACCGACGAGATGACCGCCAGCGCACCGCGCTTTTGCGCTTCCAGGATGTTGGCAATCGGCGTCAGCAGGGCGATAACAGAAACGGCGTTCGTATTGAATTCACGCACGGCCACCGCGGGGTCCGCCTGGCACGCGGCCTGGTCCGGCAGGGTGCCGGGCGCGACCAGCACGATGTCGAGCGCGCCGAGTTCTTTCTGGCACTGTTCGAGCATGCCCGCATGCAGATCCAGGCGATCAATATCGAGTTGATGACAAGCTGCCAGTTGCGCGCCACGCGCGCTCAGATCCGCAGCCACCTGCTGAAGGCGTTCGCCGTTGCGGGCAACCAGGAAAAAACGTGCGCCTTGCGTGGCCCATTGGCGTGCACAGGCGATGGCGATCGCCGACGTGGCGCCGACGATAAGAATGTTTTTCATGTTCGAGTGGTCCGTTCCCAGAAACGCGAGAGTAACGCGGGGTCGCGCAGCGCTTCGAGTTGCTGCCATTGAGGGTAAGCGGCGCGAAAGTCGGCGCCGGGCATGTGCGCGTCTTTAGCCGGATAGATGCGGCCGCCGGCTTCGCGCACGATTGCATCGAGATTCGCAAAGAGCCGGGTATTCAAAGCGTCGCGCTGCGGGAAATCGAGAGCGAGGGACGTGCCTTCCATCGGAAACGACAACAGGCCCGGCGAGCGCAAGTCGCCACAGCGTTTCAGCACGGCGAGAAATGAGCCCGTGCCGCTTCCGGCAATCGCGTCGAGAATCGCGCGCGTTGCGTCGCGCGCCGTGGCCGACGGCACCACGCATTGATATTGCTGAAAGCCCGCGCGCCCGTAGATTCGATTCCATTCCAGCAAGCTGTCCAGCGGATAGAAGTAGGCGTCGTAACCGACCTGCGCAACAACTTCGCCGCGCTGCTGCTTCTGATAGTAAAGCTCGTTGAACGCGCGCAACGTGAAGCGGTTGAACACGGGAATCGGCAGCGTGAATGGCACGGTGCGTTTCTTTCGCCGTGTGACTTCGAGCGGTCCGTCCGTTGCATGGTCGCCGGCCATGAAGATGCCGCGACCGAGCGCCGAGCCGCGACTTTGGCAATCCACCCACGCCACGCTGTATTCATGCAACGGGTCGAGCTTTTCCGACAACGCGAAGAATTCGTCCAGATCGCCGAAGCGGATGCTGGTCATGTCGATCAGACTCGAGCGGATCGGCATCAACTGGATCTCGGCCCAGAGGATCAGCCCGGTCAGCCCGAGGCCGCCGATCGTGGCGGCGAAAAATTCGGCTTGCTCGTCGGGCGAGCACTCGAACTGCGAGCCGTCGCTGCGCGCCAGCGCGAAGCGGCGCACATGCCGGCCGAAGGTGCCTCGCACATGGTGATTCTTGCCGTGGACGTCGTTTGCAATCGCTCCGCCCAAGGTCGCGTATTTCGTGCCCGGTGTGACCGGCAGCATCCAGCCGCGTGGAATGGCGACGTCGAGTATCTGTTCGAGCGTGACGCCGGGTTCCGCGCGCAAGACACCGGTTTGCCAGTCGGCGGCAATCAGCCGGTCGAGCGGCAGCGTTTGCACGACATGGCCGGAGGCGGCGAGGCAACTGTCGCCGTAGCTGCGGCCATTGCCGAAGGCGAGCGTGGTGCCATGTTCCCGGGCCGCGTCCGACCACGCGGCGCGCGCGGCATCACGCCATGCAATCGCATGCGCTTCCTGCGGTATCGGCGGGTAACGTCCCCATGACAGAACTCGACTCATCGTCTAGATCGCGGCCCAGAAAATCAGGCCGCACAGCACGACGACTGCGAGGCTGACCCGGTCGCGCGCCGCGAACACGATCGGATCGTCGTGCATCAGACCGCGATGCGCAATGATCCAGGTGCGGCTTACCCAGTAAAGCAGCAGCGGACACGCGAGCCAGATGACTTGCGGGTGGTGGTACATGCCGGCGGTTTTCGCGTCCTGGATATAGAGCGCAAGCACGAGCACGGCCAGATAGCCGGACGAGGTTCCAAGCGACGAGATGAGCGACAGGTCGCTCGCCACATAGCCGCGCCCGCGCGTCTTGACGAGACCGCGCGCTTTCATCGAGTGCAGTTCGGCATAGCGCTTGACGAGCGCGAGGCTCAGGAAGATGAACATCGAAAAGGCGAGCAGCCAGAAGGTCAGTTGCGCGTCGACCGCTGCCGTTCCGGCGATGATGCGCATCGTGTACAGCATGGCCAGCACCACCACGTCGACCATCACCTGGCGTTTCAGAAACGTGGAGTACGCGAGCGTCAGTACGTAATAGCCGAACAGCGCCGCGGAGAATTGCCAGGGCAGGAAAAGCCACGCCGTGACGAACGCGACCACCAGCAAGACAGGAAAGAGCGCAAGTCCCCATGTGAGCGGCAGAGCGCCCGAAGCAAGCGGACGTTTGCGTTTGACCGGGTGGTGACGATCGTCTTCGAGATCGAGCAGGTCGTTGAGCAGATAGACACTCGAGGCGCACAAGCCGAACGTGAGAAACGCCAACACCGCAGCGAGAGTCAGTTCGGGCGAGGACAGCTTATGTGCGGCCAGCAGCGGCAAGAAGATCAAAAGGTTCTTCAGCCACTGGTGCAGGCGCAAGGATTTGGCCCATGTCTTGACGGCGGGTGGACGCGATTCGATCACCCGCTCCACATTGCCGATCTTGCGCGCGGCGCGTTCCACGCCATTGGACGGATTCACCACATACGCGCGGTCGGCGGATTGCCAGACTGCCAGGTCGTCGTGCGAATTGCCGGCGTAGTCGAAGCCTTTTTCGCCGTACTCGGCGACCAGCGTATCGCGCTTGTTGTGAGCGGACAGGTTGATGCTGCCGTTCGTTGCGAACGTCCTGTCGAAAATGCCGAGATGGGCGGAGATGGCCTGCGCGTAACGTTCGTGGCTTGCCGTGGCCAGCACCAGCGAGCGGCCGGCGTCGCGCTCGACTTTCAGCCATTGCAGGACCGTGGCGTCGTAGGGCAGCACGGCCACGTCAACGTTCGTCGCGTCGGCGAGGCGCGCTTTCAAACCCGGCTTGCCGCCGCGCGCGAGCCACAGCAGCGGCTCATAAAAGCGTTGCGGGGCTGCCTTCAGATAGGCAAATCCAGACTCGATCAGGATGTCTGAGCGAATCAATGTGCCATCGAGGTCGACGACGAGTGGTCTGCTGCGCATTCATTCTGCCCTGAGGGCGGTTGTCAGATTTGTTGAGCGGACGGCTGCCGTCTGTGGCGCTGCGCTGAAGCCCGAGTTTCGTCCGATTACGAACGGCCGGAGTTTGGCGGCGTTACTTTACTATTCCGCGATAATGCGCACAACCTTACAGGCGAAGTGTCTGATTCTGAGGCAAGAATGCCGGATCAAAACATAATAAATAGCGTTTAACGGAATCGTATCGGGCGTAACAAAGGGAAAGACGGGTTGCCGAACTGCGAAAATTTAAGCAAACTTCGGGTTTGTTGCGTCTGCGCAACGTAGCTTTTCGTCGTGCCCGCCCGAAGTGCTCACCGATGTGCCCACCGAAGTGCCCAAGATAAGGCACGCAGTTCTACATGAAAGAAACGCGCACTCTGCATCCCCTGTCCGACGGGTTGTCCGTGTCGGTGGTGGTCTACCACCCGGATACAGAACAGTTGGTGTCCACGCTCACGGGCCTCGCCGTCGCGTGCGATGCGCTGCACATCAGCCGGCCCGAACTCCCGGTGACGCTATATCTGGTGGACAACGGCGGCCTGCCCGACATCCCGGCAACGCTAGAGGAACTGCGGGCGCGCGGCATCGTGTGTACGATCATCGCGGGACAGGGAAACGTGGGCTACGGCAGGGGCCACAATCTGGCAATCGAACGTAGCGCCAGCCGTTATCACCTGGTGCTGAACCCGGACATCGATCTGGCAAGCGACGCGCTTCGCGAAGCGCTCGATTTTTTCGATGCACACCCCGAAGCGGGCCTCATCACGCCATGGATCGGCGATGAGCATGGCGAGCAACAGTTCTTGTGCCGACGTTATCCCACGTTGCTCGATCTGTTTGTGCGCGGCTTTTTGCCCTCGGGAATGCGTCGGCTGTTCGTCCGCCGACTCGCACGCTACGAAATGCGCGACCGGATCAATGCGCGCGACACAGTGTGGGATCCGCCGATCGTCAGCGGCTGTTTCATGCTGTTTCGCATGACGGCCCTGAAGCAACTGGCGGGCTTCGACGCCCGCTATTTCCTTTACTTCGAAGACTACGATTTGAGTCTTCGCGCGCATGACGTCACCCGCGTCGTCTATGCGCCCGCGGTGCGCGTGTTGCATCACGGCGGCGGTGCGGCGCGCAAAGGCTCTGTGCATATCCGCATGTTCATGTCTTCGGCGTACAAGTTCTTCGACCGGTTCGGCTGGAAGTGGCTATGAGCCGGGTGCTCGTTACGGGGGCCAACGGCTTTGTCGGCCGCGCGCTGTGCCGCGCGTTGCGTGACGCCGGCAACACAGTCACCGGCCTTGTACGGCGGCAGATGCCGCGCGAATACGGCGTGGACGAATGGGTCGACCCCAGCGTGGATTTCGCGGGCATGGATGCAGGTTGGCCCGAAGCATTGCAAGTGGATTGCGTCGTGCATCTGGCGGCGCGTGTGCATGTCATGCTCGAGGACGCCGCCGATCCTGAGGCTGCTTTCCAGGCGACCAATGTCGAGGGCACACTGCGTTGCGCGCGCGCCGCGTGGCGGCATGGCGTGCGGCGCTTTGTCTTCGTCAGCAGCATCAAGGCGATGACTGAAGCCGATTCAGGCCGCCCGGTGCGCGAAGACGATTCCCCTGCGCCGCAAGATCCGTACGGTCGCTCGAAACGCGCAGCCGAAGAAGCGCTGATCCGCCTGGGTGCGCAGACCGGTCTCGAGATCGTGATCGTGCGCCCGCCGCTAGTCTATGGTCCGGACGTGCGAGCCAATTTCCTGAGCCTGATGAACGCCGTATGGAAGGGCGTGCCGCTGCCGCTCGGCGCGCTTGGCGCAAGACGCAGCCTCGTCTATGTCGACAACCTCGCGGACGCTTTAGTGCATTGCGCGACCGACGCGCGCGCGGCCCAGCAGTGCTTTCACGTTGCGGACAGCGACGCGTTGACGATCGCCGAACTAGCGCGCGCGCTTGGCCGCCACCTCGGCCGGCCCGCGCGTTTGCTGCCCGTGCCCGAGAGTTGGCTGCGCCTTGCCGGCCGCCTGACGGGCCGCACGGCGCAAGTAGACCGGCTGGTCGGCTCATTGCAGCTCGACACCAGCCGGATTCGCACGGTGCTGGGCTGGCAGGCGCCGTACTCCACCGAAGAAGGGCTGGCCGCGACAGCCCACTGGTACCGATCCACGCATTGAGGCGCGCATGCTGATGTCCCCTTCCACGATGCCGGGCTGGACGAGCGTGATCCTGATCGCGCTCGGCTCCGCTTGCGCCTGCGCGGCGATCCTGTGGACGCTGCTCAGGACCGGCCTCGCGTGGCGTCTGGCCACCGACATTCCCAACGACCGCTCGTTGCACACGCGGCCCACGCCGCGGGTCGGCGGCTGGGGCATCGTTCCGGTGGTGATCGTGGCAACGCTGATCGTCGCGCCGCATCTCTGGCTTGCCGCGCTGTGCGCTGCGGTGCTGGCGGCGGTCTCGCAGATCGACGACCGGCGCGGACTGCCCGCGCGGGTCAGGTTCGCGGCGCATCTCGCTGCGGTGGCGATCTTCGTCTGGGCGCATCCCGCGCACGCGCCGCTTTGGCTGCTGGCGGCCTTGTCGTTTTTACTGCTCTGGCTGGTCAATCTTTACAATTTTATGGACGGCGCGGACGGCCTGGCCGGCGGCATGACGCTGTTCGGCTTCGCGGGCTACGCCGCCGGGGCCGCGCTCACCGCGCATCCGTCGCCGGAGCTCACGTGGGCGTCGGCCGCCGTGGCGGGCGCCGCCGCGGGCTTTCTGGTCTTCAACTTCCACCCGGCGAAAATCTTCCTCGGCGACGCCGGGTCGATTCCGCTCGGCTTTCTGGCAGGCGCTTTCGGCTATTGGGGCTGGAGCGAGGGCGTCTGGCCGATCTGGTTTCCCGCGCTGGTGTTTTCGCCGTTCATCGGCGACGCGTCGGTCACGCTGCTGCGGCGGCTCCTGCGCGGCGAGAAAATCTGGCAGGCACACTGCGAGCACTATTATCAGCGCATGGTTCAATACGGCCTCGGGCATTCGAAAACTGCCATCCTATGGTATGCAGTAATGGCGGCTGGTATAGTACTTGCTGTCGTGTTGCTTGGCTGGCCTTCAGCCTTTCAATGGTGTAGCGTGGGCGCATGGGTGATCGTGCTGGTATTGATTGGTATCGGAGTCGATTCACGCTGGCGTCGATTCCGGATAGCAGATTCCGAACAACCTGAGGTGTGACGCCGATGTTTCGACACAAAGCCTCATGGCTATCATTTAGCGCTTTCGCCTTCGACCTTTGCGCCGTCGCCGGTGCGTGGCTCGCCGCTTATCTCATCCGCTTCAATGGCTACGTACCAGACGAGTTCTGGTCCGGCGCCGTCCGAACCCTCATCTGGGTCCTGCCCGTCTACGGTGTGATGTTCCGCATCTTCGGCCTCTATCGGGGCATGTGGGTGTTCGCGAGTCTGCCGGACCTGATGCGCATCGCCAAGGCCGTGATGGCCGGCGCATTCACGATGATGATGGTGGCCGTCATGGCCCAGCCGCATCCCATCATTCCGCGCTCCGTACTCGCTGTTTCTCCGCTTCTCCTGTTCCTTGCCATGGGCGGCTCGCGCGCGCTCTATCGCGCGTCGAAAGAGTTCTATCTGTACGGCGGCCTCGTCGGACAAGGCAAGCCGGTGGTGGTGCTCGGCGCGGGCAACGCGGGCGCGAGCCTCGCCCGTGAGCTGTCGCGCTCGAGCGAATGGCGGCTGGTGGGCCTGCTCGACGACGACCCCGCCAAGCAGGGCCGCGAAATTTACGGCTACAAGGTGTGGGGGCCGATCAGCGACCTGCAGCACTGGGCTTCGGACATGAAGGTCGAGCATGCGATCATCGCCATTCCGTCGGCGTCGGTCGATGCGCAGCGTCGCGTGGCAACGCTATGCGTGCGCGCCGGCGTGCGGGCCATGGTGCTGCCCGCGCTGACCACGCTGACGCAAGGCGAAGCGTTCCTGTCGCGCGTGCGGCAGATCGATCTGGAAGATCTGCTGGGCCGCGAGCCGGTACGTATCGACATGCCGCACGTCGAAGCGCTGTTGAGCGGCCGCGTGGTGATGGTGACCGGCGCGGGCGGCTCGATCGGCTCGGAGTTGTGCCGCCAGATTCTGCGCTTCGAACCCGCGCAGTTGATCGCGTTCGATCTGTCCGAATACGCGATGTACCGTCTCACGGAAGAATTGCATGACCGCTTTCCGAAGCTCTCCGTGGTGCCGGTGATTGGCGACGCCAAAGATTCCTTGCTGCTCGACCAGGTGTTGTCGCGCTACACGCCGCACATTCTCTTTCACGCCGCGGCCTACAAGCATGTGCCGCTGATGGAGGAGTTGAACGCATGGCAGGCGGTGCGCAACAACGTGCTGGGCACATACCGTGTCGCGCGCGCGGCGATTCGCCACGACGTGAAGCATTTCGTGCTGATCTCCACCGACAAGGCGGTGAACCCGACCAACGTGATGGGCGCAAGCAAGCGCCTCGCGGAAATGGCTTGCCAGGCGCTGCAGCAGACCAGTACGCGCACGCAGTTCGAAACGGTGCGCTTCGGCAACGTGCTCGGCAGCGCGGGCAGCGTGATTCCCAAGTTTCAACAACAGATCGCGAAGGGTGGGCCGGTCACGGTCACGCATCCGGAGATCACGCGCTTTTTCATGACGATCCCCGAAGCCTCGCAACTCGTGCTGCAAGCGTCGAGCATGGGGCATGGCGGTGAGATCTTCATTCTCGACATGGGCGAGCCGGTCAAGATCGTCGATCTCGCGCGCGACCTGATTCGCCTGTATGGCTTCAGCGAGGAACACATCCGCATCGTGTTCACGGGCCTGCGTCCGGGCGAGAAACTCTACGAGGAACTGCTGGCCGACGACGAAGCCACCACGCGCACGCCGCATCCAAAGCTGCGCATCGCTCAGGCGCGTGAAGCGCCCGACAATCTCCTCGACGAACTGCTGCCGTGGCTGATGCAGCATCGTGTGCCGAGCGACCAGGAAGTGCGCCGCGATCTGCGGCGCTGGGTGCCGGAGTATCAGCCGGCCGCCACGCCGGCGTTGCATAGCGTGGCGTCGGCGACGCGGGCTTCGTGACCGAAGACCACGGTGAAGAAAGTCAGAAAGCAAAAAGCGCTCATTCGAGCGCTTTTTTTTGTTACCGCCGGGTCTTCCTGACCACCATCCAGCGTGGTGACTTGAACCGCACGATACTCACGTAGAGCCACACGTAAGTCGCGGCGAACACCACCACGAAACAGAACAGATGCAGCGTATGCCGCCAGAACAACGTGGCTGGCACGACCGCGATCAGACACAGCAGCCACAGGTACGGGGACGTCAGCGAATTACGACGCGTCAATTCGCGCGCGGTACGCGTGCCGACCGCCCAGCGCATCAGCCGTTTGTACACCAGCATATGCAGATGCACGCCGTCCGGAATGCCCGGCGACATGCCGCGAATGAATTTCTTCCGGTAGATCGAGAAGCAGGTCTCGAAGATCGGGTACATGAACAGCAGCACGGGATACCACGCGGACACGTCGCGATTGCGCATCACTAGCATGATCGACAGCTCGGCCAGCATGAAGCCGATGAAATACGCGCCGCCGTCGCCGAGAAAGATCAGCCCCGCCGGGAAATTCCAGATGAAGAAGCCGAGCACCGCGCCCATCATCATGAACGAGGCGGACAGCACGATCGGATCGGACACCTGGAACGCCACGTAGGCGAGCGAGGCGAACATCATGAACGCGACCATCGACGCCAGTCCGTTGAAGCCGTCGATGATATTGATCGCGTTGGCGAGCGCGGCCACCGCCAGCACGGTGACCGCGCACGAGATCACCGCGTACGAGAGCAGGAAGTCGAGCGGCGGCACGCTGATGCGCGTCACGGCGATGTTCAGCAGGAAATAGGCGAGCGCGGCCGCGGCCATCGTACAGACCAGCCTTGCAAGCGGCGACACGCGCTTGGTCAGGTCTTCGACCAGCCCCGAGCCGAAGGCCGGCATGCCGCATGCAATCAGCCCGAGAATGCCGCCCGACACGGCGGGATACGCGTGATGCAACTGCACGGCGGAGACGATCAGCCCGAGCAGAATGCCGGCCCCGCCGATACGCGGCACCGGGCGCACATGGAATTTCTGCACGCCGGCCAGATCGGTGTCGGTAGAGAATTTTTCATGCAGATGCGCGTAGCGCACGATCAACAGCGTGATCAGCAGTGAAACGAGAAAGCCGAGCGCAAAACTAAGCATGAAAGTGAGCCTGAGCGAAGACGCCGAATTATACAAACGAAACGCACCCTGCCCGGAAAAGCAGCAGCGCCGCGTGGTTGTCCGAAGATCCCAGATAGTGAGGTGAAAGTGGCTCGCAAACGCCCGCCAGTCATGGATTCCACCTATTTAGCAGCGGCCGGCCGGGGTCGTTAACCGGGATGCGGCGAAGAGTAAGTCATGCGCAAAAAAACGCGCGCGGCTGCCAACCCGTTTCGCCGCCGATCGGCAAGACGTTCCGGAGACCCAATGCTAAATAACATCACAATTCGTGGCGGCCTGACGCTGGTGATCAGCGTATTCGTCGCTTTCCTGCTGACAGTGATCGGTGTCGGCTATGGCGCGCTCAAGCTCGCCAACAGCAGCCTCGACGACACACAGCGCAGCGCGGCGGCGTTGTCGCATCTGAAGGCGAGCTCAGAGAAGCTGCTGCAAGTGCAACTCGCGCTGGGTTCGTATCAGACGCTCTTCAGCGTCGGCAAGCAGACCGACGACCTGTTGCCGGCCGCGCACAAGGTGCTGGTCGAATCGAACAAGGACTTCCGCGATTACATGGCCGGCCCGTTTGCGGACGATAACGAACAGAAGCTCGCGCAGGCCGTGGAACAGGCGCGCAGCGCGCTGGTGGATAAGGCGATCGAGCCGGAATTTAAGGCGCTTGCTGACTTCGATTTCAATACCTTCCGAAATATTCAGGGCGAGACGGCCAACAGCTTTTACGCCACTTATTCGAAAGCGATCGACGCGCTCGAACGCTCGCGCATCGAAAGCCAGCATCAGCAAGCACAAACGGCGGCGCAGCGTTTCCAGATCGCGACATTGTTGTTCGCCGCGATTGGCGTCATCGCACTTGTGATCGGCGTGGCGGCGCGCATCGGTTTGTCAGTGGCGTTGATCAAGCCGGTCAATGCCACCGTCAAGCATTTCGAGCGCATCGCGGCCGGCGATCTGACCGTCGCCATCAAGATCAAATCTCGCAACGAGATGGGGCAATTGCTGGGCGCATTGACGATGATGCGCGACGGGCTCGTCGAGACCGTGTCGAAAGTGCGCGGCAGCACGACGGCGATTACTCAGGGGGCCAACGAGATTGCGTCGGGCAATGCGGATTTGTCCTCGCGCACCGAGCAGCAGGCTGCGGCGCTTCAGCAGACCGCCGCGAGCATGGAGCAGTTGTCGGCCACGGTGAAACAGAACGCGGACAACGCGAAGCAGGCTAACCGTCTCGCTCATGGCGCGCTCGACACGGTCACGCGCGGCGGCAAAGTGGTGTCGCGTGTCACTGAGACGATGGATGGGATCAGCGAGTCGTCGCGCAAGGTGACGGAAATCATCGGCATGATCGAGGGGATTGCGTTTCAGACCAACATTCTGGCGTTGAATGCAGCAGTGGAGGCAGCGCGCGCTGGCGAGCAGGGGCGCGGGTTTGCAGTGGTGGCTTCGGAAGTGCGCAGCCTCGCTCAGCGCTCGGGCGCGGCAGCGAAGGAGATCAAGGAGTTGATCGGTGAGTCGGCCGCCAAGGTTCAGGAGGGCGCCTCTCTCGTGTCCGACGCGCAGAAGACGATTCACGAAGCGATGAGCGCGGTCGAGCGCGTGACCGGCGTGATGAACGAGATCGAGGCGTCCGCGCTCGAACAGAGCGACGGTATCGAACAGGTCAACAAGGCCGTCTCGCAGATCGACGAAGTCACGCAACACAATGCGGCGCTCGTGGAAGAAGCCGCTGCTGCGGCGAAATCGCTGGAAGAGCAGGCGACTGTATTGCGGGATGCTGTGGCGGTGTTTCAGATGGCGTAGTGAAAAGGGCCGCGCTCCTTGGGGGCGCGCCATACGCAGCGCGAAAAAAGATGGCCGGCTCAAGACCACGTATCTCGACACGCGCGAAACGCCGATACGCCGGCACTAACCAGCGACATCGCTGTGGTAAATCTGGGCGGCTTGCAGTGTTGAACGGCTGACCTGTAAATCATTGCGCGTGAAGCGGAAATGACCTCGACAGCCGACGGAAGGCGAATAACATCTTGATCGGGCCCGCGGCCGAAAAAATTCATTCGCGGATCGCACAACCATCGACTCTTCGCCTCAGACCTTGTCGCTTTTCATCGATTAGTCCCGCGCAGCGCGGTAAAAAATGCGGAGGAGACGTCCTTAATAATTCGGACATATGCAGTCCGACCTGATATCAGCAGACCATTCGGCTAGCGTCGAATTCGGCTTGCTCTGCTATAAGGGAGCGTCCAGGTACAGCGCAAGAACGAACGCTCAACGCAAATAAGTCCTCACTATTCCGCCTATTCTCCCCAGTATTCCGCCACCTTTATTGGCGCTGCCGTCCTCGGCGGCTACGCTGCATTGCGACATTAGAAGCAACGCAATGACAAGCGCGAAGCTTTTGATCGTCTCCGTTATCGCTTCAGTTCGCCGACCGCCCGAGCCGGGGGGAGTGAATCATCACTGTCTCCTCTATTCGAGTGGCGGTCCGCCATCAGCGGGCCGGGAATACTTACGTGAGGGAAATGACGATGACTAATCAGCTGTGCCGCCGTGGTAACCGTCTGCTAGAGGCACTCACAACGCAGGAATGGGAGGCGTTAGCTCCTCATCTTGAACTCGTCGAGTTGACAACAGGTCAACTGCTGTCGAAATCCGGTGAACTCATACGCACCGTCTATTTTCCTGTCACGGCCATCGTGTCTCTGCTGCAGACAATGGAAAACGGCAGTTCGGTGGAAATCGCCGCGATCGGAAGGGATGGGACGACGGGCGTCCCCATTCTGACAGGCGGCGACACCATGCCCGCCAGTGTGCAGGCGCAATGCGGGGGGTTCGCCCATCGAATAAGCGCAAACGCGCTGCGCGAAGCATTGAGCGACTGCGCGTCCCTACGCTCGCTGATGCTGCTTTACATGCAGGCGCTGCTCACACAGGTCGCACAAACTGCGGCGTGCAACAGGCTGCATCGAATCGACGAGCAACTGTGCCGGTGGCTGCTGGTCGACATCGACCGTTCGGGAACGAGCGATTTGCAGGTGACACACCAAATGATTGCCGACATGCTCGGTGTGCGCCGCGAAGGGGTGACTGAGGCGTCCGGCAAGCTTAGCGCAGCCGACCTCATTCATCACAGTCGTGGCCGTGTTCGCATCCTGGATAGAACCGGACTTGAGGCACGGGCATGCGAATGCTATGGGATCGTCAAATGTGAATTCGACCGCTTATTGCCGCGCCTGAGTGCGCTGGAAGCTACGCGCTAGAATGCCCATTCGCGCGCGAACCTGCAGCCGGCTCGGCGCGCGTCTTGACGCCGGGCCAGCGGTGTTCCAGATTTGCTGTAGATGAATTGGTAATCCAACTGAATCTGGAGCCGCAGACTCGCCGGGCACCGCTTCAAAGACGGTAGGTTCCGCATTCACTCAACCCTGATCGAAATCTCGCAGCAGCGCCGGTCCAATAAAAAGCGCTGTCCTGCGGCCGTTTTGTTGTTTCGCCAATGTGCGGTGCTCCACCTGCTACTTTGCGCCGCGCATCGCCTGCTCCCTGCGACTAATTTCATGTTTGTGTGCGCGACTGGGCTCGAGCTGTAGTCTCTGACCGGCGCGGTCATCTGTGTGTCCCGCCCAAATCCCGTATCGCATACCAGACGAATACCTTACTGGTACGGCCAAAGATGTATCCGTTTCCGACCTGGTAATGTTTCAAGTAAAGTATGATGTTTGGCGCAGCGACCCCGCGTCACACCATCGTTGTTGCCTGTTTGTCCTGGCGTTCGGCGCGTTGCTTGACCGTCTGCGTGCGGTGGTTTGTGATGAATCGCGAAGGGGGAGTCGTATTGAACCACTCTCGCCTTAATTCAAGGGACCAGGTAAATGTCGAGCGTTTTGACACATTTGTTGTGCTTCATATTTGGCGTGGTCATCGGCGTTTTTGTGTGCGCCTTATGTGTCGCGCGGTCCAGAACGCCACGAGACGATAATTAAATTTTTCTGGCGGAGCGCGCGGGCAGTTGTCGTATCAACGCTGTTGCGGCTTCGAGCAGACAAACTCTCTAACCATTGCTCAGAAGCGGACGGCGTCAGCGGGACGCAATCGGAGCACGTGCAACGCGAGACTGCAGACGCTACTCCGCGGCATCAAGCATCCCTTCTGTTCGCATTTGCGCAGGCGAGTGCGCCCATGTCGAACGTACGGCTCCGCACAGACACGTTGCGCTTGAGCAGGGACCATACAAGTTCAGCATAAGCTACTGCAGACGGTCGACGATTGATGCTGTCGGCTTTTGTGACCTTCCGCACCAAGCTACGCTTTCTAGAGGCGTTCGTTGACTCCAGCACATGGACTGATGCGCAGGGATTCGATGGGAGCGATCGTAGGGGGAGCGAGACTAACGTCGCAGTGTCGCTGCCATCTAAAGGAAATCTACCGTCAACGCGTGATTTGACGGCGTCAATGAAGCATCGGCAGAGCGGCGACGTGGGCAGCCTGGAAAGACTATCCAGCGCAATGCCTGGCGGATCATCCAGCAGACGATCAAGGCAGAATCGACGACATTGCTCGAGCAGTACGACGACGTGCATACATGGGATGGCAGGCGCGCGGTGGCGCGTAGCGGCCATCTGCGCGAACGAGAGATCATCACGCTATTCCCGCATGAGCCGGCAAAGATGCGCCGCCCCTCGGTTTCTGAATCGCAATTTAACTCGACGTGGCCAGGTTCGAAATGAAAAACGAGCGCGGACAGAATTTTCTAAAGCGCGTCGATCTTATTGTCGGTGGTACCTTGCTGTACATAATAGGGGCCGTTCGAAAAAAGCGAAGCTTGCCGGCTGAATGCCGAACGGCCGCGATTTTCGCATTCGCTGCCATTGGTGACTCGATTTTGTCATCAATCATCATTTCCGAATTGAGGAAAGTAAAAGATATTTCGAAGGTGGTTGTATTCGCATCGCGAAGCAATGCGCGCATTTATGATCTATTCGCTGGACTGGACGAAGTTGTAGTGGTCCCTCTTACCAGCCCGTTGGCTGCGCTGCGGGAAATAAGGAAACATCAAGTCGATCTGTTGGTCGACACATCGCAATGGCCGCGAATTTCTGCCTTGTTGTCGGCGTTCACGAAGGCGAAGTTCACCATTGGCTTTAAGACCAGAGGACAGTTCCGCCACTATGCTTATGACGCGAGTGTCGAGCATGATGAACGTCTGCACGAACTGGATAATTTTAGAAGGCTGCTGCGGCCGCTAGGGGTTGAGTCGACAGAATCCCCGCGAATAACGAAAGTTATTGGTTCCGGTCGTTCGCCATTCGCCATCGACGACGACTATATTGTTTTTCATCCATGGGCCTCCGGGACAAATTTCCCAATGCGCGAATGGCCGGTGGAGTGCTGGCGCGATCTCGCGCTTAAGCTGATTGATGGCGGGTACGCAATTGTCATAACCGGCGGTCCGGAAGACGCGAGCCGTGCTCAGCAACTGGTCGATCTGATCGCCAGCAAGAAGGTCATAAGCCTGGCGGCCAAGGTGAGTTTGACTGAGGTAGCCGAAGTAGTCAGGCAGGCGAAATGCATAGTCTGCGTCAACACCGGAATCATGCATTTATCCGCAATGCTGGATACCCCAATGGTAAGCCTGCATGGTCCGACCAATCCTTTCCGGTGGGGCCCGGTAAATAAAGAGCGTGGAGTCCTGGCGGTCGCGAGGCAAGACGGTGGCATGTTTCTGAGCCTCGGGTTCGAGTACCCGAGAGATGCGCAGTATGTGATGGGGAAGATAAGCGTCGCTTCTGTCGTCGACGTTCTGAGTGAAGTCTATTCAATCAATTTAGGCCATCATGACAAGAAACCCGCCGGTGAAGCTTTCGCCTCCTGATTTCGATTGCGCTCAATTGATGGTCGTGGGCGACGTCATGCTCGATTGGTACTGGCATGGTTCGACCTCGCGGATCTCGCCGGAGGCGCCCGTTCCCGTCGTTCATGTGCAAGCTGAAGAGACGCGTGTGGGCGGGGCGGGAAACGTCGCGCTGAATGCGGCGGCACTTGGTGCTCGCGTTCGTCTTCTCGGGTTGGCGGGACAGGATGCGCACGCCGACCGGATTGAAGAGTTGCTGCGCGAAGGCGGCGTTGACTGCGTTCTCCAACGCGTCGCGGGCAGCAAGACGATCACGAAGCTTCGCATTCTCTCCCGCCATCAGCAGATGATCAGGGCGGACTTTGAGGACCACTTTCCCGAACGCAACGGCGATGAGTTGATCTTCAGCTTTGAGCGGCAGTTGCACGAAGTCGATGCCGTGGTCTTATCCGACTACGCCAAAGGCTCACTGCACGATTCGAAGAACCTGATCTCCGCTGCTCGCCGCACCGGAAAGCCCGTCATCGTCGATCCGAAAGGAACGGATTTCGAGCGTTATCGCGGCGCCACCGTCATTACGCCGAACCTGTCCGAATTCGAGGCCGTCGTTGGGCGTTGCGATAGTGATGCGACGATCGAGCAGAAGGGTGCCGCCCTCTGCGATGCGTTTGAATTCGAAGCTGCGCTCGTTACACGCAGCGAGAAAGGCATGACCCTGATTGCCCGGGGCCACGCCCCGTTGCATTTGCCCACGCGCGCGCGCGAGGTGTTCGATGTGACAGGAGCCGGGGATACTGTTGTTGCCACGCTAAGTGCCGCGCTCGGCGCCGGCATGCCGCTGGACGAAGCGGTCGTACTTTCCAATGTCGCGGCAGGCATCGTCGTGGCTAAATTGGGAACCGCTACGGTCCGTCGTCCCGAACTCCAGCAGGCACTGCAGCAGGACTTGCACACCGCCCGTCGAGGCAATATTCTCGCGCGGGTTTCGCTGTTACCGTGGCGCCCGAAGCCCCGGGCTGAAAAACTGAATAGTGTGGGCACCTGACACGTTGATTGTTAGCAGCGAGTTCAGGGCCGCGGACCGAACGCATTCGATTGCGCGGACCTCGTCCTTCTCAGGCTGCTATCAAGCGGCAGCGGTACTGCGAGCGCTGAGAGCCTCAACTGGCAGCGCCGCGTAAGCGGTGGCGAGATGATAGGGCGTAGTCGACGGCATGTCGGCGCGCGACACGTTGCCCGTAGCGGTCTTGCATTCGAACCAACCGTGCCCATGCAGAAACCGCTGGCGGAATCGTTCGATCTGTCCAGGCAGCACGGTGCGCGCCGCGTCATCGTCGCGGGTGGCGAGTGCGCGCAGATATTCGCTTTGCGCCCAGATTCGCTGCGTGGCGTCCTTCATCCGGCCGGCTTCGTCGAGCGATGCGCACACGCCGCCCGTCACCTGATCCACGCCATGTTGCTGCGCAAATTCAAACGCGCGCGTGAGCGCGTCGTCGAGTCCCGATCCGTTCAATAGCTCTCCCGCTTGCCGGATCAGCCAGAACCATTCGAACTGATGGCCGGGTTCCAGACGGTTGTCTTCGACTCCTAACGGCAGTTCCGCGATGCAACCGGTCGGCATATGCACGAACGTGCGCTCGATGGCGTCTGCCAGCTTGCGCAACGCGGAATCGAATGCACTGTCGTGGGTTACGTCGCGTGCGGCGAGCCAGGCTTCGGTGAGATGCATTAGCGGGTTTTGCAGCGGCGTGCCCGTCACCGTCGAAAAATCCGCGTCGAGCGCTGCGTTGAACAATCCGTGTTGCGCGGCGAAACGCGTTTCGATCAGCCCCGAGGTGCTGTGGACGAGGTCGCGTGCGTCACGATTGTCGAACCTCGCGGCATATTCAGCGCATGCGAACACCAGGAACGCGTGCGTATAGAGATCCTTCGTCGTATCGAGTGGCGTACCTTGCGCATCGACGCTGTAGAACCAGCCGCCGCGCTGTTTGTCCTGGAAGTAGTGCAACAGCGATTCGAACAGCACATGGGCGTGAGCTGCTTCACCGGCTTGCGAGAAGACGAACAACTGTCGCGCGCACGCCATCGCGCGATAGCGTTCGACCGGCATCGGAAGGTGGCATGCGTCAGCGCTAACGGCTTCGTAGGGCAGATGCATTGCGCTATTGAAGCCTGGCCCCCGCCAGACCGGCAGGACGATGCGTGCGAAGTGATCTCGTAGCGTGGCGGCAAGGGCTATCGTGGAGGCGGGCGTATCCATGCTGCGAATCTCCTTCCACGTTAAACGCGCGATGGCGCGGATTGTGCGGATTGCGCGGATTGCGGATGAACCGGACGAGCCGCTCCACCCGCGAGTTCACGCTCCAGAACATCGAGCAATTGATGTGCAGACCGCTCCCACCGGAAACCACGAGCATGCTCCCGTCCGCGTTCACGCCAGGCTTCGCGTACCGCGGCGTCCTCCATCATCTGCGTCACCTTGTCGACGATGTCGTCGACCGAATGCGCGTCGCAGTAAAGCGCGGCATCGCCGCATACCTCAGGAAGGGACGCTTCACGCGACACGATGACCGGGCATCCGCAAGACATCGCTTCAAGCGGCGGCAGCCCGAAGCCCTCATATAACGAAGGAAACAGAAAGCAGGCAGCATTCTCATACAGCGCTCTCAATTCGCCGTCCGATACGAAGCCTGCGGGGATGATGTTTTTCGACAAGTCGTAACCCACTTTTGCCTGTGAACTGAAGACCCGCAAGTCGCATCCGCCGACGACAACAAATTTCAGGTCAGGGCGGTCGCTCAGGCGCTCCATCGCGGCAACGATGCGTGGAAGGTTCTTTCCTACCGAGAGATTTCCGACAGCGAGTACATAAGCGTCTTTCTGCAGATCCAAGCGCGACAGAATCGCCGGATCGGGTACGATCTTCTCAAAGTGGTCCACACCATTCAGGACTACCGAGATGCGCGACCCGTCGATGCCAAGTCGTTCCATGATGCGTGTCTTCGAGAACTCCGACACCGTCACGATGTGGCTGGCGTTGCGCTTCAGCAGAGAAAACGCGACGCGATACCAGAGCCTGTACTTCCACGAATAATTTTCTGGCAGATCGTAGATCGCAACGTCATGCATCATCACGACCTGCCGGCGAGCGAACAACGGGCCCATATTACAAAGGCTGAGAAGCGTTCGGCCGCCAAGCGCGAATGGCAGTGCGAGTTGCTCCCACAGCGAGCCCTTGAACCACCGGCCGATCACTTTTGTTTTCGGCAAGACAACGTCGGTTCGTGCGTTCGGGGGAACCAACACGGGCAGGTCGGTTTCATCGGGAAACAGACGCTGGAACGCCATCGCCAGTTCATAGCCGACACGTTGCACGCCTGTTATGCGTTGAGATGCGAACTTGCCATTGATTGCAAACCCAGCGGAAGGACCCGGCCAGTGAGACTGTCGCGCCGAACTGATGTCGGCTGGCAACGCAGACTGAACGTGGGCATCTTCCGGACGCACGTGAGACCGCTCCGCAAACTGCTTCATCGGATGTCGCTCCTGTATGCCAGCCGTTGTGAGCATCGGGAAGGCGCTGTCAGCCGGCAAAAACGTTTGCCGTTCGGCCTTGCGTGTGAGATTGCCGCAACTGGACTTTCGGGGGAGAGAGAAGGTGGGATGTCGGCTATTTCGCTACGCCGCGAGGACACGAAGCGAATTTCGTAAGCTTCACCGGCGAGATGATCTGAAACGCCGCAAGGCACGAATAGCGTACCTGTAGAAGCCGATTCGACGACATGAACAACGTCCGTAGGCATTTCGTACGGGTTAGCTTGCGATGCACGGGTGCGCATGCTGTTCAATACGCCCCGCTTCCGTCGAAGACCACCTTGAATGTTCTTAGCAGAATGCTGATGTCGAGCAGCGTCGAACGTTCCTTCACGTACGAGACGTCGAGCGCGACTCTCGTTGCGTAGTCAACGTTATTGCGTCCGCTGACTTGCCACAATCCTGTCACGCCGGGCCTGACCGACAGGTAATAGTGGGCGTCGGGGCCATACCGTTCCAGTTCCTTCGTGACGATAGGGCGGGGGCCGACGAGACTCATGTCGCCCCGCAGAACATTCCAGAGCTGAGGCAGTTCATCCAGGCTCGTCTTGCGCAAAATTCGGCCAACAGTGGTGATGCGTACATCGTTCTTAAGCTTGAAATCGCGATTCCATTCCTCGCGCGCGGCGGCGTCGGTGGCAAGGAGTTCGGCGAGAACGACATCGGCCTTCGGCACCATGGAGCGGAATTTCAGGCAGCGAAACGATCGTCCGCCTCGCCCAACGCGTGGATGGCCGAAGAAAGCGGAACCGCCGTCGCTTACTACGACGCAGCCTATAACTAGAAAAATCGGCAGCAATACCAGGAGTAACGCCGACGCGCCGAAAATGTCGAAAACGCGTTTTGTGAAGTCGCTTTTTCGCGACGGGATGTCAGGATCATTGGCCGCCGGCAACGCACGGCGAGGCATTGGGCCCGCAGCGGAATCCGACGACACGTCCGAAGCGAACGGCTCCTCGGCGCGATCCAATTCGGAGGTGCTGTCCATATGCGAAGCTGAAAAGCCGCGGGCGCCCATATCAGGATGTTCGGCGTGCGAACGACTTTCGTAGCGGGTATCGAAAGGATTGACGTCCTTTGACACTGATTTCGATACCTTGCCGACTAAAGCCATCGCTGCCCCCGGTTCGAAGTTCGTTGACGAATACATCAGTGTTTCGGCATTGCAAGTCGTGCCGGTTGTTTCAATCGTTGAGGCAAAGCACGCCATCAGACGAATGCGGCGGACGACTCGAGATCGGACAGCAGGGATATAGCAATTAAATTGCTACAAAAAATACCGCAAATAATTAAGAAATCCAGCTTATGAAAAAATGAATAGAAACTGCTGTATGCCAAGCGGAGACGAGCGCTAGCGGCATGCTAAGCGTCGCATTCCCCGGCAACTTAAATCCTAATTATTTCAGTAGAAAGTATAGCTTTGCAATTTGGCGTCCGTGCCCGGACAAGTCGTAAATTGCCGATGTCTTGGCCGACTCAGAAAGATATGCCAACTGGCTTCGCCATGCTTCGGACGGCAACCGCTGGCACTACGAAAATGTTTGATCGTTATCAATATCCCAACTGCGATGGCCGAAGCCGGATTCGACAGATAATCCAGTTTCATCCGGCGGGCCGAGGCTCACCGATTACGTATTGACCCACGACGTCGATCAACGCGATAAATACGCGCTTGCTCCGTGCTTGATCGAGTATGTGTAGACGTAGAGTATCTGTACGAATGTCGCTACTCCGTTCGGTACAGCACACAAAGCTCGGTTAGCGCACGCGTAAATCGCCGCGTCCATGTGTATGATGAAAGCGGCGCGCCGCGCAGACGCTTGCTCCAACAAGATGAGTGCCGATTGCCGTCGCAAAAGCGTTGCGCGTTGTTTCCCGGAGTTGAGCCAAACGTGTAGCGAGAGTTGCGCTGGCTTTAGTGTGCCGGCTAGCCCGCGAGACGAGTGTTCGATCTCGCACGCAACGCGCCAGATCTGTCATCTGGCTTGCGCAGTCGAGAGAGGAGGTTGAGTGTGATTCGCACGGTTCGTGCGTCAGGCAAGTTGGTGCGCCTCAGTGGCTCGCCCCAAGGTACGCCGCCTTCACCGAGGGATCGTTGCGCAATTCCGTCGCGGGGCCGTGCGCCGCAATTCTGCCGTTCTCCAGTACGTAGCCATAATCGGCCACATTGAGTGCCGCGGCGGCGAACTGTTCGACCAGCAACATGGTGACGCCCTGACTCTTCAGATTGCCGATGATTCGGAAAACCTCTTCGACCAGAATGGGCGCGAGTCCCATCGACGGTTCGTCGAGCAAGACCAGATCCGGGTTCATCATGATCGCGCGCGCCATCGCCAGCATCTGTTGCTCGCCGCCGGAAAGCGTGCCGGCCAGTTGATGGCGTCGTTCCTTGAGCCGCGGAAACATCTCGATAGCCCGCTCCAGATCGGCCTTCACATCTCCGCGCGGCCGCGCCGAAGTCAGGCGCGGGAACGCGCCGAGTATCAGGTTGTCGGTCACGCTCATGGTCGCGAACACGCGCCGGCCTTCCGGCGAATGCGCAAGCCCGAGCCGCGCGATGCGATGTGAGTCCAGCGCGTCGATGCGCTTTGCGTCGGTGCCGACGCCCATCGTAATCTCACCGGCACTCGGCCGGATCATGCCGGAGATCGCGCGCATGGTCGTTGTTTTGCCCGCGCCGTTGGAGCCGATCAGCGTGACCACAGACGCCTTCGGCACATCGATTGAAATGCCGTGCAGCACTTTCACTTTGCCGTAGCCCGCATGCAGATTTCTGATCGATAACATGTCTGTTCCTGTAAGCGCGCTGGCTCGCTTCACGCCGCTTGATCGGCAGGCTGGCCGCCGAGATAGGCTTCGATGACTTTTTCGTTAGACTGAATATCAGCAGGCTTGCCCTCAGCGATCTTCTGCCCGAAGTCCAGCACCGAAACGCGGTCGCACACGCTCATCACCACGTCCATGTGATGCTCGATGAGCACGACGGTAATGCCGTGATCGCGCACTTTGCGAATGATCGCGACCAGTTCTTTGATATCCGGCGCGGTGAGCCCCGCAGCGGGTTCGTCGAGCAACAGCAATTGCGGATCGAGCGCGAGTGCCCGCGCGATTTCGAGCAGACGCTGTTTGCCGTAGGGCAGGTTGCGTGCTTCCTCGGCGGCGACATTGTCGAGGCCGACGAACCGCAGCATGCCGAACGCGCGCTCACGCGCGGCGCGTTCCTCACGCCGATAGCGTGACGACATCAGACCGACATCCGCGAGATTCGCGTTGAACGTGTGATGCAGGCCGACCAGCACATTCTCGAGCGCGGTCATCTCGCCGAACAACTGCACGTTCTGGAAAGTGCGCGCGATTCCAGACAGCGCGATCTGTGCGGAGGTCTTGCCCGCGAGCGACGCGCCCCGATACTCGAGCGTGCCCGCGGTCGGCACATAGATGCCGGTGAGCACATTCATCATCGTGCTTTTTCCGGATCCGTTCGGGCCGATGAGTCCGTGGATCGTGCCGCGCTGCACGGTCAGATCGACGTCGTTGAGCGCCTTCAGTCCGCTGAACTGCATCAGGATGCCGCGCAACTGCAGGATGTCTTCCGTGCCGCCCGCGTGTACCGCCTGAACCGCATCGCCACCGCTCGTGGCCGGTTGCGTGGCGTCGACGGTAACCGTGCGGACCCGCCCATGCATCACGATCTTGCGCACAAAGCCGACCACGCCGTCCTGCAGGTAATACACCACCAGCAGAATCATCAGCCCGAAGATCGTCAAACGCCAGTCGGCGAGCGTCTCTATCCGGTAGGAAAACGCGGCAAGACCTGCCGTGCCCAAAACCGGAATCGCGACCTTGCGCGGCGTGGACACTTTGCGCGCCAGCGCGACGCCCGCGCCGATCACGACGACCGCTGCCAGCACCGAGGCGACGGTGCGGAACATGTCGATATCGTCGAGCAGTTTGGGCAGCAGCACGATGATCGCCGAGCCGAGCAATGCGCCAGTGCGGGTCTTGCGGCCGCCCATGATGATCGCGAGCAGGAACAGAATGGTGAGTTCGAAATTATAGGTATTCGGCGAGATGTACTGCTCCGAATACGAATAGAGGCAGCCGGCCAGGCCGGCAAACCCGGCGCTGATCACGAACGCATAGACCTTGTAGCGGTACACCGAGACACCCATGCAGTCCGACGCGATCGGACTGTCGCGCAGCGCCTCGAATGCGCGGCCCAGATGCGATCGGAGCACGCGGTGCACGACGATCAGCGAGGCGACCAGCAGCGCCGCGACGAGCCAGTAGTACTCGACTTCGTTCATCGGCCGGCCGGCGAGCGAAGGCTTCGGGATCTTCACGCCCATCGGCCCGTTGGTCAGAAAATCCATCTCGTTGATGAGAATCTGCAGGATCGTGCCGAACGCCAGCGTCACCATCGCGAGGTAAGGACCGGACACGCGCAGCGCCGGCAGCGCGAGAATCGCGCCGAAGGCGGCGGTGATGAGAATCGCCAGTGGCGCGGTGACGATGAACGGCATGCCGAGCTTGAAGAACAACACGCCGGCCGTATAAGCGCCGACGCCGAACAGGCCGGCGTGCCCAAGCGACACCTGCCCTGTATAACCGACCACGATGTCGAGACCGAACAGCAGGATCGCGTAGATCATGATCGTTTCGAGCAGGTGGATGTAGTACGGGTTGCCCGACAACACGGGAAACACCGCGAGCGCGATCAGCGCCAGTGCGGACGCAACGAGCTTCTTCGGATTCACGGCGGCCCTCACACTTTCTTGATCGACGTCTTGCCGAACAGGCCGGCGGGTTTCAATGCGAGCACGATCAGCAGCAGTACGAGCCCGGGCACGTCCTTATAGCCGGTGGAAATGTAGAAGCCGGTCGTGGTCTCGGCGATGCCGAGAATCACGCCGCCCACCACGATGCCCAGCCCGCTCGACAGCCCGCCGATGATCGCCACCGCGAACGCCTTGAGTCCGAGCACGGCGCCCATCGTGGCGCCGGTGAGCGTGAGCGGCGCGATCAGCACGCCGGCAAAAGCCGCGGTCAGAGACGACAATGCGTACGAAAACGTGATGACGAGGCCGGTATTGATGCCCATCAACGCCGCGGCGTCGCGGTCGTTCGCGGTGGCGACCACGGCCTTGCCGAAGATCGTCTTCCGATTGAAGAACTCGACCGCCAGCATCATCACCAATGCGCCGCCGACCACCAGCAATTCCATCGGCAGCACATTGGCGCCGAATACTTTTAGCGGAGCTTCCGGAAGCGGGGAGGGGAAGCGCAGATCGTCGCGGCCCCAGAGGTTCTCCGCGACGTTCTTGAAGATGATGCCGAGCGCGATCGTCGACATGATCCAGCCGAATTCGGATTTGATCCTGATCGCGGGCCGCACGCCGATCCGTTCGACAAACGCGCCTTGCAGCAGACCGAATACGCAGACGAGCGGAATCATCAGCCAGTAATTGACGCCGAGCGTGACGAGCGTGAGGCCGACCAGCGCGCCGAGCATCAGCGCATCGCCCTGACCGAAGTTGAGCGTGCCCGACGTGGCGAACGTGAGCTGATAGCCGAATGCGATCACGGCGTAGATCATGCCGAGTGCAATGCCGCTATAGATGAGCTGCAGAAGAATGGCCATCGCCGACCGCCTTGAAGTTCACCGGATATGAAGCAAAGCCGCGCCCGCCGCGAGGCGGGTACGGCTTTCGTAGCATGCTGCCGCGCTTGGTTCGCGCTTACCTCACGCTCAGTTCGCCGAGCTCGCCTGCTTGCTGCGCAACTGGCTGCCGCCTTTCTTGTCGGCTTCGTACGCGTAGACCACGCGGCCGCCCTTGACCTCGCCGACCACCGGCACGTTCGGGCTGATGGCTTCGTGGTCGTCGTGCGTGAAGGGTTTGTCGTAGACCATCACGACGCCTTCCACCTTGGTGTTGAGGTTTTCGAGCGCGGCGCGCACTTTCGGGCCGTCGGTCGAGCCAGCCTGGGTGATCGCGGCGGCCAGCAGATAGACCGAGTCGTAACCTTGCGCGGCGGACACCGGCGAGTCGATGCGGTTGTTCTTCGGCTTGAATTCCTTCAGGTACGCGTCGATAAAGGTTTTGCGCTTCGGCGTGTTGGCTTCCTGAATGAAGGTCTGCGGCATGCGCGCGCCTTCGCCGTTGGTGCTGGCGTTGTCGATATAGTTCGCCATCGACAGGGTCCAACTGCCGATCAGCGGCACTTTCCAGCCGAGCTTGGCCATGCCGTTGGCGATCTGCGCGAGTTCCGGTCCGATCCCGTACGTCAGCACCGCTTCCGCGCCGGCCTCTTTGGCCTTGAGCAGCTGCGCGGTCATGTCGACGTCCTTGATATTGAATTTCTCGACGGCGACGGGTTTCACACCTTTGGCGGCGAGCGCTTTCTCGAGGTCTTCGCGGCCGAGCTGACCGTAGTTGGTCGAGTCGGCGAGAATCGCGACCTTCTTGAAGCCACGTTTGGTCACGGCTTCTTCGACGATCATCGGCGCCTGGATGCGATCCGCGGCGGCATTGCGGAACACGTAGTTATCCGGCTGATCGGTGAACTGCTTCGTCACGATGCTGCCTGTGGCGACGTTGTTGAACACGGGAATCTTCGCTTCCTGGAAGAAGCGTTGCGAAGCGAGTGCGACGCCGGTGTTGATGTAGCCGACCACCGCGACGACCTTTTCCTTGTTGATCAGCTCTTGCGCGATCTGCACGCCGCGTTCGTTCTTCGCTTCGTCGTCGCGTTCCACCAGCACGATCTGGCGGCCCAGCACGCCGCCGGCTTTATTGATCTCGGCGGTCGCGAGGCGCACGCCGTCGCGCATGCTGACGCCCATCGAAGACGAGCCACCGGTGAACGGTCCGTCGACGCCGATCTTGATCGGATCCGCCGCGTAGCTGACATTGGCGAGGGCACAAAGGGCGAGCGCACCCACAACGCTTTTCAAGCGAATTCCCATAGCTGTCTCCGTAGCATGTCTTTTCTTGCATGAAGCCGCGATGCGGGCTCATGCGCGCCGATTCACACGTTCTTAGGAAGCCTGACCGTCAATCGGTAAGTCAGTATAGAAATCGTAAAGTATTAGTAATATTCGGAATTACCCGTGTGGTGCAATCCCGCAGTCGACGGCGGCGGAACCCCTGCCTGGCGGCTCCTTCGCGCCACCGTCGACTTTCAGTCAGCTCAGGCGAAACCTTGCGGGTTCGTCGATTGCCAGCGCCAGTGATCCGCGCACATCCGCTCGATGCCGAACTGCGCGCGCCAGCCGATGATCTTCTCGGCCGCGGCCGGATCGGCGAAACACGACGCCACGTCGCCGGGGCGGCGCGCGACGATTTCATACGGCACCGGCCGGCCGGCGGCTTTCTCGAATGCCTTGACCACATCGATCACGCTATAGCCCTGACCCGTGCCGAGGTTCACGACGAAACTCGCGTCGCGCTTGACCAGCGCGTCGAGCGCGGCCAGATGTCCGCGCGCCAGATCGACGACGTGGATATAGTCACGCACGCCGGTGCCGTCGGGCGTCTCGTAGTCGCCGCCGAACACGCGCAGCTTCTCGAGCTTGCCGACCGCCACCTGCGCGACATACGGCATCAGGTTGTTCGGAATGCCGGCGGGATCTTCGCCGATCAGACCGCTCTCGTGTGCGCCGACCGGATTGAAGTAACGCAGCGTGGCAATGCGCCACGACGGATCGGCCAGTTCCAGGTCGCGCAGCACCTGCTCGGCGATCAGCTTGGACTGGCCGTAGGGGTTGGTCGCCGACAGCGGGAACGACTCGTCGATCGGCGAGCTCTTCGGCACGCCGTAGACGGTGGCCGATGAGCTGAACACGAACTGCTTGACGTTACGGTCGCGCATCACGCCAAGCAAGGTCAGCAGGCTGCCGACGTTATTGCTGTAGTACTCGATCGGCTTGGCCACCGACTCGCCCACCGCCTTCAACGCGGCAAAGTGAATCGCGCCCGTGATCGGATGCGCGTCGAAAATACGGTTGAGCGCCGCCTCGTCGCGCGCATCGGCTTCGTAGAAGGTCACCGCCTTGCCGGTGATCTTTTCCACGCGCCGCAGCGATTCGCGGTTGCTGTTCACGAGATTGTCGATTACCACGACGTCGTAACCGCCGTTCAGCAGTTCGACACAGGTGTGCGAGCCGATAAAACCCGCGCCGCCCGTTACCAGAATCGTGCCCTTCGTGGTCATGCTGTTGCTCCGTTAAAGTAAAACGCCCGTCATTTTCTGCACCAGGTCCTTATACGTTTCGACGACCACGCGCTCGTCGAATTCTTCCGCGACTTTCTTCCGGCCGCGTTCAGCCATGGCCCGCCGTTCCGCGCCGCTCATATCGAGCATGCGCGCCAGCGCGGCCGCAAGGCTTTCTGCATTGCGCACTTCGCACAGCAATCCGTTGACGCCGTCCGCCACCACCTCGCGGCAGCCGGGCACGTCGGTGGCGACGATCGGCCGGCCTATCGCCGAGGCTTCCATCAGCGTGCGCGGCACGCCTTCGCGATACGACGGCAGGACCACGCAATCCGCCTCGGCGATCAAAGGCCGCACGTCGTGCGCCTCGCCAAGATACTCGATGATGCCTTCCTGTTCCCACGCCGCCACTTCTTCGCGGGTGATCGCGCTGGGATTGTCGACGCCCACCGGACCGAGCAACTGGAACCGTGCGTGCGGGTAACGTTCACGCAAACGCCGCGCGGCTTCGACATATTCGCCCACGCCCTTGTCCCACAACAGGCGCCCGATCAGGACGAAGCGGTAATCGGTTCGCTCGGGCAACGGCATGAAGGCGAACTGCACGAGGTCGACGCCTTCGCCATGCAACAACCGCGCACGCTCAGGATGCACCAACAAATTCTGTTCGACAAACGCAGCTTGATCGTCGCGGTTCAAAAACCATATTTCGCGCGGGAAACGGAACGCGAAGCGATACAGTTTCTTGGCCACCTGAGCGGCGCGGCTATGCTGGATGAACACATAGCCCAATCCCGTTGTGACCGCAACCGACTGCACACCCGCCAGCTTCGCGGCGATCGAGCCATAGATATTCGGCTTGATCGTGTAGTGGAATACCACGTGCGGGCGGATCGACCGGTAGTGCCGGTAGAGCGCGTACAGCGTGCGCAGGTCGTCGCGTGGACTGGTGCTTTTCGAGGCGACCGGCAAGTCGATGCAGCGGCAACCCATGGCGGTGAGCAGTTCGAACGTGCGGTCGCGCGGCGCAACGATCGTCACATCGACGCCGCGTCCGACCAGCATACGGATCAGCCCTTGCCGATAGGTATAGATTGCCCAGGCGGTGTTACAGACGAGTGTAATGCGCAACGCGGGCGTCGACTTCAAGGCAGGCTTCATGCGGGAACGAGCTCGGCGGTGAATGGGGCGATGAATGATTTAATGGCTCGCGCGCGGCGAGAGCAGGCTGCGTTTGATCCTCTGCAGTGCGCTGTAGGGCGTCACCAGATGCAGCAGATTTTTGGCGAGACCCAGCCAATCGTACAGATTGGCGGCGTCGAAGTAGCGCAGTTGCAGCCGCAACGTCGAACTCACCTGACGGCGCCGTTTGGTCGCACTGATGCCGCCTTCGTTCAGTTCGTAGTAGAGCCCGAGTTCCGGCAGGTTCGCGCAGTCGTAGCGCTCCATCAGACGCACGAACAGATCGAGATCTTCGGCGGAGCGATACTCGGCGCGGTAGTTGCCGACCGCGCGCACGGCGTCGATGCGCAGCATCATCGAAGGATGCGCAAGGCATGAGCGGAAGAAGCGCAGGCGGCGGATCGCGGTCGGTTCGGCGGGCGGCGTCAGCATGAAGAGCGGCTTGCCTTCGCGTGTGACGACCTGCGTCCACATGCCGAGGCCGGCCACGCGCGGATGCAGCTCCATGAACACGCGTTGTCTGGCGAGCCGCTGCGGCACGCTGCGGTCGCCCGCATCGATGCGCGCCGCATAGCGGAAGCCGCGCTGCGCAAGCGCGTCGATGCCGGTCTGAAGCGCGCGTTCGATCCCGCCGTTGCGCGCCATGCGCAGCACTTCGATCTTCATATTGGCGATGGCCGGTGCGACGATCGGCGGCGTGCTGCCGTCGTCCACGATCAGCACGTGTACCAGCGCGTTTTCACTGAACGAGGCAAGCGTGAGGTCGAGATCGGCTTGGCCGTTGTACGCGGGAATCAGCACCGCGACGTCGTCGAGGGTCATTTGCGCGGTGGCGGGTAAGTTCGTCATGGGCGCAATTTGAAACGAATGTAATAAAGATTAACCAACGCGGCCGCCAGATAGCCTGCTGCGAGACCGACAAGCGCGCCATATGCGCCAAGCCGCGGAATGGCCAGCAGATTGACGACGAACGCGACAGCCAGCGCCAGCAGCCATTTCGCGAGCAACACGAACTTGGCTTGATACTTCAACACGATCAGATTGCCGATCGCCTCGATGCCGGCGGGTACCGACAACCACACGGCCCAGCGGAAGATATCGATCGCGCCTTCGAACTGCGGCCCGAACACGCGGCGGATGATCAGCCCCGCGAGCAGATCCAGCACGATCGCGCCGCTCACCATGAGCGCGGCGGTCATGGCGGTGAGCCGCCACATATTGCGGCGCAACTGGGCGGCCTCCTGCACGCGATAGACGAAGGCGGGCGCAATGGTCTGCGCGAGCATCAGCGCGAGCGTGATCCAGTTTTCGTTCAACTGCTGGGCGGCGGAATAGCGCCCGAGATCGGCGAAGGAAATCGTCCGTTCGAGCATCAGCCGGTCCAGTTTCAGGAACAGATACATACAGATGAGGCCGAGCCAGAACACCGTGCCGGCGCTCGCAAAATGCTTGAACAGAGAACGATCCAGATGCCAGCCGAGCTTGCCGCCGTGCCGGCGTATGTAATAGATCAGCAGGACCGCGCCGATCGCCGCCGATTCGAGCGCCCACAGCCAGCCGAAGCGCGCGGGCGCGGCCGCCGCGCGCACCAGCAGATAGACAAGAGCGGCCTTCAGCACCGCGGTGCTCATGCTGGTGAGCAGCTGCGGCTTGCTATGGGTCATGCTTTGCAGCCACGCGTTGATCACGCCGACGAACGGTTCCCGAAACAGCATGGTCACGGCGAGGCCGGCGAGCATGGCGCCGACCAGCGGATCGAAGAAATGCAAGGCGATGCCGAGCCAGGTCAGCAGCAAAGCGGCCACCGACACGGCGATGCGCAACGCGAAGGCGCTGCCGAGCACGGTGCCGAGTTGCGCCGGCGGCCGGTTGACGATGGTGGGCACCAGAATCTCCGCGCCGCACACCCAGGTAATGGGCGAGAGCACCAGCAGCAGCGTGTTCGCGTATTGCCATTTGCCGAACGTGTCCGGCCCGAAGTAGCGCGCCAGCACGCCGCTGATCACGATCGCCACGCCGATCTGCGTGAGCCGCTCCAGCCCGAGCCAGACGATATTCGTAAAGGCGCGCGTGACGTCTGGATTGGCGAAGCGTTTGAGCGTCAGCATCCGCTGGCCGCTCGCCGGTCCGCTTGCGCTGGGCGTGCCGACCATGCCTGCGGCACCGCGAGCACGCGCGGCACGCATGATCCGAGTGGCACAGTGCGCGCCTTTGCCCAACCCGCCGACTGTCGCGGCAACTTTACATTTGGAGGGCGTCTAAGCATTAGAATGGTGCTATAAGGCTGGTCCGAAAGGCGCAATTATAAGTTGGAACCGGATCGCTTCCGGCAAGGGCGCATCGCTGTGTTTTACCGATTCATCGGCGGTGCGCCGGTCAAAATTCTCCATTGCACGCAAGTGAGCCAACATGATCTCCAAATCTATTTTCAAGGCGTATGACATTCGCGGTGTAATCGGCAAGACGCTCGACGCCGATGCAGCGCGTTCGATCGGCCGCGCGTTCGGCAGCGAAGTGCGGGCCCAAGGCGGCGACGCCGTGGTGGTCGCGCGTGACGGCCGCCTGTCGGGTCCCGAGCTGGTCCAGGCTTTGTCGGACGGTCTGCGTGAAGCCGGCGTCGACGTGGTCAACGTGGGCATGGTGCCCACCCCGGTCGGCTACTTCGCGGCCAGCGTGCCCTTGCAGCTCGACGGCGGCGAGCGCCGCGTCGATTCGTGCATCGTCGTGACGGGTAGTCATAATCCGCCGGACTATAACGGCTTCAAGATGGTCCTGCGCGGCGCGGCGATTTACGGCGAGCAGATTCTCGCGCTGCATCAGCGCATCGTCGACGAGAACTTCTCCACAGGCAGCGGCACGTACACCGAGTACGACATCGCCGACGCCTATCTCGAACGCATCACGAGCGACATCAAGCTCGCGCGTCCCATCAAGATCGTGGTCGACACCGGCAACGGCGTGGCCGGTGGTCTCGCGCCCAAGTTGTTCAAGAAGCTCGGCTGCGAACTGGTCGAACTGTTCACCGAGATCGACGGCAACTTCCCGAATCATCACCCGGACCCGGCTCACCCGGAAAACCTGCAGGACGTGATCCGCGCGCTGAAGGAAACGGACGCTGAAATCGGCTTCGCGTTCGACGGCGACGGCGACCGCCTGGGCGTGGTCACCAAAGACGGCGAGATCATTTATCCGGACCGTCAGCTCATGCTGTTCGCCGAAGAAGTGCTGTCGCGCAACAAGGGCGCGCAGATCATTTACGACGTGAAGTGCACGCGTAACCTCGCCAAGTGGGTGAAGGACAAGGGCGGCGAGCCGCTCATGTGGAAGACCGGCCACTCGCTCGTCAAGGCGAAGCTGCGTGAAACCGGCGCGCCGCTGGCAGGCGAAATGAGCGGCCACGTGTTCTTCAAGGACCGCTGGTACGGTTTCGACGACGGCCTGTACACCGGAGCGCGCCTGCTCGAAATCCTCACGCGTGTGGAAGACCCGAGCAAGCTGCTGAACTCGCTGCCGAACTCGAACTCCACGCCGGAACTGCAACTGAAGCTCGAGGAAGGCGAAAACTTCGAACTGATCGCGCGCCTCCAGCAAAACGCGAAGTTCACCGGCGCGGACGACGTGGTGAAGATCGACGGCCTGCGCGTCGAGTATCCAGACGGCTTCGGTCTCGCGCGGTCGTCGAACACCACGCCGGTCGTGGTGATGCGTTTCGAAGCCGATAACGACGCGGCGCTCAAGCGCATCCAGGAAGACTTCCGCCGCGTGATCATGGCGGAAAAGCCTGACGCAAAGCTGCCGTTCTAAACGCATGAGCGGCGCCGCGGTTCTTTTCGAACCGCGGTGGCCGTCGAACGCGGCGCGGGTTTTTCTGACCGCGCCGCGTTTTTTCATGCGGTCTGCATGCAACGCGCTAGAATTGCCGTCCTCATGAGAAACGGCTGAGCGTTTCAGGTTTTTCTCATGCCCCTTAGGGCTCTCTCAACGCATCTTCGGGCCGGATAGCCGGTTTTCCCACTCTTGAGCGTGAAAAAGATACTGATCGTGAGGGTGTCGTCGTTGGGCGACGTCGTTCACAACATGCCGGTGATCGCCGATATCCGACGCCGTCATCCCGAGGCCCAGATTGACTGGCTCGTCGAAGAAAGCTTCGTGGGGCTCGTGCAACTAGTGACCGGCGTGCACCGGGCGATTCCAGTGTCGCTGCGGCGCTGGCGCAAGCGCATTCTGTCGGTCGCGAACTGGCGCGAGATCGGCGCATTTCGCCGCGCGCTCGCCGCCGAACACTACGACCTCGTGATCGACTGCCAGGGGCTCATCAAGACCGCGTGGGTCGCGAGCATGGCGCGCGGCACGCTGGTCGGTCTCGCGAACCGCACCGACGGCGCGGGCTTCGAATGGCCGGTGCGCTTCTTCTACGACAAGCGCGTGCCGATCGAACCGCGCACCCATGTGGTCGAGCGCACGCGCCAACTGGTGGCCGCGGCGCTGAACGACCCGCCGCCGCAGCCCACCGACGACATCGACTTCGGCATCGACACCGGGCGCGCGGCGCTGGCTTTGTCGGAGGCGAATCTGAACCTGCCGGTGCCGTACGTCGTGTTCGTGCACGCCACCTCGCGCGCCGACAAGCAGTGGCCCGACACCGCGTGGATCGAGCTGGGGCAGTCGCTGGTGCGGCGCGGTGCGTCGATCGTGCTGCCGTGGGGCAGCGAAGAGGAGCGCGCGACCAGCGAGCGTCTGGCGAAAGAGTTCGGCGCGGCCGCCATCGTGCCGCCCAGGCTCTCGTTGCCCGCGGTGGTCGGCCTGATAGAAGGCGCAGCCGCGACCGTGGGTGTCGACACAGGTCTGGTTCACATCGCCGCGGCGCTGAAGCGGCCGACGGTCGAGTTGTACAATTTCGCCACTGCGTGGCGCACGGGCGGCTACTGGTCGCCGAACGTCGTCAATCTCGGTACGGCCGGACAGCCGCCCACGCTGCAACAGGTGAAGTCGGCACTCGCGGGCTTCGGCCTGCTATGACACGTCCGGGGCGCTTCGCCTTGCGCTCCAACCGTTTTCAAGGGCGACCATGAACGAAACCCAGATCATCGAAGTAGCGAACGCCGACTGGCACGGACGCAATCTGTCCGTGCCGCGCGAGACGCTGCTTGCCGGCGTCGAACGCGGCAAAGTGCTGTATTTCCCGAATCTGCGCTTCGCGATCGAAGGCGGCGAACAGGCGCTGCTCGACCCCGCGCTCGCCGACCCGAGCCGCAAGAACATCAGCCTCGAACCCAATGGCGGCGCGCTGCACGGTGTGGCCGGCGACGCCGTCACGCAATCGGCGGTGCGCGCGTTGATCGCGCGTTATCAGACCAATGCGCGCACGCTGGTCGACGGGCTTTTTCCCGAATACAACGGCAGATTGCGCGTGGCGCCGACGAGCCTGCGGCTGCATCAGGTGGAAACGCGCGAGACCTCATGGCGCAAAGACGATAGCCGTCTGCACGTGGACGCCTTTCCTTCGCGGCCGAACTACGGCGAGCGCATTCTGCGCGTGTTCACCAACGTCAATCCGCAAGGCGTGCCGCGTGTGTGGCGCGTGGGCGAACCATTCGAGGACATGGCCAAACGTTTCCTGCCGCGCATCAAGCCGCAGATGCCGGGCGCGGCGTGGCTGCTGAACCTGCTGCACGTGACCAAATCGCCGCGCAGCGAGTACGACCATTTGATGCTGCATTTGCACGACGGCATGAAGGCCGACCTCGACTATCAGAAGTCGAGCCCGCAGGAGACCATGCCGTTTCCGCCCGGCAGCGTCTGGGTGTGTTTCTCGGATCAGACTTCGCACGCGGTGATGTCCGGCCAGTTCATGCTGGAGCAGACCTTTTTCCTGCCGGTCAAGGCGATGGCGCAGCCGGAATGCGCGCCGCTCGGAATTCTCGAGCGCCTGAAGGGCAGGGCTCTCGTTTGAGCGCCGCGATCCATTTGGCGGTTTCGCTCGACGCGTCGGCTCGTCGCTTCAGGCAGGCGGAGTGCCGATGCTGAGGGCGATCTATCACGCGCTCTGGTGGATCATCGCGCCGCTGGCGGTGTTGCGTCTGTTGATCCGCTCGCGCAAGGAACGCGGCTATCGCGAGCATATCGGCGAGCGCTTCGGTTATTCGCGCGGCCGGTTGCCCGAAGACGATGCGCCGCTGATCTGGGTGCACGCGGTGTCGGTGGGCGAGACGCGCGCCGCGCAACCGCTGATCGATGCGCTGATGAAGGCGCGTCCCGACGCGCGCATTCTGTTGACGCACATGACGCCGAGCGGACGTGCCACCGGCGAGCAGATTTTCGGCGACCGGGTCTTGCGCAGTTATCTGCCGTACGACATGCCGCACGCCGTGCGGCGGTTTTTGCGGGCATGGCGGCCGTCGCTTGGTCTGGTGATGGAAACCGAAGTGTGGCCGACGCTGATCGACGAGTGCCGTGGCGCGGACGTGCCGCTGGTGCTGACCAATGCGCGGATGTCGGCGCGCTCGTATAAGCGCGCGGCGAAGTTCGGCAGCGCGACCAAGGACGTGTTCGGCGGCTTTGCGCGCGTGCTGGCGCAGAGTCCGTCTGATGCCGAGCGGCTGACCGCGCTTGGCGCGCGCAACGTAGCCGTGCTCGGCAATCTGAAATTCGACATGAGCACGCCGCCGGAATTGGTGGCGCGCGGGCACGCGTGGCGCGCGGCAATCGGCGCGCGTCCGGTGTGGGTCGCGGCGAGCACGCGCGAGGGTGAAGAGGAACTGGTGCTGCAGGCGTTCGCGGCGCTCGGCATCGACAACGCGTTGCTGATTCTGGTGCCGCGTCATCCGCAACGGTTCAATGAGGTGGCGGGGCTGGTGGAGAAGGCCGGGCTGCGGCTCGCGCGACGCTCGGTGTGGGCGCCGGATGCCAAGGTGGCGTCGGCGGCGGCCGCTGGCGGGGGTGTGACGGCTTTGCCTTCAGACGTGAACGTGCTGTTGGGCGATTCGATGGGCGAACTGGGCGCTTACTATGCCGCTTCGGATCTGGCGTTCATCGGCGGTAGTTTGTTGCCGTTGGGCGGGCAGAATCTGATCGAGGCGTGCGCGGTCGGTGTGCCCGTGCTGATCGGTCCGCATGTGTTCAACTTCACGCAGGCCACCGCGGATGCCGTGGCGGCGGGCGCCGCGGTGCAGGTGAAGGATCCGGCCGATCTGGGGCGCGCGTTGCGTGAACTGTTTGGCGACAAGGCTCGCCGGCTGGCTATGGGCGGCGCGGCCTCGGCATTCGCCGCGCGCCATCGCGGCGCGACGGCGCGGACCGTGGATGTGTTGATGGCGTTGTTGCCGGAGGAGGGGTGAGGGCGGGGTGCGGAAGCGGTGCTGCCGCTCAGCTTTGTGCGTTCATTGCTGATACGTTGCGCGAGGTTTGACATTCCGGCATCGCGCATTCCTTCGCTTTCACCAACTGCAATGACGCTTTTCACCGACCTCGGTTTCAAATGGGATCGCGCCGCGATTTTACGAGACATCCCGACCCATTCAATTCGACGGGTGTGCTTCCGTTTTCATCGAATGCTGCCGGAATTCGTGTGGGATGCGAGCGCTCTCGAAGGGAATCCCTTCATGTTCACCGAGGTGAAGACACTGCTTGACGGTGTAGCTGTCGGCGGTCGGAGAATATCCGATCAGAACCAGGTTCTGAACCTGATTGAGACTTCGAAGTATTTGCTCGCGATTGTGCAGAACGGGCGATTCGCGCTGGACAAGGCGACGTACTGCGCGTTACACGGGCCGATTGCGCGTCAGGCAGTCCATGAGCGGGGTGTCTTTCAAGAAGAAGGTAAGACGCGATACGCCCCGCTGCCAACCCTGCCGGGAGCCCCTGAACTCAACCGCCTCTTTGCTGCAGGCACGCGCGCGCTGACCGATCAGGTCTCCAATGCCTTCGAACGGGGTTGTGCTTTTTTCCTCTTCGGCGCATTGCAGCAGTTCTTCTTCGACGGCAACAAACGTACGTCGCGCTTCATGATGAACGGAGTGCTGATGGCGAACGGTATCGACGCGATCAGCGTCCCCGCTCAGCGTGCGGCCGACTTCAACGAAAAGATGGTGCGTTTTTATTTGTCGAAGGACGGCACCGAGATGATGGCATTCCTGCTGGAATGCCATCCGGGCGAATGAAGCCTCAAACCTTCAACAACCCCTTCTCCTCAATAAACCTCACCACCACCTCCAACCCGTCGAGCGCTTTCAGATTGCACATCACGAAGGGCCGCTCGCCGCGCATCTTTTTCGCGTCCGACGCCATCACGTCGAGATTCGCGCCGACCATCGGCGCGAGGTCCGTCTTGTTGATCACCAGCAGATCCGACTTCGTAATGCCCGGGCCACCTTTACGCGGAATCTTCTCGCCGCCCGCCACGTCGATCACGTAGATCGTCAAATCCGAAAGTTCCGGACTGAACGTCGCCGCGAGGTTGTCGCCGCCCGATTCGATGAACACGATATCCGCATCGGGAAAACGCGTCAGCATGCGGTCGACGGCTTCGAGGTTGATCGAGGCGTCCTCGCGAATCGCCGTGTGCGGACAGCCGCCCGTCTCGACGCCCATGATCCGTTCGGCCGGCAACGCGCCCGCTACCGTCAGCAGGCGCTGATCTTCTTTCGTATAGATGTCGTTGGTGATGGCGACGAGGTCGTACTGTTCGCGCATTGCCTTGCAGAGCATTTCGAGCAGCGTGGTCTTGCCCGAGCCGACCGGGCCGCCGACGCCCACGCGCAGCGGCGGCAGTTTTTTCGTGCGGACGGAGGAATGAGCGGGCTGATGAGGTGCGTTCATGATGGTTCGTTTTATGAGCGAAAGAGCCGCGAATACTGCGACTCGTGACGCGCCGAGAGAATGCCGAGTTGCGGCGCGAAGGTGTTGATGTTGTCGGGCGACGTGGCCATGGCGCGCGTGACGGCCGCATCGATCGGCTCGCGCAGGGCGACAATGATGCGTTGACCGGCAAGCTGTCCCAACGGCACGGCCTTCAAAGCGGCGGCCGCCTGGTTTTCCACCCAGCTGAAGGCGTAGGCGGCGAGGGCGGCGTCGACGGCGGCGTCGTGCGCGTAGGCGGCGAAGGCAAACGCCGTGGGCTGAGCGAGCGGCGTCAGCGAGGCGAGCGTCGTGCGCCGCTCGGCATCGCCCCATTCGAGCGACACGCACAACTGCCGCAACGACCAGCCCATCTGCTCCGTCTCGCGGCGCAATTCCGCGGATTCGCGGCTCGCCAGGAATTCGCTGTTGGCGTGCGCGAGCGCCGACGCGTCATGCGTGCGCCAGCGTTCCATCTGATGCGCGAGGAACGGCAACTCGCCGCGCGCGAGCACGTCGGTCAAGCCGCTGGCGATCCAGTCGCGGGCGGAGTCGGCGTCGGTGATCAGTTGCGCCTCGATGGCGGCTTCCAGACCTTGCGAGTAGCTGAATGCGCCAATCGGCAGCGCCGGCGACGCAAGATGCAGCAGCGCCGTCAGTTCAGCGATGCGCATGATGATGGTGATGCCCGTGGCCGCACGATTCGTCGTGGACGTGATCGCCGTGGTCGTGATCGTGCGCATGCTCATGGCCGTGGTCATGAGCGTGCGAATGCGAATGACCCTGTGCCGCGTGGTTATGCTCATGGTCGTGACCATGCTCATGTCCATGATGCTCGCCGAACACCTGCTGTGCGAGCGCGTAGTCCTCGGCGAAGGTTTCGTCATGACCATGCTTGTGGCCACCGCCATACGCGCCGGATTCCGGCTGGAACGGCATCGAAACCTGATCGACGCTCGCGCCGATGCGCTTGAGCATATCGGCCAGCACCGGATCGAATTCGAGCTTCAGATAATCGGCGCCGACTTCCACCGGCGTGTGTCGATTGCCGAGGTGATACGCGGCGCGAGTCAAAGTCAATGCGTCTTTCGCGCGAACATAGAGGACTGTTTCCGGCGCGGCGACGACCCGCACGAGACCGCCGTCGTCGGCGACCAATACATCGCCGTCGCGCAGCACCGTGCCGCGCGGCAACAGCAGCGCGACTTCTTCGCCGCTGTCGAGCGTGGCCGCGAGCCGGCTCTTGCGGCGGTCGTCGAACGCCAGTGTCAGCGTCGGCGCGCGCTTGACCAGCACGGGCGCGAGCTTCAGATGCGGCGCGATAAGTTTGTCGATGGTGCGCATGTCTAGAACAGAAAGTAGCGTTGCGCCATCGGCAGCACGGTGGCCGGTTCGCAGGTCAGCAACTGACCGTCGGCAATCACCTGATAGGTTTCCGGATCGACACTGATCGCCGGGCGCCACGCGTTGTGGATCATGTCTGCCTTCGAAATGTTACGGCAGTTCCTGACCGCCACGATACGCTTGTTCAGGCCGTAGCGTTCGCCGACGCCCGCATCGGCGGCGATCTGCGAGACGAAGGTCAGCGACGTGCGTCCCAGGGCGCCGCCGCGCGTCGCGAACATCTCACGATAGTGCACCGGCTGCGGCGTCGGAATCGACGCGTTGGGGTCGCCCATCTGCGCCATGGCGATCATGCCGCCCTTGAGGATCAGCGACGGTTTGATGCCGAAAAACGCCGGCTCCCAGAACACCAGGTCGGCCCACTTGCCCGGCTCGATCGAGCCGACTTCGTGCGCGATGCCGTGCGTGATCGCCGGGTTGATCGTGTACTTGGCAACGTAGCGCTTCGCACGGAAGTTGTCGTGGCGCGCGTTGTCTTCAGGCAGCGCGCCGCGTTGCACCTTCATCTTGTGCGCGGTCTGCCAGGTGCGGATGATCACTTCGCCGACGCGGCCCATGGCCTGCGAATCCGACGACAGCATCGACAGCGCGCCGAGATCGTGCAGGATGTCTTCGGCGGCAATGGTCTCGCGGCGAATGCGCGACTCGGCGAACGCGATGTCTTCCGCGATCGACGGGTCGAGGTGATGGCACACCATCAGCATGTCGAGATGCTCTTCGAGCGTGTTGACGGTGTACGGACGCGTCGGATTGGTCGAGGAGGGCAGCACGTTCGCTTCGCCGCAGACCTTGATGATGTCGGGTGCGTGGCCGCCGCCCGCGCCTTCCGTGTGATACGTGTGAATCGTGCGGCCCTTGAACGCGGCCACGGTCGCTTCCACGAAGCCGGCTTCGTTCAGCGTGTCCGTGTGAATCGCGACCTGCGTGTCGGTATCGTCGGCGACTGAGAGGCAGTTGTCGATCGCGGCCGGCGTCGTGCCCCAGTCCTCATGCAGCTTCAAACCGATCGCGCCCGCGGCGATCTGCTCCAGCGCCGGCTGCGGCAGGCTCACATTGCCCTTGCCGAGAAAGCCGAGATTCATCGGATAACCGTCGGCCGCTTGCAGCATGCGTTCGAGATGCCACGGCCCCGGCGTGCACGTCGTCGCGTTCGTGCCGGTCGCCGGACCGGTGCCGCCGCCGAGCATCGTGGTCACGCCGCTGGCAAGCGCCTCTTCGATCTGCTGCGGGCTGATGAAGTGAATATGCGTGTCGATGCCGCCCGCCGTCACGATCAGGCCTTCGCCCGCGATCACTTCGGTGGAGGCGCCAATCGCGATCGTCACGTTCGGCTGGATGTCGGGGTTGCCCGCTTTGCCGATCGCGGCGATGCGGCCGTCCTTGATGCCGATGTCGGCCTTGACGATGCCCCAGTGATCGAGAATCACGGCGTTCGTCACGACGGTATCGACCACCTCGGCATGCACGCGTTGTGACTGGCCCATGCCGTCGCGAATCACTTTGCCGCCGCCGAATTTCACTTCTTCGCCGTAGGTGGTGAAGTCGCGCTCGACTTCGATCAGCAGTTCGGTGTCGGCGAGGCGCACGCGGTCGCCGCTGGTGGGGCCGAACATTTCCGCGTATGCGCGGCGGCCAATGCGTAAGGTCATGGTGTGGGTCCGGAAATGAACAGGGCGATCTGGGTTCGTGCCAAGCGTGGAGGAGGCCTCACAGCTTGCCCATCACCTTGCCGTTGAAGCCGTAGACGATGCGCTCGCCCGCCAGTTCGACCAGTTCGACGGTGCGCTCCTGGCCGGGCTCGAAACGCACGGCGGTGCCCGCCGCGATGTTCAGCCGGAAGCCGCGCGCGGCTTCGCGGTCGAACGCGAGCGCTTCGTTCACTTCGTAGAAGTGGTAATGCGAGCCGATCTGCACCGGACGGTCGCCGGTATTCGACACGACCACCGTGACGGTGGCGCGGCCGGCATTCAGTTCGTGTTCGCCGTCGTCGATGAGGAGTTCGCCGGGAATCATCTGGGGCAGCCTTGATCAGGGAATCGGGTGATGAACGGTGACGAGCTTGGTGCCGTCGGGGAACGTGGCTTCGACCTGGATGTCGGGGATCATTTCCGGCACGCCTTCCATGACGTCGTTGCGGGTGAGCAGCGTGGTGCCGTAGTGCATCACTTCGGCGACGGTCTTGCCGTCGCGGGCCGCTTCCATCAGCGCGGCGGTGATGAAGGCGATCGCTTCCGGATAGTTCAGTTTGAGGCCGCGCGCGCGGCGCCGTTCGGCAAGCAGCGCGGCGGTGAAGATCAGCAGCTTGTCCTTCTCGCGAGGTGTCAGCTTCATCGAATGAGTGCGTAGGGTTGTGACGTTCGTTGCGGCGATCCCGGGCGGGACCGGCCGCGACAATGATAGGCGCTGCGTGTCATGGCCGGGATCGCGTGCGCCGCACGGGATGCGTCCATGACGAGTGCAATGCCGGATAAGCCGATCACGGTATCAAGTTCGGCTAACGGCGCGCTTACAGATCGGCCGGCAGCGGCGCGCTGAACCACTTCTTCGACATCGTGTTGAGCGTGCCGTCCTGCTTCGCCTGCGCGATGGCGGCGTTCACTTTCTGCTGCAGGCGTGGCTCGTTCTTGTTCATACCGACGAAGCACGGCGAATTCTTGATGACGAATTTCGGCTCCGGGCGGCGCGGCGGATTCTTCGCGAGGATCGCGGCCGCGACGATGTTGCCCGCCGCGATCAGCTGCACCTGGCCCGACAGAAACGCGGCGATGGTCGCGTTGTTGTCCTCGAAGCGCTTGATGGTCGCGTTCGGCGCCATTTGCGTGAGACCGATTTCCTCGAGTGCGCCGCGGGTTGCGCCGACCGTTTTGCCGGTCAGATCGGCCGGGCCGCTCACCTTGATGTCGGCGGGACCGAACACGCCCTGGTAGTACGGCGCGTAGGCGGTCGAGAAGTCGATCACCTTCTCGCGATCCGGCGTCTTGCCGAGCGACGAGATCACCAGGTCCACCTTGCCCGTTTGCAGATACGGAATGCGGTTGGCGCTGTTGACCGGCACGAGTTCGAGCTTCACGTTCATCGACTTCGCGAGCAGGGCGGCGGTGTCGATGTCGTAGCCCTGCGGCTTCATGTCCGCGCCGACCGAACCGAACGGCGGATAGTCTTCCGGCACGGCGACCTTGAGGACGCCGGCTTTGGCGATGTTATCGAGCGTATCCGCGTGAGCGGCGGGCGCATTGACGGCGAGGACGGGCGAGAGCAACAGTGCGGCGAGCCAGGCGCGACGCGCGGGGCGAAGAATCGATCGAGTCATGTTCTGTGAGCGGTGGTGGCGACGGGCCGGTCGGCTGCCGTCAGGACGCGGCAGCATCGTGGGCGGTGTCGATGCAAGGTATGTGCCATGACGGTGCAGCGTGGCCTGACGGCACGCCTCGAAGAGCGATGCACTCAGTTGAGGCGTCGAGATGCGCCGGATTGGTGCGCGTCTTGTCTTACGACGGTGAAAGGCGGCGAAGTCGCGGCGATACTGTGCCGTGTCCGCGCCACGACGGGCCACGACCAGGATCACACGCGCGACTTCGCGCTTTTGTCCGCGCGCGGCGCAGGCTTATCGGCAGACCCCACGCTTTCGCTCCGCGCTGCCGCGGTTTCCGCAAAGCCGGCCCAACTCGCGATTCGAAGACGCTTCGCGAGAACATAGATGGCGATCGGCAACGTCAGGCCGACCGCGCTGCCGAGCACGAAGTGGACGACCGGCTGGCCGATGCCGAACGCCAGCAACGCGTTCCAGACCACGGCGGTGGCAAGCACATGCATCAGGTAGATGGGCTTCCACGTTAAGCCGATCAATACGATCCAGCGCGACCTTCGCCAGATCGGCAAGCATCTTCCAACCGAGAGGGCTGCTGCAACGCCCAGAAAACTCGTCAGCAGCGAATACAAGTCGAGATGGTGGCCGAAACGCTGCCCCATGAACGCGGCGGCGCCAAAGGCGATTGCGCCCGCCAATGCGACATAAACGCCCGACGCGTGGCTCTCATGCCGATCCGGCCACGAGGCGAGCAGTACGCCGGCCAGGAAGAAAACGAGGCCCCAGCATGTCATCGTGACGATGCCCCAGTGACTTCGTATCGCGACGGTTGCGCTCGCCAGGATCATCGCGACAATCAGGCTGCGGTTTGCCACTGTCAACGCACATCGGACCGTTGTTGGTCGTGGCCATACCGTGATGAACGCCACGATCTGACAGATGAACAGCGCGTAGAGAAACCAGAATTGTCCAATGGGCGCCCATGCCAGACGAGCCAATTCGAATTGCCGGGCGGGGTAGTCCCGATAGTCGGCTACCAGCCATTGCACAGCCATTTGCAGTATCGACCAAAGCAGGTACGGATAGAGAACAGTCGACGCGAGCGACTTCAGCAAGCGCGCGCGTGAGCGTTGCAAATAGGCCAGCGTGCTCACGCCGAGAAGGAAGAAGGCCGTTGGATATCCCAGCGTGCCGGCTGCGTACAGAAGCACTTTCAGAAGACGGGCCATGTGGCCATCCTGCAGGAAGCCGGCGTCGCTGATTCGCTGCAGCACTTCGGCGCATACGATCGCGCTGATGGAAATTGCCAGGCCGCCTCGGATGCGCTCTTCTTTCACCATTCCCTCGTTCCGGTTCATGTTGCCACGCGATGCGGCCGGCCCCTTCACGCGGCGCTATAGCTGCACATCGAAAATCACGCACCAGTTGTCGAGACGCATCGATTCGCGCCCGTCGTTGAACCGGATCGCGTCGCCCTGCGAATCGCGCAGATTGCCACGCGGACCGTAACGGCTTCCCGCGACGCCGATGCCGTCGAATGCGTACTCGACATGGGTACCGGCAGGGATAGGCGATCGAGCAGTGATGCTCACCTCGTCGGGTCCGGTGATCGATACCGAGCGGATCGGCAGCAAGTCACCGGACGGCAGGCGCAACGAGAAACCGTAGTCCGAATTGCCGGCAACCTGTGTCGTGTCCCATCTGAGAGGCGGTGCAGGGACATTGAAGCGCAGCACGGCGGTCGTGCCCTCGCGTCGCCAGTTCAATGGTTCGAGAGGCGTCCATGTCTGTTTATCGATCAGAATCCTCTTGAGGACCAGCCCATAATAGGCGCCCATCCATTCGGTGCTGCGATTATCGGTATGGCCGCCGTCCACGTAGCGAAACAGATACATCGGCACCGCGAGATGAATGTGTGGATCTTCGTGGCTGGCTTCGAGCAGCGCGAGTGCGATATGCGGATACCGCTGGCCGAAACGGCGATGCGTGGCCACTTGATAGGTAATCATCTCGACGTCCTGCGTCTGGCCGGTCAACACCTTGGCGTCGCGATCGACGTCGGCCCGTAAGCGCTTCAACTTCGCAATGTAGGTCGGAATCGATGTGTGGCCGGAATCGTCGGCTTCCCCTTGCGTCCAGGTGATTGCGCCGACGCCGTAAGTCTTGCCCTGTGCGCTTGCGAGCCGTTTCCCCTCGCTAATATCGCGCAGCAGCCGCGTGTAATAAGTCCCCGTCGGCGACAGCGTCGCAATGTCCATCGATCCTTCGCCCGGCGCCGATCCGATGAAGCGGTAGGGCAGGTCCGCGTGACTCTGCAGGTTCTCCTGCTCGATCAGTTGCATGGCCATGTTCAAGGTGCCGCTCGTCGGTGTCTCGGCCTTGTCGCCCCATTGAGTCTCGGTCAACGGGACGAACTGCTTGTAGGCCGCGTCGACGCCGGCATCTTGCACGCCGTCTTGAGCACGCACGCCGCCGTTAAAACGCAACGAGGAATAGCGTTGATGAGTGGACAACACGGGCTTGTTGAAAAACCCCTGGCTGAGCGACTGGCCGTAGCTAATGATGTGGGTGATCTCCCACGGCGCTGCGCCGTGCGGAATCCATGCCGAGTAGGCCGGTTCGACGCGTCCATCGCCGGAGCCTGCCTGTGATGCGTCGAAGATAGTCGTGGCGGAAAGCGCACCCGAGGTCGATACTTTCAGCACTGTCCAGCCGCCGGCCGACGATGCGAGAGCGAAACGAAGCTCGCTGCCCGGCCGCCCGTCCGGGTTTTGCACGACAAGGCTGGCCTGGTTGCCGTCGACCTGAATGTGATGGGTTTCAGGTAGCGCGGTCAGGCGATCGCAGGCAGTTGCCGTCGACACGTGTCGAAGCTGCTGAAAGAGATCTTTTACTTTCGCGAGTGTGGCGGCTTGGCCTCCGCAGTGGGCGCGGTTATAGCGCCACAGCGGGTCGAACCTGTCTCTCCATTCGGCCACCGCGCTACCGATATCGCGTTCCGCCGATGAGGCGGGGACGCGATGGTCGCGCGGCGAACACGCGCAACATGCGCAACATGCGATTGCCAACACGACGAGGTACACGAAACGCATTGGGTCATCCTGGGCGTCATCTGCGCCGGACGATTGTAGGGGAACAATCGAATGCGTTATGTGCGAGTTCGCACGTAGCGAGCCGTCTGAAGCCTGAATACAGGCGCAAATACCTCGATTCAGCGTGGGGCTGTTCCCGGCGTGCGGTCGACTCGCATAGGCGGCATCAATGAGCGCGGTCGGCATCCGCCGCCGGCAAGCCGGGCGGCGGCCCGCTGTCAGGCAGGCTGAACATCGACATCGAATTCGGGCAACGGAAGGTCGTGAGCACTTCGCTGGTCAGCGGGTTGGCGACGCTGCCCGCACCGGTGATATCGAGCACCGCCTTGCGTCCGTCGAAATCGAACTCCGCGCGGGTGCGCCCCGGCGTGGCCGTCTGGACAATCTGCCCCTTGCGCAGCAAACGCATGAGTGCCCACGGGCCGTCCGTCACGAGCGTCGAGGTTTCATTGCGAATGCGTGGGCTCGCGGTCATTTCGGCATGCACGCCGCCGCGCGGCCCAGGCCAGCTCACCGCGAATGGTGCGACGGGTCCGTGCTGATACAGCATGGTCTGACCGTCGATGTCGATTGCCAGCGTCGTCACGGTCGGATCGAGTTCGGGCACGCGGATGTCAGTTTTCCAAAGAAGTTGCTTGCCCTGGTCGCCGAAGAACACGTCGCGGATTTGCCTCGCGTGCTGGAATGGTTCGAGGTCGGGGCCCCGTACGGGATCGGTGGCGCCCGGCAGCGTTCTGTAGCGCCACGGCTTCGCCGAGGTATCGACGAACGGTGCGAGGTTCTTCGTGAAGAAGTCGTCGATCACGCCGCCCTGTGCGAATACGCGTGTGAAGTCGTCGACACTCACGTCGCGCGGACTGTCCGGCGCAAAAGGATAGTTGCCCTCCACGGTCATTCGGCACGTATCGCTGACCACGGCCTGCATCTGCCGCGAAAGCAGTTGCCCGATGCCCTGATTGACTTCGCGCGAACCCTGCACCGAGAGGCCGAGCAACACGTCGCGAAAGGGCGCCAGCATGGTGTTGGCCGCCATTTTCAGTTTTGCCGCGGCATCGCTGGCGGGCGGCATGCTGTTGTTCGCGATCGCGTTATCCGCGACCGTCAGTGTGGTGTAGTAATCGTTGAGCAGGCTCGTTACGCCGTCGAGACCTGTCTTGCCGGCTTGAGCATTGGCCGGCGCCTCGGCGGCCGAGGTGTCGGCGCTGCCTGTGACCATCTCGCGCAGCGCGGCGAAATGGCCGTCCACCAGTTCGCGCTCGACGCGCTCTTCCGCGCGGATGCCCAGCGCCTTATCCGCTTTCTGACTGAACTGGTCGGTCGTTTTCTGCAGCAGAGAACCATTGGCGGCGGCGATCGACTGGGTGAGCGTCGTTTCATGCACGGCTGCGCGAGCGAGGCGCGCCAGCGGCGAATCGGGTGCAGCGAACTGGCGCAGCACCTGCAGATTGAAGGCAAGGCTGGTACCGGCGACCGTGCGGATATCGCCGAGGAAAGCGTCCCATTGCTGCGCGTATTCGGTCAGATAGAGCCGGCGGATGGCTTCCGTCAGCGGATCGTCGGCGCCCGTTACCGTGCTTACGATTTCAGCCGTTTTTTTTTGAGCCTCGCCAAGATACGAACGTCCCATGACCCAGGCGTCGTCGTCGCGCGCTGCCTGGACGAACTCCGGCAGCCGCTTGTCGAACAGGTTCTGGTAGCCGTCGAACGTAAAGAGGCCCGGCACACCGCGCGAGAGCGGTGCGCCGCTGACACGCGTGAACACCGTGCCGGCCTGCGGTCCGACCGCGCGAAGCAGCGTGAACTCGTCGGGCGCCTCCTTCTGCATGTCCGCCTTCGCGCGCTCGTAGAGCCGCTGCGTGGCATTGCTGCCGTCGAGAAATGCGCGGGCCTGCTGAATCAGGCCGTCGTTGCGGATCAGCGGCGACTGAACGATACGCTCGCCGGAAAATAACTGCTCGACGTGTTCGATCATCGAAGCCCGTCCGCCGAAGATCGACGCGCTGTCGTTTTTTGCCCAGTCGTCGAGTACCCAGGCTTTGATATCGGTCGAGTTGAACCTCGCCTTGTCATACAGCATCAAGTAGACGCGCAACGCGCCGTAGGTCGCTTTGGCATCCTTGTTCGCCATCGACTCAGCAATGACGTCTTCGAGGCGGTGAACGATGGACGGCAGCAGCAGATTGTCCTCGAGCGCGCGATAGGTGTCGCGGCTCGCCTCGACGACACCCGGCGCGCTGTAGAGGCCATAGCGAAAGCGGCTGTCGGGATCCGACAGATCCAGTCCTGTCCAGGTCGGCAGATAGCGCGCCTCGCCCAACGTGTCCGGCACGGCTTCCGGTTTGGGCTCGCGGTAAAGCTGCGTAACCTTGGCCGCGAGTGCCTGGCTCTTGCGCGCGATCGCATCCAGATAGTCGCTGTTATTGCCGAAGCTCACGCGCATGCCCATTGCGAGCCACACGAACAATACGAGGCCGAGCGTGTGCCCGAGCAGCCGCAACAGGCGGAAACGGTACTCCCAGCGCAGATTGGGCCGCACCAGATGCGCTTCGGGAAAGACAACCTTCGTGAACAGATCGTGCAAAAAATAGCTGTGGTTCGCGGCGGGCCGCGCCGCGTCCGCCGAGAACAGGCGACTGCGCCCCGCCATCAGACGCTGCACGACCGTGAGCGGTTCGGCAGTGACTGTTTGCCCGGCCTGCAATGCGCTCGTGAAATAGACGCCTCGTAGCATCGTGTGATTTTGCGTAGCGTCGTAACGTGAATCGACGAACAGTTGCCCCAGTAACTCGGCAAGCGGAGCGCAGAGCGCGGCGAACGCTTCCGGCAGTGCCGCGAGGCGCCGGCGGCGCTCGATGTCGTACTCGTCTTCCAGCCGCGTGTTCACGCCGCCGGCGAGACGCGTGACAAGCTGCCTCAGTTCTCCGTTGCACACCGCAGCGAGATCGCTCCGGGCCGATTGGCCGTTGACCGGGAGCGTGAATCCCCACATCTGCGCGCGATGTTCCTCGGTCAGCGATCCGAAATAATCGGCGAACCCGGACAAACGGTCCATTTGCGTGATCATCAGGTACACCGGAAAGCGGATACCCAGCCTGGTGCGCAAATCGGCCAGCCGTTCGCGCAGCATGTCGGCTTCGGTCGCGCGCACCGCGGGGTCGGAGGCCGTCAGTATGTCGAGGCTGATTGCGAGCACCGCGCCGTTGATCGGCGCGCGCGGGCGGTGACGGCGAAGCAGGTCGAGAAAGCCATGCCATTCGTCTTCGTCCACACGCCGACGCCAGTCGGCATCGCCCACTGCGGCATCCGTGCCCTGAGTTGCGGCCGTGCCGCAGCCGGCGTTGTCGTCTTTGTTGTCGTCTTTGTTTTCGGCGCGTTTGTCCGCGAGCGCGGGCAATGACTGAGTCGATGCGCCATGTCGCGTGTAGTAGCCCGCGGTATCGATCAGAACGGCATCGTTCGACAGCCACCAGTCGATGTTCTTCGTGCCGACGGATGCGCCGGCCGTTCGCGGCGTCGCGCCGCCAATCGGAAACGCCAGCCCGGCGTTCAGCAATGCACTCGTCTTGCCGGAGGAGGTCGAGCCGAGCGCGATGAACCAGGGCAGCTCGTACAGATACCGCGTGCCCTGGAAGAGCCGCCCCACGCCTCGCGCGCCCGTGCGCATGGACTTCAGCCGCGCGAGCGCGGCGTTGATGCGAGCCTCGACCTCTTTGAGCCTGCCGGCGGCCGGCGGCGTCTCCTTCTTGCCGCCGAACGTCAGCGCTTTTTTGAGGAACGCTTCGTCGCTGCGCATTTTCTGCCAGAGCCAGTACAGACCGAATGCGGCAAAAAGCGCCAGCACGACGCCAATGGCGATCACGCGCGCCGCGACGGAGGTCAACGGCGCGGCACGCCCGAAGCTCAACAGCGGCCCTGCGTACCAGACCAGCAGGCACAGCAGCGCACCGAACACCACGCCGGTCGACCAGCCCTTGAGCCAGAGCAGCGCGCCCACGAGCAGCAGCGCGATCACGAGGACGCGCATGCCGACGCTAACAAGAGGCTTGAGGCCGCCGAACGCGACGAACGGCCCCAGAAACCAGATCAACAGTCCGAGGACCAACAGCGCGAGGAACGCGAGGAACCAGCGCGATACCAGAAACGACAACTTCTTCATCCTTGAGTCCCGATGGGCATGATATTGATCAGGGGGTGACCGTAATTTCTACGCGGCGGTTCTGCGCGCGGCCTTGCGCCGTTGCGTTGTCGCCAATCGGATTCGCCTCGCCGCCGCCGATCGCCTCGAGCCGCGCCGCCGCCACGCCCGATGCTTGCAGCATCTGCATGACCTGGGTTGCGCGCTCTTCGGAGAGCGCATCGTTCGATGCGAACTGGCGGCTTCTGATCGGCAGGTTGTCGGTGTGGCCGGTGACGGTGACCTTGCCGGGCACCTTGCCGATTTCGCTCGCGATCTTCGCGATCAGCGGCCCCATCGACGCGTTGACGTTGACGCCACCCGGCGGGAACATTGCGTCGCCGCGGAATGTCACGGAGCTATGACGGGCGTCTTCGTCGACACTGACCGTGCCGGCCGCAATCTCGTTCTTCAGCAGTTCCTTGAGGTGGGGCAGGCGTGGGGCCGGCGGCGTCAGATGGCCGATATCGGTGATCTGCTTCTCGACGCTCGCGCCATGGTTGAGCAGATGGTATTTGAACCAGCCGAACAGGCCGAGCAGGATCAGCCCGAGAACGGCAAACGTGATCCGGACCGGAAAGTCGTAGACCGACAGACGCTGTCCGCGGGAGTCGGATTGCACTCGCGGCGACAGCGCGATCGGCACGACGCCGCGCTGCGTCTGGATCTCGTTGTAGAGCCGTTGACGCACGGCGTCATGCTTGCGGGCGCCGTCGGCTTCATGGCGGTAACGGCCCATGAAGCCGAGGCTCAGGATCCGATAGATCACTTCGAGCAGGTCGAGATGCTCGCGCGGCTCGTTCATCAGCCGTCCGATCAGCAGATAGACCTTGTCGCCGCCTTGGCGGTCCTCGTGGAATTCGGTGGCCAAGCCTTTGCGAAGCCATTCGACGCCGGTTTCGCGTTGACCCCAAACGGTCTTTCCGGCGGCCTCATCGAGCGCCGTGGCCAGACAGTAACGCGCGCCGATCATGTGATCGCGCCTGATATTCGCTTGCTCGCACAGTCGCTGGAAGGTGCGCACCTCCTGTTTGAGCAGCAGGTGAAGCTGATCGATGGCCGTCAGATCCAGATTGTCCGGCATGTCGGCGAGCGCGCGCAGCAAAGGGCGCGCGGCCTCCAGCAGCGGATTGGTCGCGTCCTCCACGGCCTGCAGGCGGGCGGCTTGCGGTTCACCGGCGGGGATGCTCGCGAGCAACGTGGCCGGCAGTTCGGGCTTCGCGCCGGACGCCGAGTCGCCGGTTTTTTTCTCCATGCCGGCAGATGTAGCGCGGTCGTCGGGCGCGAAAGCTGTGCCGAAAGAAGGCAGTCCTCGGTCTGGATTCACTGTGTTCCCCTGATGCGATGATGAACGGGCGCCTCTACGGAAGCGCTCCTGTTTTCCGGCGAGTCACGGCTTATCAGCGCACGCCCCACAGTTCCAGCCTGAGTGCGGGGAAATCACCCGCCACATGCAGCGCAATGCCGCCGTGCTGCGCGACGGTCTCCCACAGCGGACCCGTACGCGAGAGTTCGTAGTACACGTAGCCGGCGTTGAATGGAATCTGCCGCGGCGGCACGGGCAGCGCCTGAAGCGCGATGCCTGGCAGATGCGAGCGCACCAGATCCGGCAGACGTTCGGACGGTCCCATCTTGGCCTGCATGGCGAATTGCTGGACCAGCGTGTCCGGCGGCATCTGAGCCGACACGGCGAGGACCAGCGAACTGAAACTGCGAATTTCCGCCGGATCGACCACTGCGTTGCGCATGCCGTATCCCGCGTCGGTAAACGGAATGCTTTGCGCGCTGCGTACGAGGACCGCGTTGAGCAGCCAGTGTGTGTCGTCGACCACGGGCTTCAGGCACAGATGCGGCTCGATGTGCTGATACGGCGGATGGCTTTCGAGCGGCCGGCGCGTCTGCGGACGCACGTAGGTCGAGAGTTCTCCAGCCATGCTGAGCAGCAGCGCGTAGAGATCGGCGGGGGAGGTGGTCGGAACCCGGCGTAGGTGTTGCAACAGCGGTTCGTAGCGATTGAGCGTTTGCAGCAGCAGATAGTCCGAGACCTCCGCGACCGTGCCGGCCTGGCCGTCGCTCCCGGTCAGCCGTTTGGCGAGCGCATCCGCACGCAGGCGCGTGAGGTCGTGGACCTTCGCCAGCCAGCTCGTGAGCAACGCGTTGGCGCCATAGCCCGACACCGGCGGGACCAGGGTATCGTCGAGTTCGATGCTGCCGTCCGCACGAAGCGTCTTGACTCGCGTCAAGGGTAGACCGATCCACGCGTCGGTCATCTCCTTCTGCGGCACTAGTCGCAGCCGCAGGTTGGATAGTTGAACGGCTTTCGGACCTTGTCCGACCGAGTTCGTATCGCGCAAGTCCGTGTCGAACACGGCATAGCGGGCGAGCGAATGGGAGGACTCGTCGAAGGTCGTTTCTTCCGCGTTGGGCACGCGAATGGACACGGCAAGATGGATGACCTGGTCCAGATGCTCCGCGCGTACCGTCAGCGGGGCGGGCGGCGGCGTGTTCCCCGGCGAATCGAAGGGCGTGCCGTCGGCGAATACGCCGCTGGCAGACTTCAGGATCACTTTGCCGAGCGCGAGCGCCTCATTGTCGATTGCGTAGTGAGAGAAGCCGAAGAAAAAGGGCGAAAGCGGCGCCGCGCGCTTATGGGCGAAATGTTCGAGGTAGCGTTCCTGCTGCTGGAAAAGCTGCGGGCGCAGGAACAGACCTTCGCTCCAGGTGACCTTGTTATACCAACTCATGCGTGTGGTCCATTACTTGTTTTGTTTTTGTGCGTCGGTGATCCGGATCGCACTGGTATCGAGATTGATCGTCAGCTTCAGTTTCGGCGCGATCCGGTACCACGCAGCCGGTGGCGATGACGGCAGTGTCCAGGTGGCGCGCCACACGGAATTCGGCAGATCGCGGTAGGCCGCGATGACACCGAGAGTGGTCGTGGCCTGATCGGCGTTGCGCCGAATAGTCCGGCTTTCTCCTGGACGAAGCTGATACTGCTCGCGCACGACAAGGTCGTCGGCGAGCACGGTCTTGTCCTTGTCCTGCAGCGAGAAGAAGTCGGCGGCAGTGAACGCGTCGGCGTTTTTCAATTCGTAAATGCGCACCACGATCGGCGCGGCGCGTTTCTGGTCGTCGGGATTGACGCTCGATGAGGCGGTTATCGACAGGTCGAGCCTCACGGGTTCATGAACGGCTTTGGGATCGTTGCTCGCGCATGCGGTAAGTCCGAGTACGCAGATAAGTGCGACGACGTGAGTGGACGGGCGCATCGGCAGTGAACAGGGGAAGTGGGGCGTTATAAGGTCCGGCGCGCATGCCGGACCTCGCAAGACAGGAGCGCTTAAGCTTCCTTGTTGAGCTTGATGTCGTAGCCTGCCGTCACGGCGCCGCCACTGCCGCCCTGGGCGTTCTGCACGACGTATTCCTGCTTGACCTTCGCGAACGACAGGCGCACCTGTTCACGGATGCCGTTGTCAGCGTTGCTGCCCGACGGATGAACCTGCGTAACGATGACGTCGTTCATCGTGATCTTCAGGTATTCGAGCGGATTGCCGCCGGCCTTGCGCACGGTCAGCACGGCCTGATCGATGTGCTTGCCGGTCAGGCAATACTTCATCAGGTTCGGGCTTGCACGATCGACCAGGTGTTCGAACGCCAGGTCTTCGACAGTTGCCTTACCCGCGCCGCCGCCCGAACCCATGTGCATGTTCGACTGCTGCAGGATTTGCCAGCCCCAGCTCGCCACTTCGATTTCGTTCTTGTGCGCCGAATCCTGCGATTCGCCGTCGATCCCGTTGATCTTGATAAAAATGTCCTGTGCCATTTAAAAACTCCGTGAGTGAAAAAACAGACTGCTCTTTGTTGCGGGACTGCCGCGCCGTATCAGCGATGCTCTTTGCCAGTGAATGTCGCCGCGTATTGGCGGTGCTTCGACTGCCGTTCTTTTTTACGCAGACGAGGCGTGTACCGAGTGCGGACGTACGCGTGCACGCGCGCACTGCGATGGCTGTGGCGTTGGCTACGGCGCGGCGGGCGTATTACTTCATTTCGTTGTCCGTTCGGTCTGCGCGACGGCGTGGGTCAGCGCCTTGCAGAATGTTTCCATGCCCGCCGGACAGGATGACGTGGAAAGTCCCTTAATTTTGTCGAGGTCGGCCGTATCCAGCGTGCTGTCGATATGACGCAGCACAAAGCCTTTGAGCGATGGATTGCGCTTGATCGATTGGCCAAGTCGCGGCAATGTATTCCATCGATCCACGAGTAGTCGCGCAATCGCCTCCGAGTACCCCTCGGCGATGTCGCCGTCATCGCTCTGTTTGTACTTCGTGAACGCGACGATCGCCGCGTTCCAGGTGGTGATCTTGTCGACCATCGCATCCGCACCCACCGCGTCACGCTCGGTGCAAGCCTTACCGTAGGCCAATGGCATTGATAGGAAACCGAGCACCGCAACGAGATATGCGACGCAAGACATCTGAGAGACTCCCTTTTTGTTAATGGCCGATGCATTCGGAATGACATCCGGGACCGCCGGCTGGATTACGCGGTGGCCGTTGGCGTTCTGGCAGCGATCGATCAGGCCGCTTCCTTCACGGAAGGCAGCCGCGCAACAAGACGCAGCGACACCGTGAGGCCTTCGAGCTGGAAGTGCGGGCGCAGGAAGAACTTCGCCTGGTAGTAGCCGGGGTTGCCTTCGACATCCTCGACGACCACTTCGGCTGCCGCCAGCGGGCGGCGTGCTTTGGTTTCCTGCGATGAATTCGCCGGGTCCGCGTCGACGTAGTTCATGATCCATTCGTTGAGCCAGCGCTGCATATCCTCGCGCTCGCGGAACGTCCCGATCTTGTCGCGCACAATGCACTTCAGGTAGTGCGCGAATCGCGAGCAGGCGAACAGATACGGTAGACGCGCCGACAGGTTGGCGTTGGCAGTCGCATCCGGATCGTGGTATTCGGCGGGCTTCTGCACCGATTGGGCACCGATGAAGGTCGCGTGGTCGGTGTTTTTACGGTGCACGAGCGGAATAAAACCGTTCTTCGACAGTTCGGCTTCGCGACGGTCCGAGATTGCGATTTCCGTCGGGCACTTCATGTCGATGCCGCCGTCATCGGTCGGGAACGTGTGGCACGGCAAGCTCTCGACCGTGCCGCCCGACTCGACGCCGCGAATCAGCGAGCACCAGCCATACAGCTTGAACGACCGGTTGATGTTCACGCCCATGGCGTACGCGGCATTGGCCCACGCATAGTTGCGGTGATCTGGACCGTTGGTGTCTTCCTCGAAATCGAATTCATCGACCGGGTTCGTCTGAGCGCCATACGGCAGACGCGACAGGAAGCGCGGCATTGCGAGCCCGATATAGCGCGCATCTTCCGTATTGCGCAGGGAATTCCACGGCGCGTACTCGAGATTTTGCGCGAAGATTTTCGTCAGATCGCGCGGGTTGGCGAGTTCCTGCCACGACTCCATCTGCAGCACCGAGGGCGAGGCCCCCGAGATGAACGGCGTATGCGCGGCTGCGGAGATTTTGGCAATCGAGCCGAGCAGGTCGACGTCGGGCGGTGTGTGGTCGAAGTAATAGTCAGCAACAAGGCAGCCGTACGGTTCGCCGCCGAGCTGGCCATATTCCTCTTCGTAAATCTGCTTGAAGAGCGGACTCTGATCCCATGCGAGGCCCTTGTAGCGCTTCATCGTGCGACGCAGTTCCTCCTTCGAAACGTCCATGAAGCGGATCTTCAGCCGCTCGTCCGTTTCGGTGTTCGACACCAGATGATGCAGACCGCGCCACGCCGATTCCAGTTTCTGGAAATCGTTGTGGTGGAGGATCAGGTTGATCTGCTCCGACAGCTTGTGATCGATTTGCGCGATGATCGCTTCAATGCTCTTGTACGCGTCGTCGCTGATGATGATCGACTGCTGCAGCGCCTGCTCGGCCAGCGTTTGAACCGCATATTCGACGGCGTCCCGAGCCGCGGCGGTCTTGGGGCGAAATTCCTGCGCGAGCAACTGCGAAAAGTCGGTCTGTGAATGCGCGGCAGTTGCGCTTGCCGTTGCCTTTACCTGCTGTGTTGTCATGGTGTGTCTCTGTGGTTCCTTGGTCGTTCTTGAGTCGTTCTTGCCGGTGTGCCTTCGCCAGCAGCGGCGGTCAGTTCGACGCCTTGTCGGTATGGTTGTGTTCTGTCTCGTCGATAACCTTCGGCTTCGGCACGGCGGTGAGCGCCTTCAGCAAGGCTGGATCAGCCAGCAGCTTGTTGACGAGCGCTTCGGCGCCGGACTTGCCGTCCATATAGGTTTGCAGATTGGCCAGTTGCGTACGCGCGTCGAGCAGGCGATGCAAGGGCTGGACCTTGCTGGCGACGGCGGCCGGCGAGAAGTCCTCCATGCTTTCGAATGTCATGTCGACCATTAATTGGCCCTCGCCCGTGAGCGTATTGGGCACCGCGAATGCGACGCGTGGCTTGAGCGCTTTCATGCGCTCGTCGAAGTTGTCGATATCGATGTCGAGGAAGCGGCGGTCGGCGACAGCCGGCAGCGGTTCGACCGGCTTGCCGGATAGATCGGCAAGCACGCCCATCACGAATGGCAGTTCTACCTTTTTCTCGGAACCGTAGATCTCGACGTCGTACTCGATCTGGACGCGCGGCGCACGGTTGCGCGCGATGAACTTCTGCGAACTGTTTGAAACGGACATGCATGACTCCGTAAGCGTGGGAAATGGCCGGCAGGTTTAATGAGTCTCGCCGACTGAAACCGGGGAAATGCTCTCGCTGAACGCTGGCTTGTTGGCAGATGCAAAGACGAATGCGGCAGCAGGCGTGACGTTGCTGTCGCCGATCTGGATTTCGATGCTCGAGAGGACTCGCTTCGACGAGAAAGCGTCGAGCCAGAGAGCAGACAGTCTCGGCAGAACGTGTTGCTCGATAAACCCGATCAACACCCGGGCGCCGGTCTCCTGCACGAGGCAGCGGCTGACGATGTAGTCGATTACCTGTTCGTTGTAATGCAGTGCAATACCATGACTGTCCGCCATGCGCTGCACGACACGGTTCATATGCAGACGCACGATGCTGGCGAGCGACGCGTGAACCAGCGGGCGATACGGCACGACGGTCACGCGTCCGAGAAAGGCCGCGGGAAATACTTTGAGCAACTCAGGGTTTAACGCTTCACGTAGGGCGTCCTGATCGGGTGCGAGTGTGGCGTCCGCGCATAGGCTCGCTGTCAGCTCGGACCCGGCATTGCTGGTCAAAAGGATCGTGGTATTGCGGAAGTCGATGTAGCGTCCGTCGCCGTCTTCCATGTAGCCCTTGTCGAACACCTGGAAGAACATTTCATGTACGTCGTGATGCGCCTTTTCGATCTCGTCGAGCAGAACAACTGCATACGGGCGCCGGCGGACGGCTTCTGTCAGCACGCCGCCTTCACCGTAACCGACGTATCCGGGCGGTGCGCCCTTGAGTCCGGAGACCGTGTGCGCCTCCTGATACTCGCTCATGTTGATCGTGATCAGGTTCTGCTCGCCGCCATACAGAGCTTCGGCCAGTGCGAGCGCCGTTTCCGTCTTGCCGACGCCGGACGGCCCCGCCAGCAGAAACACGCCGAGTGGTTTGCGGGGATCGGTAAGACCCGCGCGCGCCGTCTGCACTCGCTCACCGATCTGGCGCAAGGGATCACTTTGCCCGATCACGCGGGCGGCGAGTGTTTCGGGCAAGGCGCGCACAGCCGCAACTTCATTCGTTACCATGCGACCGACGGGAATGCCGGTCCAGTCCGAGACGATTTCCGCGATGACCGTTTCGTCTACTTCCGGGAAAACGAGTGGCGTCTCACCCTGAAGGTCAAGGAGGCTGTGCTCCAGCTGGCCGAGTGTCGCGAGGGATGGCACAACATCGGCTTGATCCGGGGCGGGCTGGGTAAGGATGGCGTCGCGGGCGCTCGCTAACGCCTGTGCGGCTGCGAGCTGGGCGCGCCAATGTGCGTCGATTGCGCTTTCCTCCGTGGAGAGCGTACCGATGCGCGCCCTGGCGGCACTCAGCGCCTCCTCCGCATGGAGTCCGATACGCGCCTCCTGTTCAAGCAGGCCACACTCGACGCGCGCCGCCTGAAGTCGTTGACGCACGCTTTGCAGTTCGCGCGGCGGCGCATGCTGCGAGAGCGCCACGCGTGCGCATGCGGTGTCGAGCAGACTGATCGCCTTGTCGGGCAACTGCCGCGAAGGAATATAGCGATGGGACAACGTAACGGCGGCGCGGATCGCTTCGTCTCGGACAATCACGCCGTGGTGCTTCGAAAACGTGTCGGCCAGTCCCCGCACCATGTCGATGGCTGCGGCTTCCTGCGGTTCGGGGACCTGCAGTACCTGAAAGCGCCGGGTGAGAGCGGGATCTTTTTCGATGTGCCGCTTGTACTCCGACCAGGTCGTCGCTCCGATCATGCGCACCGCGCCTCGCGCGAGGGCCGGCTTGAGAAGATTGGCGGCGTCGCCGGTGCCGGCCTGACCGCCCGCGCCGACGAGCGTGTGGATTTCGTCGACGAACAGAATGATGGGTGTCTTGGACCGTAACGCGGCTTCGAGCACGCCTTTGAGCCGCGACTCGAATTCCCCTTTCATACTCGCACCAGCCAGCAATGCGCCGACGTCGAGCGTCATGAGCCGCACGTCGGCCAGCGCGGGCGGCACGTCGCCGTTAGCGATGGCAAGTGCGAGCCCTTCTACGACAGCGGTCTTGCCGACGCCGGCCTCGCCAGTGAGCAGCGGGTTGTTTTGACGGCGGCGCAGCAGGATATCGATGATCGTGCGAATCTCCTGCTCGCGTCCCGTCACGATGTCGATTTCACCTGCGCGGGCTCGCGCGCTCAGGTCGCTGCAGTACTGCTCGATTGGCGAGTTCTTCGAACCTGCGGGCAGTGCCTGCGAAGCCTCGCCCGGCGCTGCGGCGGAGAAGTCCGTGTTGTCGTACGGCGAGTCGGAAGATTCGGGCGAGCCGTCGATCCACGCAATCAGTTCGTCGCGTGGCGTATCGACCGGGATGCGAGCGAATGCGGGCGAAGCCGAAAGCAGTACCCGACGCAGTTCCGGCGTGCCAAGCAATGCTGCAAGCAACCACGCGCCGCGTATCCGGCGGTCGCCGAAATCGAGCGTGGCAAGCACCCATGCTCGCTCGACGGCCAGTTCAATATGGTGCGAGATGTCGCTGATCGAACTGGCGCCTGCGGGCAAGGCGGCGAGCGCCCGTGCGAGATCGCGTTCCAGTGTTGTACGTTCGATTCCCGCATGCCGGGCAATGCGGTGCATGTCGCTGTCCGGTAATTGCAGCAATTGATGCAGCCAATGGACAAGCTCCACATACGGGTTGCCGCGCAGCTTGCAAAACGCGGTAGCGGATTCGATGCTGCGGAAGAGTGTGGCCCCGAGCTTGCCAAAGAGTGCCTGGCGGGAAATCGTCATGAACTGGTCGCGTGTGGTTTATTAGGATGACTGATTGGAATTGTGCCTGCACAAGTGGAAGTGGAAGCTTTTTTAAGGGAATTGCCTTATACGGTCAAACGCTTCGCTTTCTTTATGTAACTCGGTACTTTTCGAACCCGCCTCCGTTTAATGGTGTTTTTTGAATTATCGGACTTGAAGTTTGGATCAGTCAATGTATGCGGGTGATTTTTATTTTTCTGTCATTTGTGAATTTTTTGATCGGAAACAAATTTAGAGTTATCCTGTTCTGTGAGTTGTTGAGGTAAAAATATAAGTTAAATTATTGAAAATTATCGTCTTTGTGGCGGAGGTTCGGCTTGTTTTAGTGTTGGGAAAATTCCGCACGTTCGATTGAAAATTCCCTCTGTGTAGTATAAATCTGGCTTGTCGGTGCTCGATCTATGTCGGATTATCTATATTTTGGATTGTCGTTTAATTTATCTCGAATAAAATCTCTATTTTTTAAACATTGCTGCCGAAATTTACGGTGGACATCAATTGCGTAGTCATGCGTTAATTCCGTTCTGTTCGGTATAACAGACGCAGGATCGGCATAGACCTGCTTGGCGTCAGGCAATGAGATTTCATACTTACTTACGCAAAGTTCTTGGCAAGCCGTCGCGCGCAACTGTCGATCGGAGTGCTCTGCATCGTGCTCCGTCCTGGATACACATGGGTTCGCGCGGGCAGGTTCGTGGGCAATCACGTGTGGAGCGCCACGGACTGGCTGCGTCGGATCGCGGCGACTGCTCACCGGAGTCGAGCGAGGCTATCTTCGAGTTGCTGGGTTCGTCGACGAACGCTGCGTATGACACGTCGGCATACGAGCGGCCGGGCGCGTCGACACATACCGACCGGGACGATCTTCTCGCCACGCTCAATGAACAGTATTACCAGGCACTCGAATCGCCGCACTTCCTGCCCAACTCGGAATGGGTCGGATCGTCTGCAACAGGGATAGCCGGATCGGGCAAAGAGGCGATGGGTGAACGAGCCCGCGCCAACGATGACTCGAGTTCAATTCATAGTCTGCTATCCGACATCGACGTGCTCGAGGAAGCCTTCGATGCGTTGCACGAGGGCGGCGTGACGGATCTGACCGGGCACGACGCGGTGCCGGAAATCCTTCGCCTGTTCGCGCCAGCCGAATATCACGCGTCGGCGGCACGCCGCGTGGGAATGGCGCCGCCGCACGTCGCGCGGCGAGATCATCACACGCTCGCGATCGACAGCCCGCTAGCCGCTCTGAACACTCACATTCACCACGAGTCCAACGAATGACCGCCCAACCGCTACCGAATGTCTTCGCGAGCCAGCAACGCCAGTGGTCGCCGGCAGCACAGATCGAAATGGTCGAAGCGAACATTCGTAGTCAACCGACGTTGGCCGCGCATCGCTGGACGCTGTTCCAGTGGCTATGTATCACGTACCAGTGGACGCGGGCCATCCAGCAACTTCAGGGTTTTGCCCAACTGGAGCCGTCCCAGGCATCCGTCGCGCAAGCCTGCCGAGACCTGGTTCGCGCGGAACACTGGCGCGCAAAAGTCATGGCCGGGCAGCAGGAGCCGGGGTGGGTATTCGGCGACGCGCCCGCGTGGATACACGGCATGCTCAGTGCGCTCAAACTGTCCGCGCAGGGACAACAGGACGCGTCGGACGACGCCCGGGAGCGCGCGTTGCATCTCGCTCCGCTGGTCGCCGGGCACACCTCGAATCAGCGCTTTGAATGGATCGGTGACAGCGATTCGCGGCTAGGCCCGGTCTGTGAGCTAATTACCGCCGGGCGGTATCGCTGGCTTTCGCTGGCGGATATCGCCAGTTGGCGGATCGAAAGGCCGTCGACGCTACTCGACCTCGTGTGGGCGCCGTGCACGCTGTCGCTGATCGACGGCGCGGTGCTGCGCGGCTTCATGCCGGCACGTTATCCGCTCGCCGCCCACGGGTCACCTGTCCTGCGCGAGACGCTGCAACTCGGGCATGAGACCGTTTGGCATGAGTCGGGGCGCACGGCCGTCATGGCATCCGGGCGCAAGACCTGGACGACAAGCGCGGCTGATTTCGATCTGTTCGAATTGGCTGACTGTTCGTTTGGTCCCGCCGCGGTGGACGGCACCGCGCACTCCGGTGCGGCGGCAGGAGTGCAGCAATGAGCCGCAAACGTCATGAACCGGACCGAACGGCGCCTGCGCCGCGCCAGGCCGATGCACAGCTGCTGCCCACCTTATTCGATCGGCTGCGCGACGACGCACCGCACCGGCAGACCGAGTCGCCCGGCGACTATGCGGTCAGCCGGGCGCAGATGCGCGACATCATCCAGCGCGATCTTGCGTTTCTGCTCAACGCGACCAGCATGGAAGACCTGATCGATCGGAAGCGGCATTCATACGCGGCCGCATCGACCATCAACTTTGGCGTGCCGCCGCTCGCAGGGGCGTTCATGGCGTCGCACAAATGGGCAAAGATCGAGGAGGTGATACGGGGCGCCATACGCGACTTCGAGCCGCGGCTGATTGCACATACGGTGCAGGTCGTGCCCCTCACGGATGTCGATAGCCAGAGTCGCTACAACCACCTCGCGTTCGAGATCCGCGGAATGATCCACATGGACCCCTATCCGCTCGAGTTCATGGTGCAAAGCTCGCTCGACCTTGAAACAAGCCGCCTGCACGCAGCGGCTCGTTGACCACAGGACATTGTTATGGATCCGCGACTGCTCGATTACTACAACCAGGAACTGATGTATGTACGCGAACTGGCTGGCGAGTTCGCGCAACTGCATCCGAAGATCGCGCGGCGGCTCGGCATGCAGGCCGGCGAGATGACCGATCCGTACGTCGAACGGCTGATCGAGTCGTTCAGCTTCATGGCGGCGCGTATGCAGCTCAAGCTCGACGCGGAATTCCCGCGCTTCACGGGACGTCTGCTAGAGGTGATCTACCCGAACTATGTGGCACCGACGCCGTCCATGGCGGTCGCGCGCTTCTATCCGAGCCCGAGCGAAGGCAACCTCGTCGAAGGCTTCCCTGTGCGGCGCGGCAGCATGCTCACGGGCAAGAAGTCGCCGGGGGAGAACACTTTGTGCGAATTCCGCACGGGCCAGGACGTCGCGCTCTATCCGCTCGAGATTACCCATGCACAACTGACGGGGATTCCGCCGGACATTCCCATGCTCGACCGCTATGTGCCGCCCCACACGCAAGTGCGTGGCGCATTGCGGCTGCGATTGCGTTCCACGGGCGATGCCAAAATCGCCGAGCTGCGCGGACTCGACCGACTGCCGGTCTATCTCGCCGGAGATGAGCAGGTTGCGTCGCATCTGTTCGAACTGCTTCACGCGGCAGGCGTTGCGTCGATCACGGGCGAGCCTGGGCGTTTCGGCGACGCGGCGCGCCCCTTCTGTGCGGTCACGCATGGCGCGGTCGCACACGAGGGGCTTGGCGTCGATCAGGGTTTGCTGCCGCTCACCTGGTCGAAATTCCATGGGCACAATCTTCTACACGAATATTTCGCATGTCCGAGCCGCTTTTATTTTTTCACGCTGACCGGACTGCGCGAAGGGCTCAGCAAGGCGAAAGGCCATGAAGTCGAGATCGTGGTGCTGCTCGATCAGTCACCGGACCGGCTGATCGGCCTTGTCGACGCCTCGCGTTTCGCGCTGTTTTGCACACCCGTGATCAATCTGTTTCCGCGCAAAGCGCAGCGCATCGAATTGAATCAGGCCAGCACGGAATTCCATCTGGTTCCGAAGCGCAGCGCGCCGCTCGACTACGAAGTCTATTCGGTCGAAGCACTCACGGCGCAGGTCGGCAAGAACTCGACGGAATTCGCCTTCCGGCCGTTGTATCAAACGCTGAACAACGACGAAGGCAACCACGGGCGCTATTTTTCGCTTCGCCGCGAACGCCGGTTGTTATCTGACTCGGCCCGCCGCTACGGTACGCGCACGCCGTACATTGGAACTGAAGTGTTCGTGTCGCTGGTCGACCAGCAGGAAGCGCCGTATCACGAGGGAATGCGCTATCTGTCGATCGACGCCTGGCTGACCAATCGCGACTTGCCGAATCTGTTGCCGCGCAACGGCGTGGACGATCTGGACGCCGTTGACTCGGTGCCTGCGATCAGCGTCGGCTTGATTCGTGCGCCAAGCGCGCCTCGCGCGCCGTTTGCCGAGCGCGAAACAGCTTGGCGGCTTATCCGGCAACTGAACTTCAACTATTTGCCGCTGGAAGATATGGATCACCGCCCTGGCGGCCAGGGTGTGCGCGACATGCTGCGCCTGTTCCTGACCGGCGACGACGTGGGACCGCGGCGTCAGGTGGAAAGCCTCGTCGGCGTGAAGACGCGGCCGGTCGCGAGGAAGCTGCCCGGTGGCGGCCCGCTGGTGTTCGGTCGCGGCATCGAATGTCAGTTGACGGTCGATGAAACCGGCTTTTCCGGTTTGAGCCCCTACCTGTTCGGGGTGATTCTCGAGCACTATCTGGCACGGCACGTATCTATCAATTCGTTCACGCAGACCGAGCTTCATTCAATGCAGCGCGGCCAGTTGATGCGCTGGCCCGTGCGCATGGGCACACGTGGAGTGGCTTGATGGACCGCGCCTCATTTACGTCGACGCTGCGCGACACGACGCTATCGGCGGATGCAGTCGAGCGGCTGCAGACGCAGCCGTGGCAATTCGGATTTTTCTCGCTGATGCGCCGCATCGGCGCCGATGTGCGTATCGATGCGATCGGCAAGGCGCGGCGTCCGCGTGCGGAGCCATTCCGGCTAGGTCAGAAGCCGAGCCTTGCATTCGCGCCGCGTGAGATCGCCAGTGTGGGCGAACTCGGCGGGCGCCTGCATATTCGTCTGTTAGCACTCGGCATGCTTGGGCCGAATGGGCCGCTGCCCATCCACATGACGGAGATTGCCAGGGAGCGTGAAGAAAGCCGGCGCGATCCTACGCTGGTTCATTTCCTCGATATTTTTCACCATCGCTACCTCACGCTGTTGTACCGCGCATGGGCCGACGCACAGGCGACCGCTGGACTCGACCGTGCCGGGCCCGATAGCGAACGATTCTCCTTCTATGTCGCGAGCCTGACCGGCCAGGATACGCGCGAGATTGGGCAGCGCGCTCTGCCCGCACACGCGCAACTTGCCGCGTCTGCGAATCTCGTGCGTGAAGCCCGCAACCCGGATGGCTTGCGCATGACGCTCGAGCAGTATTTCGGGGTTCCCGTCGCGATCGAGGAGTTCGTTTTTAACTGGATCGACGTTGCTGCCGACGATCACAGCTATATCGGCAAGCCCGGCGCCGCGGCGACGATGGGCGACGGCGCGATGCTCGGGGAGCAGGTGCCCGATCGTCAGCACCGTTTCCGGATCATCATCGGGCCGGTCGATATCGACGAATATCTGCGCTTCACGCCTCGCGGCGCGGATCTGCCGCAACTGGTCGATTGGGTACGGAGTTTCATCGGTCGCGAATTCGAATGGGAGCTGGAGTTGCGCATCCGCGCACAAAGCGCGCCGCCTGCCGTGATGGGCGGCCCGCAGCAATTGGGCTGGTCGGGGTGGCTCGGTCGCTCGCCCAGCGGCGAGCCGATTACCGGCATGCGCTTCGAGCCTGAACGCTACGCCAGCACGTTCGCGAAACAAAGTATCGACGCGGCGGGCAAGCGCCGGGTCACGCCGCAAGTGAAGGGACAAGATGAGTAGCAGCAAGAGACAAGCGACGGCGAAGGTGGCGGCGGTCAAGGCCGTCACACCCCTGCCTCACGACTGGATGTCACCGGTCGATGCCGCCGCCCCGTGCGGGGCCGACCTCGAATACGACCCGGAATTCGTCGTGCTGTCCGCGCAGATGGCGGTGAAAGTGGACGCACAGTACGGCGACTTCGTGGGCATACCGGAACCCGTGAACTGGAGCGAGGTCGAGCGCGATTGCCGACGCCTGATGATGCGCAGCAAGGACATGCGTCTCGCGGTGTGGTTCACGCGTTGCCGCACGAGGCTCGCGGCAGGGGCGGGACTGGCGGAAGGGCTGGGGCTGTTGGCCGCATGGCTCGCCGCGTTTCCCGGTGCGCTCCATCCCCAGCCCGGTGTCGACGACGATCAGGAAGCGGCGCTCGAAATCCGCATGAACGCTTTGCAGGCGTTGACAGATTCGGATGGATTGCTCTCTGACCTGCGGGAGATCGCGTTGACGCGTTCGACCGCCACGCGGCTTCAGATGCGCGATGTCGAGCGCGCGTTTGCACATCCGCGGCCGAGCGATGCGCTCGCGCCCGAGTCCGTTACGCGGCAACTTGAGGATCTGCGCATCCAGCAACCGGACATGCTTCGGGGCTTCGATGACGCGCTCGCGAGCCTGGAGTCCATCGACGTTTGGTGCAAGGCGCATCTGGGCGTCTACTTGCCGGACCTCGCTGCTCTCACGCGGCTGTTGCGGCGCGTAGTGGGAGATCGCTCGCGCGTGACGGTGGCGCCGGTTGACGGATTGACGGAGGTGATGCCGTCCGACGATGCCGGTGCGGCGGCATCGTCGAACGAGGAGACGCGCGTCGAGCATGACGACATTTCGCCACCGGCCGGTTGCGCTGCGCCGGTTAGCCTCGGCGTCAGCGTGGCAGCGGCGGGTCGTGAGGGCGCTTTGGAGCGTATTCGGGAAGCTCGATACTGGTTCGAGCAACACGAACCGAGCAGCCCAATCCCCGTGTTGCTGAAGCGCGCGGAACGGTTTGTGGGGAAACGGTATGTGGATGTCGTCAAGGCCATTCCCACGGAGTTGCTTGAACAATGGGATAGCGAAGAGTAGTCGTGGTGCGCGATGTTTAGAGCCTTCACTGTGATTGCCATCGGAATAGCGCTTCTCGTCGCGGCGTGTTGTTGTCCGCGCGCCAGTTTTTGCAGGAGTCGATTGTTGTGCGAGGAAAGGTCGAGGCCTTGAACGCGCGAGGAAGCCATCCTCAAATCACCTTCTTGCAAAGAAAGGCGAAGTCATTTCGTACCCGCAAGGGGACGTGCTCTCCGGCGCTGCCGATAGCAGTCGATTTGTGCCAAGTCGGTCGCAATTTTCCAAAAAAAATGCCCCCTCAAGTCGCCCAAATCCGCAACGGCACCCCCCCCACCCCATGCACGACCGGCCGCAACTCAATCCAGCATTTCACAAACGCCCGCTGCAGCAATTCCATCGACCTCGAAACCCCCCGCACGACGAGCACTCGAGAAGTCACACAAGAAGCCGCCATCCGCACCGAATCATCAAACGGCAATTGAGCCGTCAACGCCTCAGCAAGCGCATCATCGCAAGCATCCCCAACAGCCCAAAGCGTCCCATACGCAGGAAACCCCGCCAGCCCTTGAGCAGCATCGCGTAGCGAATCATCCGCTTCAAAACTCCCACGCTCGAACCACAGCAACTCGCCATCAGCTCCAACAATCCGCGAAACCGCACGCAAACGCCCATCCGACCACCGCTCACCCGCAGCCTGGCGCCCAAGCTGGGTCGCATCCCAGCCAATCGCAGTGGCGTCGCGAGCCAGCGTCAACGCAAAATCCAGCTCCGCGTTCGCGTGATCGAAAACGATATTATTCTGCGGCAGCCAATCGAGCTTGGCCCGTTCGCCGACACGCACCGCAATCTGCTGCTGCGCCTCGCGTCCATTGGACTTGTACCACTTGGTCGCGCCCGGCGTGGTGATAACAGCATGCGCATCCGCGCCGACATCGACATCAATAGCCAGCCGATCCCCGCCCGCGATTCCACCGGGCGGATGCACGATCACCGCATGACAGATACCCTGTCCTTCAGGATAAAGCGGCCTTTGAACCCGCAACGGCCCATCATGCAACCGATGCTTGAGCGTAGTCCGCTCGTCATGCTTGACGAACCCGAGTTCAAGGCGCGCGCGCCATAGCGAATGCGCGCCGTCTTGAGCGGCAGCGAGCGTGACGTGATTTTCGTGAACCGACATGCGAATGGAATTGCGACCGAACAGAGAAAAACAAAGCGTGCCTGCGCACATCAGGCAACGCTAAACCGCGTCGCCACAGGATGCGGCGAGAATATCACGCCGGCTTCCGAATGCCGCTCACACGGCGATCAACGTCCGCACGCCATCGCTATCCATATTGGCGCCTTCTCCGCCCGCGATGATCTCGCCACGGCTCATCACCCAATACCGATCAGCGATATCCTTGGCGAAGTCGTAATACTGCTCGACGAGCAGCACGGTCATGCCCATTTCCTCGACCAGTTGACGCAGCGTGCGGCCGATATCCTGAATGATCGACGGCTGAATGCCTTCGGTAGGTTCGTCGAGAATCAGCAATTGCGGATCGCTCATCAACGCCCGGCCAATCGCAAGCTGCTGCTGTTGACCGCCCGACAGATCTCCACCGCGCCGGCTGCGCATATCCTTCAGCACCGGGAATAACTCGTAGATACGATCCGGGATCTTCTTGGGCGCCTTCTTGCTGGCGGCCCCCACCAGCAGATTCTCTTCGACGGTCAAGCGCGGAAAGATATCGCGCCCCTGCGGCACATAAGCGAGGCCTTTCTCCACGCGCGAGTAAGTCGGCAGTTTGGTGATCGGCGCGCCGCGCCAGGCGATCGAGCCGCTCTTCGTTTGCACGACGCCCATCAGACAACGCAGCAGCGTAGTCTTGCCCACGCCGTTACGGCCGAGCAGAACAGTGAGTTTGCCGTCGGGCACGGTGAGCTTCACATCGCGCAGAATGTGACTTCCGCCGTAGTACTGGTTCAGGTTTTCTACTTCTAGCATGTCGGTTCAACCTTTTATTGCGGCAACCCGTTTCATCGGCCCAGATAAGACTCGATCACCGTCTCGTCGCGTTTCACTTCGTCGAGTGTGCCGTGAGCGAGCACGCGTCCTTCGGCCATCACCGTGACCTTGCCGGCCGCGCCCGAGAGCGCCGCCACGAACTCCATATCGTGCTCGACGACCATCATCGAACAGGTGCCGCGCAGCTGATTGAGCAACTCGGCGAGTTGCATGGTTTCGTCGTCGGTCATGCCGGCAGCCGGTTCGTCGAGCAGCAGCAGTGCCGGCTGCTGCATCAGCAACATGCCGATTTCGAGCCGTTGCTTCTGTCCATGCGACAGCTCGCCGGCAAGCCGCCGCGCTTCGCTCTCGAGGCCGATCAGCGCCAGCGTCTCTTCAATGCGCGCTTGCGCCTCGCGATCCAGACGCGCGCGCAACGAAGCCCACCAACCCTTATCGGCCTTCATCGCGAGTTCGAGGTTTTCCCACACGGGATGCTGCTCGAACACGGTCGGCTTCTGAAACTTGCGGCCGATACCCGCACGCGCGATGGACGGCTCGTTCATTCGCGTCAGATCGATCGACTGGCCGAGATACACCTTGCCGGAATCCGGCTCCGTCTTGCCGGTGATGACGTCCATCATCGTCGTCTTGCCGGCGCCGTTCGGACCGATGATGCAACGCAATTCGCCGGCGTCGATGGTCAGCGTCAGCGCATTCAATGCCCGAAAACCGTCGAAGCTCACGGTCACGTCTTCGAGATACAGGATCGTGCCGTGCGATACGTCGATCTCGCCGGGCACGACCGTGCGGCCCATGCTCGCGACGCCGCTCAACGAGGTTTCTTCAGCGGGTTCTTCCGGCAAAGCGAGATCAGGAACCATCGGATTTTCATTCATGAGCGGTTCCTCTTGCGCGTCACGAGGTCGATCAGCCCCATGATGCCGTTCGGCAGGAACAGCGGGACCAGCACGAAAATCAGACCGAGAAAGAACAGCCAGTATTCAGGGAAGTTCGCCGTGAAAAAGCTCTTCGCGCCATTCACCGCGAAAGCGCCGATGATCGGGCCGATCAGCGTGCCGCGTCCACCCACGGCGACCCAGATCGCCATTTCGATCGAGTTGCCCGGCGACATTTCACCGGGATTGATGATGCCGACCTGCGGCACATACAACGCGCCGGCGATGCCGCACAACACGGCCGACACGGTCCACACGAACAGCTTGTACGCAAGCGGGCTGTAGCCGAGGAACATCAAACGCGTTTCGCCGTCGCGCACCGCGGTCACCACGCGGCCGAGCTTCGAGGTGACGATGGCCCGCGCGCCGAGAAATGCGAGAATCAGCACGGCAAACGTGATCAGCAGCAGGGCAGTGCGTGTGCCCGGATGCGTGATCGGAAAGCCGCCGATGCGCTTGAAGTCGGTAAAGCCGTTATTGCCGCCGAAGCCGGTTTCGTTGCGATAGAACAGCAGCATCGCGGCGAAGGTCATGGCCTGCGTGATGATCGACAGATACACGCCCTTCACCCGCGAGCGGAACGTGAAGAAGCCGAATACCCACGCGACTACCGCCGGCACCAGTACCACCAGCAGCAGCGCGTAGCCGAGGTGTTGCGTGCCTTGCCAGTACCACGGCAGTTGATGCCAGTCGAGGAACACCATGAAGTCGGGCAGGTCGCTGCCGTACTTGCCTTCGTGGCCGATCGAGCGCATCAGATACATGCCGATCGCGTAGCCGCCGAGCGCGAAGAACAGCGCGTGGCCGAGGCTCAGAATCCCGCAGTAGCCCCACACGAGATCGAGCGCCAGCGCCGCGATCGCGTAGCACATGAACTTGCCGGTGATCGTCATCGCGTAGGCGGACAGATGCAGCGCGCTCGTCTCCGGCACGACCAGAGTGCAGAACGGCACGCCCAAACCGAAGACGACGATCAGCGCAATCAGCGCAAGCCACGCGCGCCGCGACAATAGCGCGGGACGCGGCGGCAGGCCGAGTGCGAAACCGGATTGCGGCTCGCGTCCGGCGCCGGCGCCACCGCTAGTTGCACCGACGTGAGCCGATGAAGTTGCCGATGTCATCTCATGCCTCCGCGCTACGGCCCTTGAGGGCGAACATGCCCTGCGGACGCTTCTGGATGAACAGGACGATCAGCACGAGCACCGCGATCTTCGCGAGCACCGCGCCCCAGAACGGTTCGATTGCCTTGCTGATCAGCCCGAGACCGAAGCCGCCGATCACGGTCCCGGCCAGTTGACCGACACCGCCGAGCACCACGGCCATGAACGAATCGATGATGTAGCTCTGGCCGAGGTCCGGCCCGACGTTGCCGATCTGCGAAAGCGCACAGCCGCCCAGACCCGCGATGCCCGCGCCGAACGCGAACGCATATGAATCGACCCGCGCGGTCTTCACGCCGACGCAGGCCGCCATCCGGCGGTTCTGCGTGACGGCGCGCACAAAGAGGCCGAGACGCGTCTTCGTGAGCACGGCCCACGCGATGCCGACCACGATTAGCGAGAACGCGAGAATCGCCAGCCGGTTGTACGGCAGGATCAGATTCGGCAGTACGGTCACGCCGCCGCTCATCCACGCAGGGTTGACCACCTGCACGTTCTGCGCGCCGAACAGCATGCGCGTCGCCTGAATCAGGATCAGGCTGATGCCGAAGGTGGTCAGCAGCGTTTCGAGCGGACGGCCGTACAGATGCTTCAGCACCAGCCGTTCGAGCACGATGCCCACCAGTCCCGCGGCGACGAACGATGCCGGAATGGCGAGCAGCGGATACCAGTCGAATGCGCCGGGCGCGAAGCGCTGAAAGAGGTTCTGCACGACGTAGGTTGCGTACGCGCCGATCATCAGGAACTCGCCGTGCGCCATGTTGATCACGCCGATCAGTCCGTACGTGATGGCGAGGCCCAGCGCGGCGAGCAGCAGCACGCTGCCGAGCGACAAACCCGCGAACAGCGTGCCGGCAATCTGGCTGCGGCGCTGGATCGCATCGAGTTCGTCGATGCCGCTCTGCGCGGCGGCTCGTACTCGATCGTCGGGCTCGTTGAAGGTGCCGTCCGGCTTCTTCGCGACGAGCGGACGCAGCAGTTCGTTCATGTCGAGGTCGTGGCGGTCAGCGACCAGTTGCACGGCTTCCAGGCGTTTGGCCGCGTCGGCATCATGCAGGGCCGTCATCGCCCACAGCGTGTCGAGGCGCTTCTTCAACGCGGGATCGGTTTCCTTCGCGCGCGCCGCGTCGACGAGCGGTTTGATCGACGGGTCCGGGTTTTGCAGCAACGAGGTGATGGCGGCGTCACGCGCGGCCTTGTCCGGCGAATCGAGTTGCAGACCGGACAACGCGCCGGCGACTTTCGAGCGCAGCAGATTGTTCAGCGTGACCGGTTGCGCATCGCCCGCGGCGACGGTCTTGCCCGTCACCGCGTCTTTTGCCGTATCGCCGTCTTGAAGCAGCACGGCGCCTGCGTCGGTGGCGAGCGCGCTGTCTTCGGAGAGCGCTTTGAGAACCGCCATCGATTCTTTGTCGTGATTGGCGATCAGCTTGTCGATGGCCGCGGACTTCGCGTCGAAGTCGTCGGCGGCGAGCGGCGCGACATCGGCCTGGGTCAGTGCGAAGGCGGCCGGCGGTGCGCCGGCGAGCAGCACGAGCGCCGCGCCAACGACGCCGCGCCGCGCGAGCCGTCGTGCCAGTGTTCGTGCGTCTGTGAGGATGGAAAACGCCATGGTGGCCTTTGAAGAAAATCCGGCAGGGCGGCGCGGCATGTGGGCAAGCGCCGTTGCCGCGCCGTCGAGTTGCTGCGCGCGAGGGTTGTGCCCATCGGACATCTGATCAAGGCACGAACGCGGGTGCGGTGGGCGCCCCCGTCGCGGGATTGCAATCGGCAAATCAACGTGCCGCGCCGGCTAGCTTCGCCACCGCGGCACGCCTTCCTGTCAGGCGACGCGCGAGCGCTTCAGGAACGCCGGAATCGAGCTGACCACGTCCGGCTTGCTCGAATTGCCGGCAATGAACGGGCTCCACGGCTGCGCGCGAATCGCGGTCTTGGTCCGCCACACCACATTGAACTGACCATCGGCGCGCACTTCACCGATCATGACCGGCTTGTGCAGATGGTGGTTGCCGTCCATTTCGAGCGTGAAGCCCGACGGCGCCGCGAAGGTCTGGCCGACCATCGCCACGCGCACCTTGTCCACTTCCGTGCTCTTGGCCTTCTCGACCGCCTGCTTCCACATATGGATGCCGACGAAGGTCGCTTCCATCGGGTCGTTGGTCACGCGCTTGGTGCCGCCCGGCAGGTTGTTCTGCGCGACCCATGCAGCCCATTGCTTCTTGAACTTCTCGTTGGCCGGGTTGCGCAGCGACATGAAGTAGTTCCACGCAGCCAGGTTGCCGACCAGCGGCTTCGTATCGATGCCGCGCAGTTCTTCCTCGCCGACCGAGAACGCGACGACCGGCACGTCCGACGCCTTCAACCCCTGGTTGCCCAGTTCCTTGTAGAACGGCACGTTCGAGTCGCCGTTCACCGTCGAGATCACCGCGGTCTTGCCGCCTTGCGAGAAGGTCTTGATGTTCGCGACGATGGTCTGATAGTCGCTGTGGCCGAACGGCGTGTAGACCTCCTGGATATCGGCTTCCTGCACGCCCTTCGACTTGAGGAACGCGCGCAGGATCTTATTGGTCGTGCGGGGGTACACATAGTCGGTGCCCAACAGGAAGAAGCGCTTGGCGCCGCCGCCTTCCGCGCTCATCAGGTATTCGGTCGCCGGAATCGCCTGCTGATTCGGCGCTGCGCCCGTGTAGAACACGTTGCGCGACATTTCCTCGCCTTCGTACTGGACCGGGTAGAACAGCAGGCCGTTCAGTTCCTCGAACACCGGCAGCACCGATTTGCGCGACACGGAAGTCCAGCAGCCGAACACCACGGCGCACTTGTCCTGCGTGATCAGCTGACGCGCTTTTTCAGCGAAGAGCGGCCAGTTCGACGCCGGGTCGACCACCACCGGTTCCAGTTGACGGCCCATCACGCCGCCGTTCTTGTTGATGTCCGCAATGGTCATCAACGCCGTGTCCTTAAGCGATGTCTCCGAGATCGCCATCGTGCCCGACAGCGAATGCAGGATACCTACCTTGATCGGACCACTGGACTGCGCCTGCGCAAACGGAACCTGACCTGCAAGCGCCAACGCGCCCGACATGGAGCCGAACTTCAACAGACTGCGACGTTTCATGTATATCCCCTTGCCATTGATGGTGACTGTTTATGGGCGTCGATTTCAGCCAGCAGGGCTTATCCCGCATGACTTGCCGCTTGTGTACTGCAAGGCACATGCCATGCAGTAAATTCGACTTGGATGGCGTGGAGGCATGCTGCGGCGCGGCCGCGGGATGGCGGCTGTATGCGTGATATGGCGCAGAATTGGTGCAGCATCGCGCGACGCGCCTCGTTCGGGTGCGTGTCGCGCCGCAACGAAGCGCATGCATCCGCCAACGGGCGTCGGCGGTGCATGGCCGCTGCGCGGTTGTGCATGTGGTGTACGTGCCTACACTGAGGCGCGGATCGATGAGGTCTTTACTTACGACCTCGGGATGTTGACGGAAACGGATTAAGTCGGGTTTGATCGGAGCACAGAGACGGCCGGCGTGGTGGGGCGCCGGCCGTTGTCTATTTCGATTCTCTAATAAGGCAGTTGCGAAGCGCGCGTTCGATCAGAAGGCGATGAACGGCCCTGGTTGTTTGCCGACCACCACGTTATTGATCGCGGTGTACACGCTTCGGCCGAAGAAGAACGGCAAGCCCCAGATGAACATGCCGGCCGAGGGCGAACCCAGGCTGTCGTAAGCGGCGTATTGATTGGTCAGCAGGGTCCAGCCGTTCGCCAGCGAAAACGGTACGTTGACGGATGCGCCGGCTTTGTCGGCGCCGGTGAGCAAGGCGGACAGGCTGAGCGTGGTTGCCGGCACGTACCAGTCGCCGGAGTAGGGCACCGTGTAGTCCGCAAAGATGTTCGCATTGGAACCGCTGTCGATGGCGCTGCTAAACGTGTTGCCCTTGTACGTGGTCGAGAAATATCCGTACTGATCGAGCGCGAGAATGTTCGGCTGCGAGGGCATGGCATTGTTGTTCTGCGTGCCGATACCGAACACCAATTCACCCGTCACGCTCGCCTGGCCGCCCGCGGGCAGCGCGGGCAGACGGATGATCGTGCCGTTGTTGTCCGAGGTGAAATCGGCGACTGGATTCATGACCTGCGTGTCGAGAGGAACACGCGTGCTCGTGCATGACGTCGCGGACGTGCAGTAGTAATAAGCCGATGGCAGTACCGTCTGCGCAGCCGCAGGGAAGTCGCGTTGCGCCGGGCCGATGCCGATCACGCCATTCGCGCCGAGCGCCGTTGGCGAGCCGAGGTTGTAGACGCCGCGCGACTGGCAGTCCGAGGGCGTCGCGTACTGGTCGTCGGCAATCACCTGCAGCGGCATGTTGCCCGCTGTCTTGCCGCCGATCGTGACGTCCGCGCGCTTGATGGACCCCCACGTATAGCCCGATCCGAACACGGCGCATTCGGCGATCGACGCGTTGCCGGTCGGATCGTCGGTGGCGCCGGATTGCTTCGGCAAGTGGGCGGCGAGCGCGGACCCCAACGCACTGCCGAGCACGCGCACGCCGACCGAGCCGGTGTCGAGCTGCATGTGATCGACTGTCGCGCATTGATTGCTGCCCTGAACGCCCGGGATGCAGATCGTCGCGGTCACGTACGGCATGTTCGCGTAGTTGCCCGTCCAGCGCTCGATGGTGATGGGGGCGGTATTGGAGGTGGGGGTTGGGGTTGGGGTGGGCGTCGGAGTCGGTGTCGGCGTTGGAGTCGGTGTTGGTGTTGGTGTTGGTGTTGGTGTTGGTGTCGGAGTCGGAGTCGGAGTCGGAGTCGGAGTCGGAGTCGGAGTCGGAGTCGGAGTCGGAGTCGGAGTTGGAGTTGGAGTCGGAGTTGGAGTCGGCTTTGGCGCTGGTGCCGGAGTCGGAGTCGGAGTCGGCATCGGAGTCGGAGTCGGAGTCGGCATCGGCGTCGGCATCGGCGTCGAAGGCGGCGTTGGCTGTGGAATGGGCGTAGGCGTCGGAACGGGCGCCGCTGGCGCCGTAGACGCTCCACTCGCGCCCGGCGAAGAAGCCGCCGTCGCTCCCGCAGACCCCGCTGCCGGATTTTCGCTATTCTTGGCCGCACTACTGCTGCCATCATCGCCGCTACCGCCGCCTCCACACGCAGACAACGCCACGCTGGCACCCAGCAGCGCACAGCAAAGTGTCTTATTCAATGCCTTCATGTTTAGCGTGTTGAATGAGTCTGCGCGCCGCTTCATTGCAGTTGCTCCAAGCGAACGTTAACGGGAACCAGACGCGGCAGATACGCCTTGCCGAAAAAGCGTCCGGCACGGCCCGCTGACTCGATATGAAAATCGCCGTTGTGTTCGATCATCGGTCCGGCGCCGCGCGCGCGTTGGGCGGCAGCGTTCGTGAAATTGGGAAAGTAGCTGCCGAGCAGTGCGCTCATATCCGGGCGCACCGGACCTTGCCAGGTGACGGCAAACACCACGTTGCTGGGCAAGACGTATTCATGAATCGTGACGCCGTCGGCGCCAGACGTAGCGCGCATCGTGTACGGCGCGGCCACTGCGGACGCGTTCAGAGAAACCGCTGATCGGAGCACCGGCTGCGACGCCGCGCCCGTACCTGGCGCCCCACCCAATGCCGCATAAGAGGCGAGCGGCAACATGCCCGCGACAGCCAGCGCGAGCTTCAAAAAATTCATCACATTGCTCCAGAAGACAGGTCGGAGCATGGTGCCAGCGGGGCGTTATTGGGACTGCTGGAAAAGTCCCAATCGAAAATCGGAAATGGCTTGAGAAGACGCCGCTATCGCGCAGCGCCTCCATCCCAGCCATGCGGCCGGTCGTCAGAACGCGACGAACGGGCCTACCAGCTTGCCGGCCTTAGCATTGCCGATCACGTTATAGACGTCGCGGCCATAAAAGAACGGCAGTCCCCATAGGAACATGTTGTCGTCACTATTCGAAAAGTACTGGCCGAGATTGATGAACGCGGCGTTTCCGCTTGCCAGCAAATTGTTGGCGTTGTCGATCGAAAACGGCATCTGGAGCGGCGCGCTTGATCCGTTATTCGGCTCGATCGTCGCGGTCAGTTCAAGTGTGCTCGTCGGTGTGTATAAGCCGTTGACCGAAACCGGAATCGCGTTATCCGGGAACGCGTAACCGAGGGTGCCGCTATCGATTGCGCTCTCGTTGAACACCTGCCCCTTGTACTGCGTTCTGAACGTACCGTATTTGTCCAACGCAATGACCGTGGCATTCGCCGGCAACGCGTTGTTCTGCTGCGTGCCGACGCCGAACACCAACTGGCCCAAGACGCTTGCCTGACCCGTCGCAGGCACAGCGGGCAGACGGATGACCATGCCGTTGTTGTCCGTGGCGAAGGCGGAGACCGGATTCGTGACTTCTTTGCTCGCCAGCATGCGCGTGCTCACGCAACTGTTTTGCGTCGGGCAATAGTAGTAAAGACCGGGTACCGCTTTGGTCAGGGCATCCAGGGAGTCGCCGGCGAAGTTGTCGATGCCGAGAATGCCGCTGACTCCCATCACGTCGAGGGACCTGCCCAGGTCGCCGCCGCCGTGCGCAATACAGTCGTCCGGCGTGGTGAATGCGCCATCGGAAACCACCTGGATCGGGATATTGCTCGCCGTCTTGCTGCCGATCGTGATATCGGCGCGCTTGACCGACCCCCAGGTGTAGCCCGACGCGAACGGCGCGCACTCGGCAATCGGCGCCGAGCCGATCTTGTCGTCCACCGCGCCGGCTTGCGTGAGCAGCACAGGGGCCAGCGTGCGTATCGCGCGGGCTGAAATGCGCACGCCTGTCGAGCCGGTGTCGACCAGCATGTTGTCGACGGTCACGCACTGGGGCGCGCCCTGTGTGCCGGGCACGCAAACCTTGATCGATGCGAGAAGCCGGTTGACGTTGCCCGTCGATGTATCGACGCGAACCGGCACCGTGTTGTCGCCGGTGGCAGGCGTGGATGAATTGTTCGAGCTACCCGAACCGCCAGAGCCAGGCGGCGCCGGGGTCCAGGCGGGCTTGGCGTCCCATCCCATGGGGTTGCTGCCCTGGTTGCCACTCGAGCTTCCGCCGCCGCACGCGCAGAGAGCGAGCCCCGCGAGGGCCGCGACGACCCGTAGCGTCTTCTTCAGTGTGTTCATGTTTTGTTTTTTCATCGCTCGACGTCGTGCTTATTTCAGATCGCCCGGACGCAGACCGGCGGGCATCAAACGAGGTAGCCAGGCCATGCCGCTGAAGCGCCCCATGCGGCCGGCGGATTCGATACGAAAGTCGTCGTTGCCGTCGATCAGCGGCCCGGTGCCTTGCGCGCGGTTTTGCCCGGCGTTGACGAAGTTGGGAAAGTAGCTGCCGAGCAGCGCCGTCATGTCCGGACGGATTGGGCCGTTCCACTTGACCGCGAACACGATGTTCTCGGGCAGCACGTATTCGCGGATGGTGACGCCGTTGGCGTCGACCGATTGGCGCATCGAGTAGGGCGCCGTGTTCTTCGGCTGAACAGCGGCCGTCGCGGCGGACTGCGACATAGCGCGCAACGTGGCAGGCGAGGCTTCGCCGGTGCCCGGCGCGCCACCCAAGGCTGCATGCGACGCGAGCGGCAACAAGGTTGCGGCCAACATCGCGGTCTTCAAAAATCTCATCACACGGCTCCTCAAACGGTCGCAAGCATGGTGCCTGTGCGGTGTTCAGGAAACCGTATGAAATTTCGGAAGCGAGTGAGTGAAGCGGCGCAACGAAAGCCAGCCGTTAGCGTTTGGCAGACGGGGAACGTGATTGAGTCGGAAGAAGACGGCAGGTCGCCGCCGAAACCGGTGTTCTGAAGCCTCGCGGTGAGCGACGCCGGGGCCTACGCAAGGAGCGTGGCGCGCGCGGCAGTTCTTGCTGTGGGCGACGATGGGCCACGAGCGAAGCATGCGATTTGCAACAGCGCATCTTTAAAGATGCGCTGCGTCGTAGAAGCGGGGAGAAGCCGACGGCCTAAACGGCTAGTACATGCAGCGCCAGGCCAGGCGCCAGAGGGACCGTGAGGACCCGCCCCGGCTGGCGCGTCACTGCGGCCGTACGATCAGTAGGTCGGAACGGACGGATCGACCTGACGCGACCACGCGTCGATCCCGCCTTGCAGATTGAAGACGTTGGTATGGCCGCGCGACTCGAGGAACATCGCGACCTGGGCGCTGCGCGCGCCATGATGGCAGACGCAGACGATTTGCGCGTCGTCGTCGAGTTCTTCGCTGCGCGCGGGAATCTCACGCATCGGAATCGACACGGCGCCGGCGATCGACGCCGTCTGGATTTCCCACGGCTCGCGCACGTCGAGCAGCACGGGCGCGGTACGTGAAGTGTCGGCAAGCCATTCGGCGAGCGCCGGAGCGGTCAGATTTTGCATCAGCGGAACATCCGGTTCAGAGGACGGCGGCGCTGCCGGCCGTCCGGAGCTTATGAATCAGAACTTGAAACGCGACGGCTGCACGGCGTTGATGAGCGGCTCGACATACGTTTCGAACACGTCGGCAATGCGGTATTGCTTCTCGTCGATACGCGTGATGACCTGCGCCTTCATGACCGGCGCGGTGCCGACGAACGCCGCCAGGCGGCCGCCGATCTTCAGATGGTCGAGCATTTCCTGGGGCAGCACCGGCAGGCCGCCCGACACGCAGATCACGTCGTACGGCGCCGCGCCGGCCCAGCCGCGCGAGGCGTCGCCGGTGGCGACTTCGGCGTTCAGCACGCCGTTGGCGATCAGATTGCTCTTTGCCAGTTCCGCCAGTTCCGGTTCGATGTCGACGGTCAGCACGTGCTGCGCGCGATGCGCGAGCAACGCGGCCATGTAGCCCGAGCCCGCGCCGATTTCAAGCACGCTTTCGTGTTTCTTCACCGCCAGTTCCTGCAGCACGCGTGCTTCGACACGCGGCGCCAGCATGTGCTGGCCGGCCGGCAACGGCACTTCGAAGTCGACGAAGGCCAGCTCGCGATACGCGGTCGGGACAAAGTTTTCACGCTTGACGATCGAAAGCAGATTCAGCACGTCCTGGTCGAGCACTTCCCAGGGGCGGATCTGCTGTTCGATCATGTTGAAACGCGCTTGCTCGATGTTCATGGTGGGTTCGGCTGTATGGTTTGGCGAGTTCTGCGGGGTTTGCTGCGGTTGCTGCTTTGCTGCTTTTACGATCAGCCACTGACCGCCGGTCTTGCCCGCGCAACTCAGCACGCAAGGCCCGTCAGGGTAACTGCGGGATTGTACCAAATGACGGTGACGATCCGCGCCCTCGCGGGCAGGGCGCGGCGCCACCGCGAGACGAAAGGTGGCGATGCCCGGCCGCGCACGCCCCCGTGTTTATCCCTAGCGATCTTTCCTTGCGCTTCCCGCGTCCATCGCTCAAGAATGTAATCGATTACATTTTCGAGGCGAATTCACTTGTCCAGATCGTCGTCCAGGAAGGCTTCCGCGGCGGTGTCCGCGGCGCGTCCCCGGCCCGGCGTCGCGCCTTTGCGCGGCGCGGCCGAGGGCATGTCGATCGCCGGCGTGGCCGAGCAGGCGGGCGTCTCGGTGGCGACGGTGTCGCGCGTGCTGAACGGCCACGAGAACGTGCGGCCCGCCACGCGCGACAAGGTGCTGGCCGCCGTCGATGCGAGCGGCTACCGCGTCAACGAACTCGCGCGCAACCTGCGCACCGCCGAAAGCCGCCTGCTGCTGACCATGGTGCCGGACGTCGGCAACCCCTTTTACGCGGAGATCGTGCGCGGCATCGACAGCGTGGCGCGTCAGCATGGCTACTTCATGCTGCTGTGCGACACCGGCGCCGATCCGGGCCGCGAGCGCAGCTACTTCGACTTGCTGCGGCGGCGCCGCGCGGACGGCGCGATCTGTCTCGACCCGGCCACCATCCAGCAGGCGCTGGGCGAAACCTCCAGCGCGCTGCCGTGGGTCGCGTGCTGCGAGTTCGATCCGGCAATGGGCGTGCCGTATGTCGGCATCGACAACTACCGCGCCGCGGGCGACGCCGTCAGGCATCTGCTCGCGCGCGGCCACCGTCGTATCGGCCTTATCAATTCCGATGTCGATTATCTGTACGCACGGCAGCGTCAGCAGGGCTATCTGGACGCGTTGAGCGCAGCTGGCATCACGCCGGACGAACGCTGGCGCATGAATCTGAACAGCCTCGACTATGAAGCGGGCGCGTCGGCGGCAGCCACACTGATGAATCAGCCGCAAGCGCCGAGCGCGATCTTCGCGGTCTCCGACACGCTCGCGATCGGCGTGATCCACGGCCTGCGCAGCGTCGGCAAGCGCGTGCCGGACGACATCGCGGTGGTCGGCTTCGACGACATCTCGCTCGCCGCGCAGATCGATCCGCCGCTCACCACCATCGCGCAGCCCATGCGCGAGCTGGGCGAAACCGCCGCGCGTCTGTTGCTGCAGCGGCTCGCCAATCCGTTGGCGAACGTGCCGGGCGTGCTGCTGCCGCATCGGCTCGTGATTCGCGGGAGCGCCTAACCATGAGTCTCGCGATCCGTTTCGACGACATCCGCAAAGACTTCGGCCCGGTGCGCGTGCTGCACGGCGTGAGCTTCGAGCTGGCGCCGGGGCGCATCTACGGTCTGCTCGGCGAGAACGGCGCGGGCAAATCCACGCTGATGAAAATTCTTGCCGGCTACGAAACGGCAACCTCGGGCACTTTGCTGGTCGACGGGCAAGCGCACCAATTCATCGGTTCGCGCGACGCCGAAGCGCAAGGCATCGTGCTGATCCACCAGGAGTTCAATCTCGCCGAGCACCTGACGATCGCGCAGAACATGTATCTCGGTCACGAAAAAAAGCGCGGCTGGTTCGTCGACGATGCCGCGATGAACACCGAGGCCGCGCGTTTTCTCGCGCAGGTCGGTCTGGAAAAAGCGCCGGACACGAAGGTGCGCGAATTGATCGTCGCGGAAAAGCAGATGGTGGAGATCGCCAAGGCGTTGTCGCGCCGCGCGCGGCTGCTCATCATGGACGAACCCACCGCGACGCTCACGCCGTCCGAGACCGAACGACTCTTCACGCTGATGGCGAAGCTCAAGGCCGACGGCGTGACCATCATCTACATCTCGCACAAGCTGGATGAAGTGGAGCGCATCACCGACGAAGTGATCGTAATGCGCGACGGCCGCTTCGTCGCGCGCGGCGAAACCGCGGGACTCGCGCGCCAGCAGATGGCCAACCTGATGGTCGGCCGCGAGCTCTCGGACATGTTTCCCGACAAGATCACCGTGTCCGCCGACGCGCCGCTCGCGTTGAAGGTGGAAGGCCTGGCCGTGCCGGATTGGGTCGAAGACCTGAGCTTCGACGTGCACGCCGGCGAAGTGCTTGGTTTCGCGGGTCTGGTGGGCGCGGGCCGCACCGAGGCGTTCGAAGCGATCATCGGTCTACGCAAGCGCACCGCGGGCCGCATCGAAGTCGCCGGCCGTCCCGCCGATCTGAAAAGCCCGCGTGACGCAATGCGCCACGGCATCACGTATCTCAGCGAGGACCGCAAGGGCAAAGGCCTGCACGTGAACCTGAGCCTGCAGGACAACGTCACGCTGATGACGCTCGAACGTTACGCGCACCCGTTGCTCGACATGAAAGCGGGGCGCGCCGCGTTGACCAAAGCCGTGAGCGAATTCGGCATCCGCACGGGCGACCTGTCGAGCCGCGCGCGCATGCTCTCCGGCGGCAATCAGCAGAAGCTCGCGCTCGCCAAGTACCTGCAGCCCGACCCGAACGTGATCGTGCTCGACGAGCCGACGCGCGGCGTCGATGTCGGTGCGAAACGCGACATCTATTTTCTGATTCATCGTCTCGCCGCGCAGGGCCGCGCGGTGATTGTCATTTCATCCGAACTGATCGAGCTGATCGGACTGTGCCACCGCGTCGCCGTGATGCGCGCGGGACGCCTGCAAGCCACGCTCACGCTCGACCATCTGACCGAAGAGGAGTTGATCGCCCATGCGACCGGCACCCACTGAAGCCGTGCAATCCGGCCGCGCGTTGCGCTTCGCGCATCGACTGTATGCGCTCGGGCCCCTCGTCGGACTCATCGCGCTGTGCGTGATCGGCACGCTGCTCAACCGCGATTTCGCCACCGTCGACAACCTGATGAACGTGCTCACGCGCACTTCGTTCATCGGCATCATCGCGGTCGGCATGACCTTCGTGATCATTTCGGGCGGCATCGATCTGTCGGTCGGATCGATGGCGGCGCTGATCGCGGGCAGCATGATCTGGCTGATGAACGGACTCGCGGCGGGCGTCGGCGGACACGCGTTTCCGCCGCTGATGATTCTCACGCTCGGCATCGTCGGCGCGCTGATGCTTGGCGGCCTGTTCGGCTGCGCGCACGGCTTGCTGATCACCAAAGGGCGCATCGAGCCGTTCATCGTCACGCTCGGCACGTTGGGCATCTTTCGCGCGGTGCTGACCTGGCTCGCCGACGGCGGCGCGCTGACTTTGGATAACTCGCTGTCCGACTTGTACGGTCCGGTGTACTACGCGAGCCTGTTCGGCGTGCCTGTGCCGATCTGGGTGTTCCTCGTGGTCGCGGCCGGCGGCGCGCTGATCCTCAATCGCACGGCGTTCGGCCGTCACGTGCAGGCGATCGGCTCGAACGAGCAGGTCGCGCGTTACGCGGCGATTCGCGTCGACACCGTGAAGATCGTCACGTATGTGTTGCTTGGGATTTGCGTGGGCGTGGCCACGGTGCTGTATGTGCCGAGGCTCGGCTCGACCACGCCGACGACCGGTTTGCTTTGGGAGCTCGAAGCGATCGCCTCGGTGGTGGTCGGCGGCACCGCGCTCAAGGGCGGCGAAGGGCGCGTGATCGGCACGGTGATCGGCGCGATCCTGCTCTCGGTGATCGCCAACATTCTGAATCTGACCAGCATCATCAGCGTGTATCTGAACGCGGCGGTGCAGGGCGTAGTGATTATCTTCGTCGCGTTCGTACAACGTGGACGGCGGTAGCGGTGGCGCTTCATATTGCGCCTTGAATTTTGCAATCACGGCGAGTTGAGAATCGGGGCGCACGAACGCCTCACAAAAGGAGACACAACCATGAAGCAGGTCATTCGAGCGGTCGGCGCCGGCATGCTGGCGTTGGGAATACTTGGCACGGCGAACATTGCTCGCGCCGACGAAAAAGTCACATTGGGTGTTGCGATTCCGACGGCCGACCACGGCTTCACGGGCGGCATCGTCTGGTGGGCAAACAAGGCCAAGACCGATCTGGAGAAGGCGCATCCCGATCTGAAAGTGATCGTTAAGACCGCGGCCGGCGCGCCTGAACAGGCGAACCAGTTGCAGGATCTGGTGACGGTGAACAAGATCAATGCGCTCGTGATCTTCCCGTTCGAATCGGCTTCGCTCACGCAACCGGTTGCGCAGGTGAAAAAGAAGGGCGTGTACGTGACGGTGGTGGATCGCGGCCTGACCGACACCAGCGCGCAGGATGCGTACGTGGCGGGCGACAACACCGCGTTCGGCAAGATTCCCGCCGAGTTTCTGGCGAAGGAGTTGGGCGGCAAGGGCGATATCGTTGCGCTGCGAGGCATTCCGACGACGCTCGACAACGAACGCTGGACCGCATTTACCGGCGTGCTGAAGGCGTATCCGAACATCAAGATTCTCGATGCGAAGTACGCGAACTGGAATCGCGACGACGCCTTCAAGGTCATGCAGGATTACCTGACGCGCTTCAAGCACATCGACGCCGTCTGGGCCGCCGACGACGACATGGCCGTCGGCGTGATCAAGGCGATCGAGCAGGCCAAGCGCACCGACATCAAGATCGTGTTTGGCGGCGCGGGTTCGAAGGGCATGGTGAAGAACGTGATGGACGGCGCGCCGATGATTAAGGCCGACGTGTCGTACTCGCCGAAGTTTATCTACGACGCGATCAAGCTCACCGCCGAAGCGCGTCTGAAGGGCGACAAGCTGCCGGCCACCACGATCATTCCGTCGGTGCTGATCACGAAGGAAAACGCGCAACAGTTCTATTTCCCGGACTCGCCGTTCTGAGCTGAGCATTCGGGGCGCGCCGCCGAAGCCTGAGCCGCACGTTGCGCGGCAGCGGCACGGCGAGCGCGCCCTCGTTCGAGGAGCCATACGATGAAAACCATCCAAGGGCCGGCAATCTTTCTCGCCCAGTTCATGGGCGACGAAGTGCCGTTCGACAACCTCGCGCATCTTGCCGAGTGGGCCGCGGGTCTCGGCTTCAAGGGGATTCAGGTGCCGTGCGACAGCCGCCTGATCGATCTCGAACAGGCGGCGGCGAGCCAGACGTATTGCGACGAGTTGCGCGAGATCGTGGACAACGCGGGCGTGACGATCACCGAACTCTCGACGCATCTGCAAGGGCAGCTCGTCGCTGTGCATCCGGCGTATGACGCGTTATTCGACGGCTTTGCCGCGCCGCATGTGCGCGGCGATCCGGCCGCACGCACGCAGTGGGCGATCGAGCAGATGAAGCTCGCGGCGAAGGCGTCGCAGCGTTTGGGATTGACCACACACGTGTCGTTTTCAGGGGCGCTCGCGTGGCCGTATTTGTACCCGTGGCCGCAGCGTCCCGCAGGTTTGGTCGAAGCGGCGTTCGACGAACTCGCACGCCGCTGGACGCCGATTCTCGATGCCTTCGACGCAGCAGGCGTGGACGTGTGCTACGAACTGCATCCCGGTGAAGACCTGCACGACGGCGTGACCTTCGAGCGGTTTCTCGACGCGGTGAAGCAGCATGCGCGCGCCAACATCCTCTACGATCCAAGCCATTTCGTTTTGCAGCAGCTCGACTACCTTGCGTTCATCGACATCTATCACGAGCGCATCAAGGCGTTCCATGTGAAGGACGCGGAGTTTCGTCCGAACGGCAAGCAGGGCGTGTATGGCGGCTATAGCGGCTGGGTCGAGCGGGCGGGGCGCTTCAGATCGCTCGGCGACGGCCAGATCGATTTCGGCGCGATCTTCTCGAAGATGGCGCAATACGATTTTCCGGGCTGGGCCGTGCTCGAATGGGAGTGCGCGCTGAAGCATCCGCACGACGGCGCACGCGAAGGCGCCGAGTTTATTCGGCGGCACATCATCCGCGTGGCCGAGCATGCATTCGACGATTTCGCGGGCAGCGGCGTGGATGCCGCGCAGTTGAAGCGTGTGCTCGGCATTTAAGGTGTGCGGCCATAACGCGAAGGAGTAATGGCGATGCCACAACGAAGGCTCAAACTGGGAATGGTCGGCGGCGGGCAGGGCGCGTTCATCGGCTCGGTGCATCGGATCGCGGCGCGGCTCGACGACCGGTTCGAACTGGTGGCGGGCGCGTTGTCGTCCGATCCGAAGCGTGCGCAGGCGAGCGCCGATGAGGCGGGAATCGCGCGCAGCTACGCGGACTGGCGCGACATGGCGCGCGCCGAAGCCGCGCGCGAGGACGGCATCGACGCGGTGGCGATCGTCACGCCGAATCATCTGCACGCGCCGGTCGCGACGGCGTTTCTCGAAGCCGGCATTCACATCGTGTGCGACAAGCCGCTGGCGATCTCGCTCGCGGAAGGCGAGGCGCTGGCGAAACTGGCTCGTGAGAAGAACAAGCTGTTTGCATTGACGCATACGTATTCTGGCTATCCGTTGGTGCGTCATGCCCGCGAGTTGATCGAAAGCGACGAGTTGGGCGAAATACGCGTCGTGCAGGTCGAATACGCGCAGGACTGGCTGGCGGAGCCGATCGAAACGAGCGGCACGAACAAGCAGGCGGGTTGGCGCACCGATCCGGCGTTAGCGGGGCCGGCGGGATGTCTCGGCGATATCGGCACGCATGCTTATCATCTTGCTGCGTTTGTCACGGGTATGACGCCGCATGCACTCGCGGCGGAAGTGCATACCTTCGTGCCGGGGCGCCGGATCGACGATCACGTGCAGGCGATGCTGCGTTATCCGAACGGCGCGCGCGGCATGTTGTGGGCGAGCCAGGTGGCGAGCGGCGCGGAAAACGCCTTGCGTTTGCGGGTGTACGGAACGAAGGCGGGTCTCGCGTTCGATCAGGAACATCCGAATGAATTGTGGTTCACGCCGTTGGGCGGCGCGGCGGAGCGCCTGACACGCGGGCGCGTGAAGAGCGCGATCGCGGCCCACGCGACGCGCGTGCCCTCGGGACATCCCGAAGGTTATCTGGAAGCGTTCGCGCAGTTGTACAAAGACGCGGCCTTGCAGATCGAAGCGTTGGCCGCGGGGCGCGCGTTGCCCGCCGAGAGCCTGTTACTGACTACGGTGGAGGATGGCGTGGCGGGGCTGCGGTTTATCGATGCCATGCTCGCGAGTAGCGCGGCGGATGGGCAGTGGCGGGAGATCGCGCGCAGCGCTTGAGAGCCGGTTTATCTTGCGGCGTGAACCATGAGCGGGATTGATCGCCGTACTCAACCGCCCTTGCTCTTTTTGATCTGCTCTTCGAACGCGATATCCAGCTTGCTTGCTTTGCGTGGCTTTGGTGGACCGAACCCGTCGACGAATTTGACGAAGTCGTCGAGCGTCAGCGGATCGGAGACTTTCTTGTCCGTGCCGCTCGATTTGTCGACCAGATAGAACAGGCCGCCGGACAGGCTGATCGCGGCGAACTGCGGATTGCCGCTGCGGGTTTTCAACCGCTCGACGGCGTGGATGGCTCGGGTGGTGCGCATGATGTGGGAGACGGCTGGCTGAAGGGTTGCACTTTAACAGCAGACAGTGGCGTGCCGGATTGTTGATGATTTCTTTGGTGGCTAATCGCCCTGTTCGCCGCGGCTATTCGAGCGTTATACGATTTTTTCAGCGTGTACGATTTTTCGATACGTTCAATAGAAACCGTACACGCATGCTCTGCCGCACGCCCACTGCACGACCATCAATGCAGTATAGAGCGTGCGCACCGCCCGACTGGCGCGTCCGGGCGGTGCGGCTACCTGGATGCGGCTATCTTACTGACTCAAATAAACAAACTTCCCATTCCTGATCACACCCATCACACTCGCCCGCTGATCCAACCCCACGTGATCCTTCGGGCTCGTGTTGACCACACCGTTCGGCACGACCAGTTCATGCGCGTGCTCCAGTTCGTCTCTTAGCGCGATGCGGAACGCCGGCGTGCCCGGCTGCGCCGTCTTCAACGCGCGGGCCACGGCGTCCTGCAAACGCGGAAACACGCCCGCGGCATCGCCCGCGAATTGCGTCACGCTGCCCGGGCCGTACTTCGCTTCGTATTCGTTCGTGAAAGCGAGCGCCGCCTTCTTCGCCGGATGATCGGCCGGCAGCGTGCGCGCCACCACGACCGGCTGCGTCGGGAACAGCGTGCCTTCCACGTCCTTGCCGCCCAGCTTGATGAACTCCGGCGTGGCGATGCCGTGCGTCTGATAGATCGGACCTTTGAAGCCGCGCTCGATCAGCGTGCGCTGCGGCAGCACGGTCGGCGTGCCGGCGCCGGCGATCAGGATCGCGTCCGGCTTGGCGGCCATCAGTTTCAGAATCTGGCCGGTGACGCTCGCATCGGTGCGGTTGTAGCGCTCGGTGGCCACCAACTGAATATGACGCAGCGCCGCGAACTTGCTGAACTCGTTAAGCCAGCTTTCGCCGTAGCCGTCCGCGAAACCGATGAAGCCCACCGTCTTCACATTGTGGTTCGACATGTAGCGCGTCATCACGTCGGCCATCGCGCTGTCGGTTTGCGCCATCTTGTAGGCCCACACCTTCTTGCCTTCCTGCGGCTCCACGACGCTTGCCGAGCCGATCAGCGTGATCATCGGCGTCTGGCTCTCGGCGACCGGATCGAGCGCGGCCATTGCCGCCGGCGTGATGTTCGGGCCGACGATCACGTCCACATGATCCTCGTTGATCAGCTTGCGGATGTTGCGCACGGCGGCGCCTGGGTCGGAGGCGTCGTCGAGGAAGATGTAGTCGGCTTTCTGGCCGGCGATCGTGGCCGGCCACATCAGCATCGCGTTCTTGCTGGTGATGCCGATCACAGCCGCCGGGCCGGTGCTCGACAGATCGATGCCGACCTTGATGTCGGCGTGTGCAGCGGTGGCGAGCAACAGCGCGCCAAAACCTAAAGCGGCGGTGAGGCCGCTGAATTTTTTCTTATACGACGTCATCGAAGGGTCTCCGTAGCGAGAAGCGGTGGTGTTATCAAAGTTCGTAGGTTTCGTGTTCGCCCTTGAGCGCCTGCTCGATCAGCTTGCGGTTCATGCTCGGCGACAACAGCTCGACGAGCGTATACACATAGCTGCGCAAATAGGCGCCCTGTTTCAGCGCGACCCGCGTCACATTGCTGCCAAACAGGTGGCCAACCGGCATCGCGCGCAAATGGCGGTCGCGCTCGGCGTTGAACGCGATATCCGCCATGATGCCGACGCCGAGGCCCAATTCCACGTAGGTCTTGATCACGTCGGCGTCGATTGCTTCGAGCACGATATCCGGATGCAGCCCGCGCAGCCGGAACGCCTCGTTGATCTTGGTGCGGCCGGCGAACGCGTTGTCGTAGGTGATCAGCGGATACTGGGTCAGATCATCCAGCGACAAAAGTTTGCGGTCGAGCAGCGGATGATCCGGTTGCATCACGGCGACGTGGTGCCACTGGAAGCACGGCAGCGACACCAGTTCCTTATAGTTGGCAATTGCTTCGGTGGCGATGGCGAGATCGGCCTGATCGTGCAGCACCATTTCGGCGACCTGAGTCGGGCTGCCTTGCAGAATCGAAAGGTGAACTTTGGGAAAGCGCTTCTTGAATTCGGCGATGGCGGCTGGCAGCGAGTAGCGCGCCTGCGTGTGGGTGGCGGCGATCACCAGATTGCCCTGATCCTGCGCCGCGTAATCTTTACCGACCCGTTTGAGGCTCTCCACCTCCTGCAGGATCTTCTCGACTGACTGCAAAATGATGCGTCCCGGCTCGGTCAACGAGCGCACGCGCTTGCCGTGGCGCGTGAAGATTTCCACGCCCAGTTCGTCTTCCAGCTCGATGATTGCCTTGGAAACGCCCGGCTGGCTGGTAAACAGCGCCTTGGCAGCTTCGGTCAGGTTGAAGTTCTGCCGCACAGCCTCGCGGACGAAGCGGAATTGGTGCAGGTTCATATATAACCTCTCCGCATATCAAAAGAATTTTTTAGTCGTTTGAAATATAAGGGCAGTTTATTACGATCTGTCCATCTTTTTCAATATGGATATCTGTATTTGTCATAAGCAAATGAGCGATGGGTCTAAACGTTCATTGGCGAAGACTGACAAAGAGGAGGTCCAGAGCGTGGCGGAACCGGACCGTCATGCTTCACTTGCAAAAAATTGGGGTCCCCGAATGTATCAATACGATCAGTACGACCAGACCATCGTCGATGAACGGGTCGCGCAGTACGCAGATCAGGTTCGCCGCCGCTTGTCGGGCGAATTGAGCGAAGAGGAGTTCCGTCCGCTGCGCCTGCAGAACGGCCTGTACTACCAGCGTCACGCGTACATGCACCGCATCGCGATTCCGTACGGCAACCTGCGCAGCGACCAGATGCGCGTGCTCGCGCAGATCGCGCGCGAACACGACCGCGGTTATGGCCATTTCTCGACGCGTTCGAACATCCAGTACAACTGGATCAAGCTCGAAGAAACGCCGGAAATTCTGCGCAAGCTCGCCGCAGTGCAAATGCATGGCATTCAGACATCGGGCAACTGCATCCGCAACATCACTGCTGACCAGTTTGCCGGCGTCGCGCCGGATGAAGTCGTCGATCCGCGTCCGTGGGCCGAAATTCTGCGCCAATGGTCGACGTTCCACCCGGAATTCGCATGGCTGCCGCGCAAGTTCAAGATCGCCGTGTCGGGTTCGAAGGAAGACCGCGCTGCCGTGCAGATTCACGACATGGGCGTGTATCTGCGCAAGAACGAGCAGGGTGAGCTGGTGGCCGACATCCTGGCCGGCGGCGGCATGGGCCGTACGCCGATCATCGGCGCGATCATCCGGAAAGACCTGCCGTGGCAACATCTGCTGACGTATTGCGAAGCCGTGCTGCGCGTGTACAACCGCTACGGCCGCCGCGACAACATGTACAAGGCGCGCATCAAGATTCTCGTGAAGGCGTTGAGCCCGGAGAAGTTCTCGGCGCAAGTCGAAGAAGAATGGCAACACCTGAAGGACGGTCCTTCGACGCTCACGCAAGCCGAAGTGGATCGCGTGTCGCAGTACTTCCAGCCGCCGGTGTACGAAAAGCTCGCGGATACCGACGCATCGTTCGAAAAGCATCTGCTGGAAAACCGTGCGTTTGCGCGTTGGGTCGAACGTAACGTACGTCCGCACAAAGTCGAGGGCTACTCGTCGGTGACGCTGTCGCTCAAGCCGACCACGATCGCTCCGGGCGACGCAACCGATGCGCAAATGGAAGCCGTCGCCGATTGGGCCGACGAGTACTCGCTCGGCGAAATCCGCGTGTCGCACGAACAGAACCTGATCCTCGCCAACGTGAAGAAGCGTGACCTGTTCGCGCTGTGGGAAAAGGCCAAGGCGCAAGGTTTCGCGACGCCGAATATCGGCTTGCTGACCGACATCATCGCGTGCCCGGGCGGCGATTTCTGCTCGCTCGCAAATGCGAAGTCGATTCCGATCGCGCTGGCCATTCAGGAACGCTTCAACGATCTGGACTACGTGTACGACCTCGGCGACGTGTCGCTGAACATCTCGGGCTGTATCAATGCGTGCGGTCACCACCACGTCGGCAACATCGGCATTCTGGGCGTCGATAAGGACGGCTCGGAGTGGTATCAGGTGACGCTCGGCGGCGAGCAGGGCACGGGCGCTACCGGCGCTCACCTCGGCCGCGTGATCGGCCCGTCGTTCTCGGCGGAAGAAATGCCGGACGTGATGAGCAAGGTGATCGATACGTTCGTGGAAAACCGCCACGAAGGCGAGCGCTTCATCGAAACGTACAACCGCATCGGCATCACCCCGTTCAAGGAACGTGTGTACGCCTCGCGTCAACCGGCTCACGCGTAACCGCGAAAAGGATACTGAACAGATGGCTTCTATCATCAAGAATCGCGCGATCGTCAACGATGACTGGACGGTGGTGCGCGCCGCGGAAGACGGTACGCTGCCCACGGTAAACGAATTGCCCGCGGGCAAGGTGCTGGTGCCACTCGCGTTGTGGCAGGCTGAGCGCGATGCGTTGATTGCTTCGCGCAGCGCCGCTGAAATCGGCGTGTGGCTCGCGCCGGATAGCGAACCGGCGGATATCGTCGCCGACTTCGACAAGATCGCGCTGATCGGCGTGGACTTCCCGGTGTTCCGCGACGGCCGCGGCTACAGCATCGGCCGCCTGCTGCGCGAGCGCTATGGCTACAAGGGCGAACTGCGTGCAATCGGCGACGTGCTGCGCGATCAGTTGGCATTCATGTTCCGTTGCGGTTTCGACGCATACGCATTGCGCGCCGATAAAGACTTCGACGACGCGCTCAAAGCGTTCGACGAATTCAGCTTCAACTATCAGGGCGCGGTGAATTCGTCGCCGCTATTCCGCCGCCGTGAAGCGGGCGAACTGGCGAAGGCATCGGCATGAGCGAAGATCAAGCCCTCACGCCGGAACTCGCTGCGAAGGTCGAGCGCCTCGATGCGCTGCTCGACTCGATCGCCGCGCGTCACGAGAACGTGAAACTCGCCAGCAGCCTCGCAGCGGAAGACATGCTGCTCACGCATGCGATTCTGTCGCGCGGCGTGAAAATCGGCATCTTCTCGCTGAACACCGGCCGTTTGCATGCGGAAACGCTCGGCATGCTCGATCGCGTGAAAGAGCGCTACGGCTACGACATCGAACAGTTTCATCCGCAAGCCGCGGCGGTCGAGGAATACGTCGGCTCGCACGGTCTGAACGCGTTCTACGAAAGCGTCGATCTGCGCAAGCGCTGCTGCGAAATCCGCAAGGTCGAGCCATTGAACCGCGCGCTGTCTGACGTGAGCGCATGGGTCACGGGCCAACGCCGCGAGCAGTCGGTGACGCGCGCCGAGTTGCATGCGGAAGAGCACGACGCCGCGCGCAACATCGCCAAGTTCAATCCGTTGACCGACTGGACCGAAGCCGAAGTGTGGGCCTATCTGAAAGCGTTCGACGTGCCCGTCAATCCGCTGCATGCACGCGGTTACCCGAGCATCGGCTGCGAACCGTGTACGCGCGCCGTGCGCCCCGGTGAAGATAGCCGGGCAGGGCGCTGGTGGTGGGAGTCGCGCGATACGAAGGAATGCGGACTGCACATCACGACGATTACGCCGATCGCGGTCGATCGCAGCGCAAACGCCTCGGCCTGAAGTTTGAGCGAACGGGCCTTGGTTTTCGGCCCGAACACCGCACATACCGATTTGAATACTTCCGCGACGCGAGCAACCGCTTGCGACGCGAACCAACGAAGGACCCAGATATGAGCACCACGCTCGATTCCACTGTGAACGCACCGCTCGCCAACACGGCAAACCGTATGGATCACCTCGACTGGCTCGAAGCCGAGTCGATTCACATCCTGCGCGAACTGGTCGCTGAATGCAGCAAGCCCGCGCTGCTGTTTTCGGGCGGCAAGGATTCGGTCGTGGTGCTGCACCTCGCGCTGAAGGCCTTCGGCATTGGCGCTAATCGCAAGACTGTGCTGCCGTTCCCGCTCGTGCATATCGACACCGGTCACAACTACGACGAAGTGATCGATTTCCGCGATCGTCGCGCGAAAGAGATCGGCGCTGAGCTCGTGGTGGGTCATGTGGAAGATTCGATCAAGCGCGGCACGGTGCGCCTGCGCCGTGAACTGGATTCGCGCAACGCGGCGCAAGCCGTGACGCTGCTCGAAACCATCGAAGAATATGGCTACACCGCGCTGATCGGCGGCGCGCGCCGCGACGAAGAAAAGGCCCGTGCGAAAGAACGGATTTTCTCCTTCCGCGACGAATTCGGCCAATGGGATCCGAAGGCACAGCGCCCGGAACTGTGGAGCCTGTATAACGCGCGTCTGCATAGCGGCGAACATCTGCGCGTGTTTCCGATTTCGAACTGGACCGAACTCGACGTGTGGCAGTACATCGCTCGCGAACAGCTCGAACTGCCGTCGATCTACTACGCGCATCAGCGTGAGATCGTGCGCCGCAATGGCCTGCTTGTTCCGGTTACGCCGCTCACGCCGATGCGTGAAGGCGAAGTCAGCGAAACGGCGCTGGTGCGCTTCCGTACCGTCGGCGACATTAGCTGCACGTGCCCGGTGGAAAGCGATGCGGACGATCTCGAGAAGATCATCGCCGAAACGGCCGTGACCGAAATCACGGAGCGCGGCGCGACGCGGATGGACGATCAGGTCTCCGAAGCCGCGATGGAACAGCGTAAGAAGCAAGGTTATTTCTAAGCACACGAACGAGGGTAAAGCAATCATGAGCGGTATTCACCAACCAGAAGACCTCGGCGTGCTGCGTTTCATTACCGCGGGCAGCGTCGACGATGGCAAGAGCACGTTGATCGGCCGCCTGCTGTACGACAGCAAGGCTGTGCTTTCAGACCAGCTCTCGGCACTGTCGCGCGCGAAGAATAAGCGTACCGTCGGCGACGAAATCGATCTGTCGCTGCTGACCGATGGCCTCGAAGCCGAGCGTGAGCAAGGCATCACGATCGACGTCGCGTACCGTTACTTCGCGACCGCGAAGCGCAAGTTCATCATCGCCGATACGCCGGGCCACGAGCAGTACACGCGCAACATGGTGACGGGCGCGTCGACCGCGCACGCGGCGATCATTCTCGTCGACGCGACGCGTGTGACGTTTGTGGATGGCGTGGCGCAATTGCTGCCGCAAACCAAGCGTCATAGCGCGATCGTCAAGCTGCTCGGTTTGCAGCACGCGATTGTCGCGATCAACAAGATGGATCTCGTCGATTACAGCGAGCAGCGCTTCAACGAGATTCGCGACGCGTATGTCGAACTCGCGCGTCAATTGGGTTTGAACGATGTGCGCTTCGTGCCGGTGTCGGCGCTCAAGGGCGACAACATCGTGACGGCGAGCGAAAGCATGCCGTGGTACGCGGGCGAACCGCTGCTGGACCTGCTCGAAGCGTTGCCGGTCGAAGTGCCGACAGGTCAGGCGCTGCGTTTCCCGGTGCAGTGGGTGGCGCGTCAGGATGGCAGCCAGGCCGACGATTTCCGCGGCTACATGGGCCGTGTCGAAGCCGGCGAAGTCAAGCTCGGCGATACGATCGTCGTGCTGCCGGCCAATCGTGAAGCAACGGTCGCCGAGATCATTGCGCCGGTGCCTGGCGGCACGGCGGCGGTGGACCGCGCGTTCGCGGGTCAAACGGTGACGATCCGTCTCGCGGAAGATGTGGACGTCTCGCGTGGCGACACCTTCGTGCTGCGTGAAGCGGCGCCGGAGCCGGCGAAGAAGCTGGAAGCCGACTTGTGCTGGTTCGACGACACGCCGCTGTCGACGCAACGCAAGTATCTGTTGAAGCAGACCACCAATACGGTGTTCGCGCGGATCGGTGCGATCAAGGAGGTGCTCGACGTGCATACGCTGTCGCAAGCGACCGATCGCAAGGAACTGGCGATGAACGACATCGGCCGCGTGGCGCTGACGTTGCAGAAGCCGCTGGTGTGCGATGTGTATGACTCGCATCAGGGCACGGGCGCGTTTGTGCTGATCGATGAGGCGACGCATCACACCGTTGCGGCTGGGATGATTCGGGCGTTTTCTGCGTAAGCGGGCGAGGGCGCATGGCGACGCAATACTGCGTGGCTCGCGCCCCAACCAACAGGTTGATTCAAATGGGTAAGGTTTATCTGATCGGCGCGGGGCCCGGCGCTGCGGACCTGATTACGGTACGTGGCGCGCGCCTGCTCGGCACCGCCGACGTGGTATTGCACGACGCGCTGGTCGAAGCGGCCATGCTCGATTACGCGCCAGCGCGTGCGCGGCGGATTGCGGTGGGTAAGCGTTGCGGGCAATTGTCGACAGCCCAGCAGTTCATCAACAAGCAGATCGTCGACGCCGCTTTGGAGCACGACGTGGTGGTACGCCTGAAAGGCGGCGACCCGATGCTGTTCGGCCGCGCCGATGAGGAGATGCGGGCGCTGGAAGCGGCCGGTATCGACTATGAAGTGGTGCCTGGAATCACCGCTGCGCTGGCGAGCGCGGCGTCGTTGAAGCGCTCGCTGACGCTGCGGGGTGTATCGCGCAGTGTCGCGCTGGCCACGTTCAGCCGTGCGCCGGGTTCCGATGAGATTCGTGAACAGGTGAATGCGGACTCGCTCGTGTTTTACATGGGCCGCGATAGCGGCGTCGAGATCGCGCAGCAGTTGATCGATGCCGGCAAGCCTGCTGCCACGCCGGTGGCGATTGTCGAAGCTTGCAGCACCGAGCGCGAGCGCATGCTGACGCTGACACTCGAAGAACTCGCAGCCGGCGACGCGCAGCGCTGGGTCGATGCATCGCAGCCGAGCCTGCTGATGATCGGCGACGCGTTCGCCGAGCGGCGGCTCGACGTGGTGCGTGCGGCTGACGGAATGCGGGTCGCCGCGTAACCATCGCCCCGTAATCAGCCCCGCAACTCTCCCGGCCCTTTCCCTGTCCAGCGCTTGAGTGCCCGCCGGAAATTCGCGGGGTCGCTGAAGCCGAGCAGCATCGCGATATCGTCGGTGCTCATCTTCGTGGTCTTCAGATATTCAGTGGCAAGCGAACAGCGCACGTCGTCGACGATTGCGACGAACGACGTGCCTTCGCTCTCCAGCCGCCGTCGTAACGTGCGGCTCGTCATCTTCAATGCTTGCGCGGCTTCTTCCATCCCCGGAAATTCGCCGGGCTTGCGCATCAGCATCTGATACACCTCCCCCGATACGCCGACCGATGTCTTTGCCTGCCCGATCAACCGATCGCAGGTTTCCTGCAATAACGTGGCGGTGAGCTGGTGCGCGAGCTGCGGCTTCTGCTCGAGAATGCTGCTGTCGTAATGAAGCTCGCACTGCGGCTGATCGAAATAGCACGGACAACCAAGGTACTCGCTGTAGACGTCCGCATGTGCGGGCGCCGGATACGAAAAGCAGGCTTTGGTCGGCGGACAGCTTCGCCCTGCAACGTCCTGAAGATGCGTGACGTGCTGCATGAACTGCTGTTCGAGCAGGAACTGGCGCAGTTCGGGCGACGGACCGGAGATGAAAGCGTCCGGAAATGTCCAGATGCCTTCGTCCGGATATTCGGTCCATTCGATCGTGAGCGTCGGCGTTGCGAGCTGGTGATACTTCACGCCCAGCCGGAAGTAATCGCGCAACGACAGGCAAGACATCAGCGCATAGCCGTACATCCCGTATGCGGACAGATGCAGCCGCGAGCCGGTGATGAACGGCGTCGCCGGACTGCATGACAGCAGGATCGCATTGCGGCACACGGCCATGTATTGCCGCACCGAAGTCAGCGCCGCTGCATCGTTGATCCGCTCGGCGTCCACACCGCTGCCCTTCAGGCAGTCCTCGGGCGCAATGCCCTGTTCGCCGAGCACTTCGACCAGGGCTGCGATCTTGTACGGCGCGTAAATGCGCTCGTTCTGCAACGGCAACTTCGACGGCATGGCTTCACCTCAGATTGTCCCGGAACAACATCCGCGTGTCCGAAAATGACCTTACGGACGGCATCGTATCCCACTAATATCGGTATCACAACAGGCAGTCCATTCGTGGATCGCCGCCGATAAGGAGACACCCTTGCTCAACCGCAAAGTCATTATTTCCTGCGCAGTGACCGGCGCGACGCATACGCCGTCGATGTCCGAATATCTCCCTGTGACGCCCGCGCAGATCGCCGCCCAGTCGATCGAAGCGGCCGAAGCCGGTGCCGCGATCCTGCATCTGCACGCACGTAATCCCGCCGACGGCAAACCCACGCCTTCGCCCGAAGTGTTCCGGCAATTCGTGCCCGCGATCGTCGAGGCCACCGACGCGGTCATCAACGTCACGACTGGCGGCAGTACGCGCATGACGCTTGCCGACCGGCTCGCCTACCCGCGCCTCGCGAAGCCGGAAATGTGCTCGCTGAACATGGGCTCGATGAACTTCTCGATTCACCCGATCGCCGCGCGCATGCAGTCGTGGCGCTATGACTGGGAGAAGGACTACATCGAGGGGATGGAAGACACGATCTTCCGCAATACCTTCAAGGACATCAAAAGCATCCTGCTCGAACTGGGCGAGGCCGGCACACGCTTCGAGTTCGAATGCTACGACGTCGGGCATCTGTACAACCTTGCGCATTTCGTCGACCAGGGTTTGATCAAGCCGCCGTTCTTCATTCAATCGGTATTCGGCATTCTCGGCGGACTCGGCGCGGACCCCGAGAACATGACGGTGATGCGTTCGACCGCCGACCGGCTGTTCGGCCGCGAAAACTACCAGTTCTCGATTCTTGGCGCGGGCCGTCATCAGATGGCGTTCGTGACGATGGGCGCGATCATGGGCGGCAACGTGCGCGTGGGCCTCGAAGACAGCGTGTATCTGTCTAAGGGCGTGAAAGCCGAAAGCAACGCTCAGCAGGTGCGCAAGATTCGCCGCATTCTCGAAGAGCTGTCGTTCGAGATCGCGACACCGGCCGAAGCGCGACAGATGCTCGGCCTTAAAGGTGCGGACAAGGTCAGCTTCTGAGCCGGTGCCCGCGCAAGCCGCCGACCCGCTGAACCGGCGAGCCGGTCAAACCCAATCGATAAAAACAACAACACGCCTTCTTAGGTGGAGACATCATGACAACCCAAAGCGCCGGCCCTGCCGGCAACGCGCTGCATCGCATCGCGACGCATAAGGCGATGCTTAGACTGATCCCGCTGATGTGCGTGATCTATTTCATGTCGTACCTCGACCGCACCAACGTGTCGCTCGCGAAGGCGCGGCTCGCCACCGATCTCGGCATCAGCGCGGCCGCGTACGGTCTCGGTGCGGGCATCTTCTTCATCGGCTACGCGCTGCTCGAAGTGCCGAGCAATCTGGTCGCGCACCGGGTCGGGCCGCGTCGCTGGATCGCGCGGATCGCGATCACGTGGGGCGCGCTCTCGGCGTCGATGATGTTCGTGCAGGGCGAGTGGTCGTTCTATGCGATCCGCGTGCTGCTCGGCATCGCCGAAGCGGGTCTTTTCCCGGCGCTGATGTATATGGTGACGATGTGGTTCGCGCCGCAGGATCGCTCGGTGGCGGTGGGCTGGATTTACACCGCGCCGGCGCTTGCGCTCGTGATCGGCAATCCGCTGGGCGGCGCGTTCATGCAGATGGACGGCTTGGGCGGCCTGCACGGCTGGCAGTGGCTGTTCCTGCTCGAAGGCTTGCCGACCATCTTCGTGGGCGTGCTTCTGTGGTTCAAGCTGCCGGAAAAGCCGTCCGACGCACGCTGGCTGTCTGCCGACGAAGCGCGCGCACTCGAAGCGCGCGCCGTGCCGGATGCCGCGCATCCGGGAATGTTCTCGCAGGACTGGGTCGCCGCGTTGAAGCGTCCGGCCACGGTGCTGATCGGCCTGATCTACTTTCTGAACCAGGTCGCGTTCGTCGGGCTCGTGTTCTTCACGCCCGCGATGATCCAGCAGATGCATGTGAAATCGCCGCTGATGATCGGCGTGTTGTCGAGCAGTGTCGGGATCGGCTTTCTGCTCGGCGTGCTGGTGCTGCCGCGCATTCATCGCCGGGTGACGAACGACTGTCTCTATCTGGGCGTGCTGACCTTGGGGCTGGTGACCAGCGCGATCCTGTTCATGTCGACGAGCGTGCTGTCGACACAACTCCTGCTGTTCGTCGCGACCGCGTTCTTCGCGGGCGGCGTGTTGCCGCTCTACTGGGCAATCGCGATGAAGCGGCTGCACGGCATCCAGGCCGCGGCGGGACTCGCGTTCATCAACACGATCGGCCTGATCGGCGGATTCGTCGGGCCGTATCTGTTCGGCCTCGCGGAAAGTGCGTCAGGTCATAGCGCGTCCGGCTTTTCGGTGGTCGTGGGCGCGTCGGTTCTCGGCCTGGTCCTCGTGCCTTTGCTCGCGAAGGCGATTCAGTCAGAGGGACGCGCGGCGAGCCTCGCCGAACCGCTGTTGAACACCGAGTCATAACTGCAGCGCCATTGCGGCGCTTCCGACTACGAGAACAAACAATGAGATTGAACGGAAAGGTCACCATCGTGACGGGCGCGGGGCAGGGCATCGGCGCTGCGACCGCACTCAAATTCGCGAAAGAAGGTGCGCGCGTCGCGGTGTGCGACGTGAATCACGACGCGGTGTCCCGAGTCGTGGCCGCGTGCCACGCGGCGGGTGCGCAAGCGCTCGGCTTCACGCTCGACGTGACGAACCGCGCTGCGGTGGACGGCATGGTCGCCGACGTGCGCGAGCGGTTCCGGCAGATCGACGTGCTGGTGAACAACGCAGGCATCACGCGCGACGCGCGCCTGCAAAAGATGACGCTCCAGCAATTCGACGATGTGATCGACGTGAACCTGCGCGGCGTGTTCCATGCGGCGCAGGCGGTCGTCGACACGATGATCGCTCAAGGCTCGGGCGTGATCCTGAATGCAAGTTCCGTGGTCGGCCTCTACGGCAACTACGGCCAGACCAACTATGCGGCGGCGAAGTTCGGCGTGATCGGCTTTACGAAAACATGGAGCCGCGAACTGGGACCGAAGGGCATTCGCGTCAACGCGATTGCGCCGGGCTTCATCGACACGCCGATTCTCTCGACCGTGCCGCAGGAAGTGCTCGCGAAAATGCGCGAGCAGGTGCCGCTGCGCCGGCTCGGCACGCCCGAGGAGATCGCCAATATCTACGCCTTTCTCGCGAGCGACGAAGCGAGCTATATCAACGGCGCCGTGATCGAAGCATCCGGCGGTATGACGCTTTAAACATTCGAGGATCTGCGTGAAAACCATCGACCTTCTCAGACCCACTCCCGGACTGCGCGTACTGATTTCAGGCGCTGCGGCGGGCATCGGCGCAGCGATCGCGCAGGCGTTTCTGGATGTCGGCGCGAACGTCTATATCTGCGACGTCGATCCCGCCGCGATCGACCGCGCCAGAACCGCGCATCCGCAACTGCACGCCGGCGTCGCGGACGTGTCGGATTGCGCGCAGGTAGACCGCATCATCGACGACGCGCGCTCGAAGCTCGGCGGCCTCGATCTGCTGATCAACAACGCGGGCATTGCCGGACCCACCGGCGCGGTCGAGGACCTCGATCCGGCGGAGTGGGAACGCACGATCGGGACGAACCTGAACAGCCAGTTCTATTTTCTGCGCAAGGCCGTGCCGCTGCTGAAGGAAACGTCGGCCAACCCGGGCATCATTGCGATGGCGTCGGTCGCGGGACGCCTCGGTTACGCGTTCCGCACGCCGTACGCGGCGAGCAAATGGGCGATTGTCGGGATGGTCAAGTCGCTGGCGATCGAGCTTGGACCGAACAATGTGCGCGTGAACGCAATCTTGCCGGGCGTCGTGGAAGGCGAACGGATGGACCGCGTGATTTCCGCGCGCGCCGAATCACTCGGAATCGGCTTCGATCAGATGAAGGGCGAATATCTGCAGAAAATTTCGCTGCGACGGATGGTGACCGTGCACGACGTCGCCGCAATGGCGCTGTTCCTCGCTTCGCCGGCGGGGCAAAACATTTCGGGGCAGGCAATCAGCGTCGACGGGAATGTCGAATATCTTTGAGCGATGAAGCCGCGCCGCTGGGGGGGGAAGTGTCTGCAGGAGTAGGGGCGCTTTTCTTCAGCAGCGGTTTGCAGGCGTCATCCAGCCTGGCGCTGGCAATACTGCGCGACCGCATCGAGAACCGCTTCGTCCTCGCCGACCGCCACCGCGCAGTCGATCCGCACGTCCGGCTGCGCCTCACGGCAGCGCTCGATCAATTCGGGCAAATCCTTCCTGATATGTCCGCCTTGCCCGAAGAACACGGGCACCACGGTAATCACATCGCAACCCTGAGCCACGATTTGAGCCACCGCCGTTGGCAGGCTCGGTTCCATCAACTCGAGAAATGCCAGCGAGACCGGGCCGGCCGTTTCGTCCGTTGCACGCAACGCGCGCAGCTTTTCAGCGAGCCTCTCAAACGGCTCGCGCCAGCGCGGGTCCCTTGCGCCATGACCAAAGAGAACCAGCCCTTGCGTAGCCATTTCATCAGCTCCTAATGCCGATCAACCCACTTCAACCCAACCAACCCGAGCACCAGATAAACCAACCCAGGCGTAGCCGCAGTCAAAGGAGCAGGCCAGGTATTCAACGTGCCAATATGCGAGAACAGCGTATTGAACAACTGAAAACTCATCCCCAGCATGATCCCGCCGAAAACCTTCATCCCGACGACACCAGCCCGCGTATGCAAATACGCAAACGGTAACGACAACACCAGCATCACGAAAACCGCAAACGGATAAAGCAGCTTGCGCCACAGCGCAATTTCATACCGCTGCGTATCCTGATGGTTCTCGGTCAAATGCTGGATATACCGGAACAGATTGAACATCGACATCCGATCCGGCGACACCAGCAGCACCGACAGAATCTGCGGCGTCAATTCCGAGCGCAGCGAATACTCCGGCACCGCGACTTCCTTCGCCCGATACACCGGATTCAGCGCATCCGCGGGCGTGCCCGGAGGAGGGGGCACGTCGATCAATTGCGTATCGGTCACGCCGGTCAATTGCCAATGGCCCGGCGGCTGATATTTGCCGCTCTTCGCAGTCCGCACGTTAGAAAGACGGAATTTCGAATCGAACTCGTAGATGCGCACATTGCTGATGGTCGCGTCGGGCTTCAATTCGCCGACGTTCACGAAGCGCGTCACCTGTTCGCCATCCGCGCGCGCCGTGAGCGTATCTTTCACCCACACGCCCGACTCGAAATTACTCGACACCGAAGACCCCAGCGCCTCGAGCCGCACGCGCTCCGACAATTGATCCGTATAAGGCCCGACCACTTCGCCGATCAGATACGTCAGCAAAACAAGCGGAATGCCGATCTTCAACAACGAACGCAGCGCCTGATTCGTAGCAAGCCCGGACACGCGGAAAATCGTGTACTCCGAGTTCGCGGCCATTTGCGCGAACACATAAATCGCGCTGATCAACGCGGCGACCGGAATGATTTCGTAGAAGCGCGACGGCGTTTGCAACGCAACTCGCAATACCGCGTACTGGAATTTGTAGTTGCCGTGGCCAACCGAATTCAATTCGTTGATCAGGTCGAAGAAGAAGAACAGACCCGAAAACGCAAACAGAATAAAGATGAACGTGAGATAAATCTGACGCGCGAAGTACCTTTCATAGATGCGCATCGGTCAGGCTCCTTGCGAACGGCTGAACATTGCCCGCGTGAAGAGCGGCCGGTTGCGCACGCGCAGCCAGAAAATGAACGCGACAATCGCCGCGACGATCACGTGCAGACCCACCAGCCCGACCGGGAACGACATCTTGCCCTGCTCGATCCACGACTGCACCACGTTCAACAGATTCGAATACGTCAGATAGATCAGCACCGCCATGACGAGATTGATGGTGCGGCTGCGCCGCGGATTCTGGTGCGCGAGCGGAATGGCCAACAGCATCAGATTGATCGCGATGAGCGGCAGCCCCGCACGCCACGCGAATTCGGCGAGATTGTCGTTGGTCGGGTTGCGCAGCAGCGTGAGGGTGGGCGTGCCGGTGGTACTGGGCGTATTGACAACCGGCTGGCTCTGGATCTTCACGCCGTAGCGTTCGAACTCCATGATGCGAAAATCGGGCTGGCCCGGCTGGCCGTCGTAACGGCGGCCGTTTTCCAGCACCACGAAGCGATCGCCGTTCTTACGCGTTTCCGTATGGCCGGTCTTCGACACGACCACGTTGACCTTGCCGTTTTCCGTGCTGGTCACGAACACGTTTTCCACACGCGCCTGGTCAGCCGACATCTTCTCGATGAAGAACACGCGGTGACTGGTGGCCGATTCGCGGAACTGACCCGGCGCGAGCAGCGAGACCTCGTCGCGCTGCTGGAAGCGCGCGCGGATCAGCTTGCTTTGCTGGTTCGACCACGGCCAGCCGACGAACACGAAGAACATGATGAGGATGATGATCGGCGTGGCGAAAATACCGATCGGCTTGATGAATTGGGTCAGACTGACACCCGAGGAGAGCCACACGACCATCTCGGAGTCTTTGTACCAACGGGTCAGGACGAACAGGATCGACACGAACAGGGTCGCGACGAGCATGATCGCCAGGTAGCCGATCACGGTCAGGCCGATCAGGACCAGCACGTCGCGCGGGTCGATCTCGCCCGAGGCTGCGAAGCCGACGATGCGGATCATCATCGTCGTCAGCACGAGCGTGAGGAGAACCATGAACACGGCACCAGCCGTATACGCGAGTTCGCGCTGGAGGGAGCGTTCGAAGATCATTATTGATGATGAGAGGGGGCGCTCTCAGTGGCGCACGGGTTGCTTCCCGTCACACCTCCGGTGCAGCCGCCGCAGGAAAAATAGCGGATAATTGCGGCTTTCATCCTAAGCCCAGATTTTATCCGAGGACAAGCGCGATGGACTTTAGCATAAAAGCCTGTGATTGGACCAAAGGCTCGTCAAACGGTTTCCTGACTGGGAAATCCGATTGCATCGTAATCGGCGTGTTCGAGTCGCAAACCCTGTCGGGCGCGGCTCTCGAGATCGACGAGGCCACCCGCGGCCTGCTGACCCGCATCATCAAGGCCGGCGACATGGACGGCAAGGCCGGCACCACGCTGTTCCTGCATGAAGTGTCGGGCATCGGCGCTTCCCGCGTGCTGCTGGTCGGCCTCGGCAAGCAGGACGCTTTCAACCAGAAAGCCTACGGCGACGCCGTGCGGGCCGCCTGGCGCGCGCTGCTCGGCACCAAGATCGTCCAGGTCACCTTTACGCTGGCGCAAGCGCCGATCCTCGAACGCACGGCCGACTGGGGCGTGCGCGCCGCGATCCTCGCGCTGCGCGAACTGACCTACAAGTTCACGCAGATGAAGAGCAAGCCGGAGAATGCGGCGCGCGCGTTGAAGCGCATCGTCTTCAGCGTCAACACGGGCGACGAGAAGGCTGCCAAGCTGGCCGCGAAGCAGGGCGCCGCGCTCGCCAACGGCATGGACCTGACGCGCGACCTCGGCAATCTGCCGAGCAATGTCTGCACGCCGACCTACCTCGCCAACACCGCCAAGAAGCTCGCCAAAGACTGGAAGCTGAAGGTCGAAGTGCTGGGCGAGAAGCAGTGCGAAGCGCTCAAGATGGGCTCGTTCCTGTCGGTCACGGCCGGCTCGGTCGAACCGGCGCAATTCATCGTGCTGCAGTATCAGGGCGGCGCCGCGAAAGCCGCGCCGGTGGTGCTGGTCGGCAAGGGCGTGACGTTCGACACGGGCGGCATCTCGCTGAAACCGGGTGAAGGCATGGACGAGATGAAGTACGACATGTGCGGCGCCGGTTCGGTGCTGGGCACGTTGCGCGCCGTCGCCGAAATGGGGCTAAAGCTCAATGTGGTCGGCATCATCCCGGCTGTCGAGAACATGCCGTCGGCCACGGCCACCAAGCCGGGCGACATCGTCACCAGCATGAAGGGCTTGACGATCGAAGTGCTCAATACGGACGCCGAAGGCCGCCTGATCCTGTGCGACGCGCTCACCTACGCCGAGCGCTTCAAGCCGGCCGCGGTGATCGACATCGCCACGCTCACGGGCGCCTGCATTATCGCGCTGGGTCACCACAACAGCGGCCTGTTCTCGAAAGACGACGCGCTGGCGGGCGAGCTGCTCGACGCATCGCGTGAAGCGTCCGACCCGGCCTGGCGTCTGCCGCTCGACGACGAGTATCAGGATCAGCTCAAGTCGAATTTCGCGGATCTGGCCAACATCGGCGGCCGTCCGGCGGGCAGCGTGACGGCGGCGTGTTTCCTGTCGCGCTTCACCGACGCCTATCCGTGGGCGCACCTGGACATCGCGGGCACGGCATGGAAGAGCGGTGCGGCGAAGGGCGCTACCGGCCGTCCGGTGCCGTTGCTCGCGCAGTTCCTGATCGACAGGGCCGCGGACGGTCGCGCCACGCAATGACGCAATGCAGTAGAGAAGCAGGCGCGGCAGCGAACGCCGCCGCCACGCGGAGCCGCCGATGACGAGAATCGACTTTCACTCGAACGTCGGCGATTCGCTGCTGTATGCGTGCCGCCTGATCCGCAAGGCGTATCAGGCGGGCCAGCCGACCATCGTGCTGGCCGAGCCGGCGCGCCTGAAGGCCTTCGACGAACAGTTGTGGACCTTCGCGCCGCTCGACTTCGTGCCGCATTGCATGGCAGGCACGCCACTCGCCGCGCAAACGCCGATCGTGCTGGCTTCCAGCCTCGACGATGTGCCGCATCATCAGGTGCTGCTCAATCTGGGCGCCACGGTGCCGGCGCAATTCGCGCGCTTCGAAAGATTGCTGGAAGTGGTCGGTAACGCACACGAGGAGCTCGCGGCGGGCCGCGAACGCTATCGCTTCTATCGCGATCGCGGCTATGCTCTGAACAACTACAAGCAAGGCAGCTAGGTCCCATTCGGTCCGCGTCGCGCGCGTCGTGTCTGGTCTCAGGCATTCGGCGTGCACGCGGGCTGCTTCAGCTTCGACTCAAACACGGAGAGCGCACGTGTCCGATCCCAACGACGATTCGATCCCGACCTTGCACGAGGTTCTCGTGCGAGGTCATTCTGTGCAGCCGCGCCAAACGTCGGGCGATGCGGCCGAACTCGACGGCCCGCGCGAACCCAGTTTCAAGGCGGAGCCCGTGCTCGCGCCGCAGCCGGTGCTGACGCCGGAGCAGATGAGTTCGGCGGAGCCGGTGCTCGCGGCGCAGCCGTTGCATGCACAGGAACCCACCCTCGCAGCGCAACCGGCGATTGCGCCGCAGCCTGCGCATCCGGCCGATCATCATCATCATCCGAAGAAGCGTTCGCGGGCGCACCAGGCCGCCGAACCACGGCATGCGCATGACAATGCATTCGCGACTTCGGCGGGCGTGTTCGATCGGGCCGAGCCGATTACGCCGCTCGAAGCGGGCTCGACCGTACCGCCGGATATCGCGCGCGAAGGCGCCGTCGAGCCGGCTCCGGATCTCGATCTGGATGCCGACGTCATCGCCGAACGTCTGCGCAGACGCGTCGCCGGTTTTCTGGCGGGCGACGGGCGCAGCGTGATCGAGGAACGTTGTCGCGAGACCTTGCATGCGCACACGGGGTGGCTCATCGACCAGATCACGCGCGAAGTGGCGCTGGCGCTGGAGGACGAGATGACCGCCTGGGTGCGCGAAGCGGTGGTGGAAGAGATCGCGCGGCGCGCTTCGGGCAGTGCGTGATCCCGTAGAGAGCAGCGGGCGCGCCGCGCGCCGCTCGCGCTCCTTGCGTGACCAGCTTATTTGAGCGTGAGCACCCAGTTCGCGAGCGTAGCCGCCTGATCGGGCGTGAGTTGCGTATTCGCGGGCATCGGCACCTCGCCCCACACGCCCGTGCTGCCATCCAGAATCTTGTGCTTGAGATACGCGGCGGCATCTTCGCGACCGGCATATTTGGCCGCGACATCGTGCAGTGCCGGTCCCATGAACGACCGTATGACCGAGTGACAACTCATGCAGTTCTGCTGTTGGGCCAGCGCGAGGCCCGCGGCCTCGGCCTGCGCCGCCGGACTGCCGGCACTCAACGCGGCGCCCAGCACGACGGCGGCTGCAAGCGCTGTGTGCGACTTTGATTTCATTCTGGTCTCCGTCGGTGCGAGTGCCCGACTTGTGGTGCCAGCATTATAAAAGGAAAGGGGCGCACGGTTTCCCATGCGTCCCTTTCGCTTTTACGTAGCTTCAGGCGTGCGCGCAAGCTGTCGTAGCGATACCAGGCCGTGCATGTGCTCGCCCGGCCAGCCGTCGCCGCAACTGCCGCTTAGCCCGTTATCGCCCCTTTGTTGGCCGGTTGCGCCAAGGCAAAGTATTTCGCCATCACGCCACGCGTGTAACGCGGCTTCGGCTGTTGCCATGCGGCGCGGCGGCGCTCCAGTTCGGCATTGTCGATATTCAGTTGCAGCAGCAGCTTGTGCGCGTCGATGGTGATCGAGTCGCCTTCCTGCACGAACGCGATCGTGCCACCCACGAAGGCCTCCGGCGCGACGTGACCGACCACCATGCCCCACGTGCCGCCCGAGAAGCGCCCGTCGGTGATCAGGCCGACGCTTTCGCCAAGACCCTTGCCGATGATCGCCGAAGTCGGCGCGAGCATCTCCGGCATGCCGGGGCCGCCCTTCGGGCCGAGGTAGCGCAGCACCACCACGTCGCCGGCCACGATCTTGTCGGCCAGAATCGCTTCAAGCGCGCTTTGCTCGTCGTCGAACACGCGGGCTGGGCCGGTGATGACCGGGTTCTTCAGACCGGTGATCTTGGCGACCGCGCCATCGACGGCCAGATTGCCCTTCAGGATCGCCAGGTGGCCTTCCTTGTAGAGCGCCTGGTCGATCGGGAAAATCACTTGCTGATCGGCGCGCGGCTTGCCCGGCACGTCCTTCAGTTCTTCGGCGATGGTCCTGCCGGTGATCGTGATGCAATCGCCATGCAGCAGGCCGGCGTCGAGCAGGATCTTCATGACTTGCGGAATACCGCCGGCCTTGTGCAGATCGGTCGCCACGAACTGGCCCGACGGCTTCAGGTTGCAGATCACCGGCACCTTCTTGCGCATACGCTCGAAGTCGTCGATGCTCCATTCCACTTCGGCCGCGTGCGCGATCGCGAGGAAGTGCAGCACGGCATTGGTCGAGCCGCCGGTGGCCATGATCACGGCCACGGCGTTTTCGATCGACTTCTTCGTGACGATGTCGCGCGGCTTCAGATCCTTCTTGACCGATTCGACCAGCACGCGGGCCGATTCGGCCGCCGAGTCGACCTTTTCCTGATCCGGATTGGCCATCGTCGACGAATACAGCAGCGACATGCCGAGCGCCTCGAACGACGAACTCATGGTGTTGGCGGTGTACATGCCGCCGCACGAACCCGTCGAGGGGCACGCGTTCTGTTCGATCCCGTCGAAATCCTCCTGCGACATGCGGCCGGCCGTGAACTCGCCGACAGCTTCGAACGACGACACAATGGTCAGGTCGGTGCCCTTCCAGTTGCCCGGACGGATCGTGCCGCCGTACACGTAGATGCTCGGCACATTGGTGCGCAGCATGCCGATCATGCCGCCTGGCATGTTCTTGTCGCAGCCGCCGATCACGACCACGCCGTCCATCCACTGGCCTTGCACGCAGGTCTCGATGCAGTCGGAGATGACTTCGCGCGATACCAGCGAGTACTTCATGCCTTCGGTGCCCATCGACATGCCGTCCGAGATGGTCGGCGTGCCGAAGATCTGCGGATTCGCGTCGGCGCCCTTGATCGCGGCGACGGCGGCATCGGCCAGACGCTGCAGGCCGGCGTTGCACGGCGTGATGGTCGAGTGGCCGTTGGCGATGCCGATCATCGGCTTGTCGAAGTCGGCTTTTTCGTAGCCGAGCGCGTAGTACATCGATCGATTCGGCGAGCGCGCCACGCCCTGCGTGATGTTCTTCGAACGACGGTTGTATGCCATGGGAAAGCTCCTGTCTGTTTTGTTTTGATCCGCGCCGCTGCGGGTTTCGGTCGCGCCGGCATGGGCTGCCGGCGGCATCCGTCCAGTGTAGACCGGCATGCCGCGCAACGACGCAGTTTTGCGATGCGCGTGTCCAATGTATTATTCGTGGCTCATTAGGTCGTAAAATGTATCACCCATGCTGCCTGCCATTCCTGATTTGCGCCAGTTGCGCTATTTCGTGACCGTCGCCGAAGAGAAGCACTTCGGGCGCGCGGCCGTGCGCCTCTCGATGACGCAGCCGCCTTTGTCGCAAGCCATCCGCGCGCTCGAAGAGACGCTCGGCGTCGAATTGTTCGCGCGCACCAAGCGTTCCGTCGAACTGACGTCGGTGGGCGCCGATCTGCTGCCCGAGGTGCAACGCCTGCTCGCAAGCGCGGAGGGGCTGCGGCCGCTCGCGCAGAGCCTGGCGCGCGGCGAGGCCGGCGTGTTGTCGCTGGCGTTCGTGTCCACCGCGGACTATGGCCTGCTGCCGCTGCTGCTGCGCGATTTCGGTGCGCGTCATCCGCGCGTGCGGCTGGAATTGACCGAAGCCACCAGCGACATACAAGTCGACGAACTGGTGGCCGGGCGCATCGACGCGGGTCTCGTGATCGCACCGCTGCCGTCGCGCCACGCCACCGAACTCTCGTGGCTGCCGATCGCGCGCGAGCCGCTGGTGATCGCCATGTCGACGGAGATGGCGGCGCGCCTGGCGAGCGCCAGTGGCGACCATGCCGACCCGCGCGCCGAATGGCTTGACACGCCGATCAGCCTGCGCGATGTTGCCGACGCACCGCTCGTGGTGTTCCCAAGACGTTTGGCGCCAGGCTTTTATGACATCATTATGGATTGCTACGGCGTGGCGGGCCTTGCGCCCCGGGTCGGCCAGGAAGCGATCCAGATGCAAACGATCGTGAGCCTCGTGTCAGCCGGCATGGGTGTCGCACTGGTACCGCAATCGTTACGTAATCTGCGCCGCACCGGCGTCGTGTATCGTCCGCTTTGCGAGTCGGTGCCCGCGATCGAGACAGGCCTCGTCTGGCGGACCGCCGAGGTGAGCCCGGTGCTGGCGGGTTTCATCGACATCGTGCGGGCGCATGCGGCGACCGTCGAGGCGCAATAATCCGCCGCGCCGCGCACATGTAGACGCGTCTTCGCGAACGCATTGGCGGCCGGACCGTCCAATGCATGCGCCGCAAGCTGCGAGCAGCGCCGCCCGTTACCCGATATTCGCTTTTGAACCTGAACTGCCCATAACAACACGATGCTCATTCACCCCAATTTCGACCCCATTGCCATTCATCTGGGGCCGCTCGCCGTGCGCTGGTATGGACTCATGTATCTCGTCGCGTTCATCGCGGCGATCGTGGTCGGCCGGTTGCGGCTGCGTTTGCCGTATGTCGCCGCGCAAGGATGGACCGTCAAGGATATCGACGACATGCTGTTTTACGGCGTGTTGGGCACGATTCTCGGCGGCCGGCTCGGCTACGTGCTGTTCTATAAAGCGAGCTTTTATTTCGCGCATCCGCTCGACATCTTCAAGGTGTGGGAAGGCGGCATGTCGTTTCACGGCGGCTTTCTCGGCGTGACGCTGGCCATGGTGCTGTTCGCGTATCAGCGCAAACGCTCATGGCTGCAGGTCACCGATTTCGTCGCGCCGATGGTGCCGACCGGCCTCGCGGCGGGGCGTCTCGGCAATTTCATCAACGGCGAGTTGTGGGGCCGCGTGACCGATCCGTCGTCGCCGTGGGCCATGCTGTTTCCAGGCGCCGCGCCCGACGACGCCGCGTGGCTCACCGCGCATCCGCAACTGGCCGCGCAATGGCACCTGAACGAAGTATTCGCGCAATATCACATGCTGCCGCGCCATCCGTCGGAGCTGTATGAAATCGCGCTGGAAGGCGTCGCGCTGTTCTTCGTGCTGATCTTCTTCTCGCGCAAGCCGAAGCCGATGGGCGCGATTTCCGCTGTGTTTCTGATCGGCTACGGCCTCGCGCGCTTCACGGTCGAATTCGCGCGCGAGCCGGACGACTTCCTCGGCCTGCTAGCCATGGGCCTGTCCATGGGCCAATGGTTGTCGTTGCCGATGATCCTGGTCGGTATCGGCTTGCTCGTGTGGTCGTATCGCCGTGCTCGTCATGAACCGGCTCAGGCGGTCAGCGTGAACTGAGTGCTGCGGTTTATCGTAGCGAGGGCTCGAATGAAAAAAGCCACGGCATGCCGTGGCTTTTTTCTGGCTGCTGCGACGCAGTCCTTCTCACGCAACAACGCGTTACTTCATCTGCACCGAGCCCGACACGTTGACGGTCACCGTCGACGTGCCGCCTTCGATCGGCACCGGCGCCGCGGACTTTGCGTCGGCGCCCATGGCGCGCGCGCTCATCATCATCACCGGACGCGGCATCACGCCGTTGTGCCCGACGTTGACCTCGCGAATCGAATAACCGCTGTAGCCGAACGCCTGCGCGGACGAAGCGGCCTGCTCGCGGAACGACCTGATCGCTTCGCTGGTGAGCTTCTGCTCGGCCGCGCGCTGCGCTTCTGGCGAGAGCGAGAACTGCACGTTGCCGACCTGCATGATCGATGCCATTTGACCCGCGAGCTTCGACACTGCGGCGAAGTCGTGCGATTCGAGCACGATCTCCGTGCGGCCGCGCCATGCGGAAATGCGCCCGTCGCGATCGGTGGACGGATAGATCGAGAACGAGCCCGTGCGCGCCGTCACGCCGTTCACACCCTTGGCTTTTTGCAGCGCCGAATCGGCGCGCTGGTTCAGCGTTGACGTGAGCGCCGACGGATCGCTCGCTTCCTGCTCGTAGAACAGCGTGATATCGACGACGTCTTGCGGCACTTCCGCGCTGGCCTGCGCGTTCAGCGACAGCACGCCGGCCGGCTGATATTGGCCGGTGCTTTGCGCGCGTGCCATGGCCGGCGTGAGTGCGAGCGCGGCGGGCGCGGCGCAGACGAGAGCGAAAGCGAGTGCACGTGCGGTGTTTTTCGTCATTGTTGGACTCCTTGCTAGAACAGGTTGTGCACGATTGGGCAAACGCCGCGCGGTGGCATGGCGTTTGCGACATCGTTAGGCGCCTGTAACCTGAGCTTGGTTCCCCGCTTTGATGTTGCTTTAACGTTTGCGTGTGCATGGATCCGCGCCGCGCATCCAAAAAGCGAGCACGATCAAGCGAGCCGCTTGGTGATGAAACGCCATTCGGCTTCGGTCACCGGTGTGATCGACAGGCGGTTGCCCTTGGCAAGCACGCGCATGTCGGCGAGTTCGTCATGCTCGCGTAGTGCGGCGAGCGGAATCAGCGGGATCTTCTTCTTGAACACCACGTCGACGAGCACCCAGCGCGGTGTTTCCTGCGACGACTTCGCGTCGTAGTAGGGGCTCTTCTTATCGAACTGCGTCGGATCGGGATACGCAGTGGACGATACCTCCGCAATGCCGGCGATGCCGGGCTCCGGACAACTCGAGTGATAGAACAGCACACCGTCGCCGACCTGCATCATGTCGCGCATGAAGTTGCGCGCCTGATAGTTACGCACGCCAGTCCAGGGCAACGTGCGATGCGGTGCGTTGGCGAGATGGTCGATGCTTGCTTCGTCTGGTTCGGACTTCATTAGCCAGTAGCGCATGAATCGAATTGAACGTTAAGAGGTTGAAGATGCGGAAGAAATCGGCGAACAAAAACACAGCGCCCAAAGAAAAACGGCACCGAACCGAAGTCCGATGCCGTTCTAAATAAGGTCCCCGCCTTAGCCGCTAGGCCGGCATCCTGAACCGGGGGTTCAGAATTGGTCGCAGTTAGCAACACTTCGGGTACATCAGACAGAGTGACGCGCACACCCGTGCTACAAATTTCCGCAACCGTGCACATGGCATTGGTTCAAGGAATATATGACCTTGGCGAACCAGGCAGGGAAGCTAAACCGATGAAGCTAAAACCGACTACCGATTGAACTCAAACGTTTGCTGAATCTTGCACACCTTGTGCTCACACATTCCGTTTGAATCCGCCGCCGATCTCAGGACCGGCAGCACGATAACACATGAGGCTTATTGCATGGACTCACTGCATGCTGTACTGCTCAATCACAGTACCTAGTTGTTCGTTCATTTGATGCATTGTACGCCGGATTTCCTCAGCGGGAAATGCTTCTCCGTGTCTCACGCTCGATTGCAAGCGAAGCAGTTCCGATGCCAGCGAAAGCGCAGCCATGACAGCAATGCGATCCGTGCCGCGCACGTTGCTGTTATTGCGGATCTTCGACATTTCGGCGTCGACGCGTGCGACCGCTTCGAGCAGCGCCGCTTCCGTTTCCGGCGAGCAGGCGAGGCGATAGGGCACGCCGAGAATCGATACTTCGATCTGCTTGGTGGTCATGCATTTTCTCCGTGGCGGGTCACGTCGCTCTCGGCTTCGGCTACTTGCTGAGCGGGCTCGAGCAGATCGAGCTGGTTGTCCGGCTCACTGTGCGCGCGGGCACGCGGCAGCTTCTCGAGGATCGCATTCAGGCGCACTTGTGCGTCGTCGATCTTGGCCGAAAGCGCGTCGCGTTCCGCCTGCAGCGCGTTACGTTCCTCGCGCAGCATTGCAAGTTCCGTGCGCGTGGCTTCGGCATCGGCGCGCGATTGCGCGAGTTGCTCTTCGAGCGCGAGTCGCGCTTCATTGTGGCGCTGGCTGATCGCGATCAGCTTGCCGATATTTTGTGAAAGTGTTTCGAGTTCGGTGAGCATCTGCTGCGTCCTCTAAAGACATCGCATTTTAGCGCGGAATGTCGCAGGTTCCGACAATTGTCTCGTTTCGAGACGTAACAACATCGCTTTATGCAGGCTTTTTATCGACCATATGATGAAAAAGTACTCACGCGTCGGACAAATGCCTGCACTTAACAGAACGCATGGCCCGCGGTTTCACCCTTCTTGACGGACTCCGAGGCCGCTCCTAAACTGCCCGCACTCTGGTGCCCGCGTGCGCTTTTCAAACGGCGCACGCAGTTAAACGGGAAGCAGGGCGCGCGATTCAACCGAACGCGCCAACCTGCGCTGCCCCCGCAACGGTAAGCGACCGCATTCGTCATGCAAGTCGATTCTGATCGCGTGTTGAAAGTTCAACTCGCGAGTGTGCCACTGCGCGTCTCGCGTGGGAAGGCGGGATCGATGTGTCGCCAGCCCGGATACCGGCCAGAGGGAGAGGCACGTCACGCGCGAAAATGTTAAATACGCGGGCGCCTCGTTACGCATCGGCCTGCGGGGAAGCGGGCCGCGCACGCTATCCACAGGACTTTCATCCCATGCTGTCCCCCATCGCCCGCGCGGCGCTGCTCGCCTTTGCGAGCCTGCCGATCGTCGTGCACGCGCAAGCTGCGTCTTCAAGTGCATCTTCTTCCGCGCAGGATTCATCGGCTGCGGAGCCGTCTGCGGCGGTGCTGTCGCCCGTGGTGGTGACCGCGGATCGCGCGCCGCAAGCACTTGTCGACACGATCCCGCAGACGTCTCTATTCGATCAGCAGGATATCGCCGACACCACCGCGACCGATTTGCCCGGCCTCCTGCAACTCGCACCCGGCGCGCAAATCTCGCGCACAGGTGGTCCCGGTTCGACAGCCAGTCTCTCTTTACGCGGCGCGTCGTCGACGCAATCGCTGCTGCTGATCGACGGCGTGCGCGTCGATTCGGTGAGTCTCGGTGCCCCGCAACTCGCGCAGATTCCGCTCGACCAGATCGATCACGTCGAGGTAGTGAACGGCAACGTGTCGGCGTTATACGGCTCGGGCGCGATCGGCGGCGTGGTGCAGGTGTTCACGAAAGACGGCGGCGACCATCCGCCCCGTTTCAATTTTTCGCTCGGCTACGGCAGCTATCACACGCAGACGCAGCAGGCGGGCGTGAACGGCGCATTGGACAAAGACGGCAAGACGACCTTCAGCATTTCGCTCGCGCGTTCGAAGGACGACGGCTTTTCGTCGCTGAACACGAAGGAGGCGCCCAACGCCAATCCGAATGCGAACGGCTATCTTAACGAGAGCATCTCGGCCTCGCTGCGTCACAAGTTCAACGACAGATGGGACGCCGGCGTCAGCTACTTCCAGTCGAACGGCAACAACAGCTACGACAATGCGTACGGTGTGCCGACCGATCTGAACAACCTGTATAGCAAGGTGCGCCAGGTCTCGGCGTTCGCGAACGGCAAGCTGGCGGACTGGTGGACCACGCACTTCATCGTCGCCGAGGGCGACGACCGCAGCGTGTCAAACACCAACGGCGTGTACAACGGCCGCTTCGATACCGACAATCGCCAGTACACATGGCAGAACGATTTCGCGCTGGCCGCACAGCAGAAGTTGCAGGTCGGCTATGAGCATCTCGACCAGAGCCTCGACTCGGACACGTTCGCGGCGCCGGATCGTCATGTGGATTCGGGCTTCGCCGGCTATACGGGGCGCTTTGGACGCAACCAGATTCAGGCCAACGTGCGGCGCGACCAGTATTCCGATTTCGGCGGAGCGAACAGTTACTATCTCGGCTACGGCTTCGACATCACCGGCCATTGGAAGGTGAGCGCAAGCTATTCGGATTCGTTTCGCGCGCCGAGCTTCGACGATCTGTACTATCCGTTCAGCGGCAATCCGTCTATCCAGCCGGAGCGCAGCCATTCGATCGAAGCCGCGCTGCAGTACGCATCGAATGCGCTCGGCGTGATGCGTCTGACCGCATTCCAGACGCGCTATTCGAATCTGATCAACTATGAGCAGGTGACGCCCGGCATCTATCTGGCCGAGAACGTCGGGCATGCGAAGGTGCAAGGACTCGAAGGATCGTGGAGCGGCCATGTCGGCAAGACGGACGTGCGCGCTTCCGTAACGCTGCAGAATCCCGTCGATCTCGACAACGATGCCGACCTCGTGCGGCGCGCCCGGCGCTTCGGCGCGCTGACGGTGAACCGCAGCATCGCCGGGTGGCGTGTAGGCGGCGAGTGGATCGTGAGCGGCCCGAGCAATGACAGCAGCGGCAAGCTGGGCGGCTATGGCGTGGTGAATCTGTCGGCGCGCTACAACATCACGAAAGCATGGTACGTGGCCGCGCAAATCCAGAATCTGTTGGACAAGGACTATGAAACGGCCTACTCGTATAACTCGCCGCGGCGCGGTGCGTATCTCACGGTTGGTTGGCAGCAGCAGTGATGCTTGCGCCTCTTCGCTGAGTGCGCGCGGATGAATCGCCACTCGAGTTCGATGCCCGCCACTTTGCGCGGGATGAGCGCGAAGCGCGCGGCCGCGATCTGGCTGGCGCTCGCGGGAATCGCGCTGGCGGTGCTGATGGCGTCGCTCGCGCTCGGCAGCGTAACGCTCGCGCCGATGCGCGTGCTGGCGGCGCTGATGCCGTCGCATGCGCCGGCTTCAGGTTCGTCCGACCTGGCCGCCGAGATCGTCCGCACGCTGCGTTTGCCGCGAGCGGTGGCGGGCTTCGCCTGTGGCGCGTTGCTCGCGTTGGCCGGCGCGTTACTGCAAGTGCTGCTGCGTAATCCGCTGGCCGAGCCCTATGTATTGGGCGTATCGGGCGGTGCGGCGAGCTTCGCGCTGATTGCGATGATCGCCGGTTGCGCATGGTGGATCGTCGACGCGAGCGCATTCGCCGGCGCGTTCGTGTCGATCCTGCTGGTACTAGGCCTGGCGCGCCGCGAGTTGTGGCGCGGCGAGCCGCAGGACACCTCGCCGCGTTTGCTGCTGACCGGCGCGGTGATCGCGGCGGGCTGGGGCGCGCTCATTACTTTGCTGCTCAACCTCGCGCCGGACAACCGCTTGCGCGGCATGCTGTTCTGGCTGACCGGCGACCTCAACGGCGGCGCGATGCCGTGGACGGCGCTCGCCGCGCTCGTCATCGTGCTGGTTGCGATCGTGCCGGCCGCGCCGCGTCTGAATGTGCTGCTGCGTGGCGACGCCGCCGCGCAGGCGTTAGGCGTCGCGGTGATGCCGCTGCGTCTGCGGGTATATCTGGTGGCCTCGCTCGCGGCGGCCGCGGCGGTGACGACGGCGGGCACCATCGGCTTTGTCGGACTGGTCGTGCCGCACATGCTGCGGCTCGCGTTCGGCAACGATCAGCGCATGCTGCTGCCGGCCGCCGCGCTCGGCGGCGGCGTCGCGGTGATGGGCGCGGACCTGATCGCGCGCACCGTGATCGCGCCGGCGCAATTGCCGGTCGGCGTGATCACGTCGATCATCGGCGTGCCGGTGTTTCTGTGGATGCTGCTGCACAGGCGCCGATAATGCAAACCCGTCACGCTCCTTCTCATGACGCTACCCTCGGCGCGCAACGTCTGACCTTGCGTGCCGGCGCGCGCACCTTGCTCGATGCCTTCACGCATACCTTCTACGCCGGCGAGATCTGGTGCATCGCCGGCCCGAACGGCGCGGGCAAGACGACTTTGCTCTCCACACTCGCGGGTTTGCTGCAGCCGTCGGCCGGACATGTCGAACTCGACGGCGTGCGCCTCGCCGACTGGCCGCCGCTGTCGCTCGCACAACGCCGCGCGCTGATGCCGCAAAGCGCGCCTGACGCATTCAGCGCGAGCGTGCTCGATATCGTGATGCTGAACCGCTTCCCGCATCTCACCGGGTGGGGCTGGGAGCGCGAAGCCGATCGCGAAGCGGCGCACGCGGCGCTGGATCTGCTGGGACTCGCCGCCTTCGCCGCGCGCGATGTGCTGTCGCTCTCCGGCGGCGAACGGCAACGCGTGGCGCTGGCGGCGGTGCTGTGCCAGGACGCGCCGTTGCTGCTGCTCGACGAACCGTTGGCGCATCTCGATCTGCATCATCAGATCGATTGCCTCGAAGCGCTAGCCGCGTGGACGCGCGCGCCTCGGCGTACAGTCATGTTTTCGTGCCACGACCTGAACTTCGCGCGCCGTTTCGCGACCCATGCGCTGCTGCTCGACGGCGCGGGCGGCGCATATGCCGGACCGGTGCACGACGTGTTGACGCCTACGCTCGCGAGCCGCGCATTCGGCTATCCGTTGCTTCTGATTCGCGACGGCGAACACGAGGCGCTGATTCCCGCGCCGCGCGCGCGTCACGAATCGCCTGCCGGCCATGACGCGCCGGCAAGCTGATCGCTTTATTCCCGCTTGATTCCAACATCCTCTTTCAGACACGCTCATGACTTCATTGCCACGCTTGCCCGGATTGCCCGAAGTCGAACCGCTCGATCAAACGCTGCGTGACGAGTTGCAGCACATCATCGATACCAAGACGAAGCCGCCGGGCAGTCTCGGCCGGCTTGAAACGCTCGCGCGTCAGATGGGCTTGATTCAGCGCACCACGCATCCCACCGTGACGCGCCCGGCGATGATCGTGTTCGCCGGCGACCACGGCGTCGCCGAGGAGGGCGTGAGTCCTTATCCGCAAGCGGTGACCGCGCAGATGGTCGCCAACTTTCTCGCGGGCGGCGCGGCAATCAATGCGTTGAGCCGCGTCTCGGGCATCGAGCTCGAAGTCGTGAATGCGGGCATTGCGACGCCGTTGCCATCCACCGCGGGCCTTATCGACATTCCGATTGCGGCCGGCACCCGCAACTTCGCGCGCGAACCGGCTATGAGCCGCGACCAGGCGATCGCCGCGATGCAGGCGGGCGCGGCGCGCGTGCGGCATCACGCGGCGCTCGGCACCAATGTGATCGGCTTCGGCGAGATGGGCATTGCGAACACTTCGGCGGCCGCGTGTCTGATGAGCCGCTTGTGCGGCGTGCCGATCGACGAATGCGTCGGCCGCGGCACGGGCCTCGACAACGCGGGGCTCGCGAAGAAGCGCAATGTGCTGGCGTCGGCGCTCGCGCGTCACCCCGTATCCAGCGATCCGCTCGACGTGCTCGCCACCTTCGGCGGCTTCGAGATCGCGATGATGGCGGGCGCGTATCTCGCGGCCGCCGAGGCGCGCATGACGATTCTGGTCGACGGCTTCATCGGCACTTCGGCCTTGCTGATTGCCGACGCCTTTGCGCCGAGCATGCGTGAGTACTGCGTGTTCGCGCATGCGTCGAACGAAGCGGGGCATCGGCGCATGCTCGATCATTTCGGCGCGCTGCCATTGCTGTCGCTCGACATGCGTCTCGGCGAAGGCACAGGCGCGGCGCTCGCGGTGCCGCTGTTGCGCGCGGCAACGGCGTTCATCAACGAAATGGCGAGCTTCGAATCGGCCGGCGTGACGAATCGCGATGCGTGATCCGCTCGATCCTTCAGACAGAAACGCACGCCTCGCACACTCATGAATCCGCTCGCTGAACTGCGGTACTTCTTCACTGCGCTCGGCTATTTCACGCGTGTGCCCGTGCCGCGTTGGGTCGGCTATGAGCCGCATTATCTGAACGCGGCGGCGCGTTATTTCCCGCTCGTTGGCGTATTGATCGGCGGATTGAGCGCGCTCGTCTATCTCGCCGCGCTGCGCGTATTCCCGGCGGGCGTGGCGGTGCTGTTGTCGATGGCCGCGTCGCTGCTCGTAACCGGCGCGTTTCACGAAGACGGTCTCGCCGATTGCGTCGATGCGTTCGGTGGCGCCTATACGCGCGAAGACGTATTGCGAATCATGCATGACTCACGCATCGGTGCTTTCGGCGCCATCGCGCTCGTCATCGCGCTTGCATTGAAGTGGCAAACGCTCGCCGCATTGCCGCCGATGCGCGCCGCAAGTCTAATGATTGCCGCGCACGCGGCGAGCCGTACCTGTGCGATCAGCTATCTGGCTACGCTCGATTACGTGCGTGCGGAAGGCAAGGCCAAACCGGTTGCGCAGCGCCTGAGCGTGGGGGCGTTCATCTGCGCCGCGATGTTCGGATTGCCGTGGTTGCTGTGGCCGAACGGGCTCGCCGCGCCGGACTGGCGCTTCGCGTGTTCAGTGGTTGTGGTTCTGGTCGTACTTCGTGCGGCAATGGGCCGATATTTTGTCAGACGCATTGGCGGCTATACCGGCGACTGCCTCGGCTTCGCGCAGCAAGTTTTTGAATTGAGCATCTATCTGGTGGGGCTCGCATGGATATCGTCCTGATTCGTCATCCCGCGGTCGCGCTCGACGCGGGCGTGTGTTACGGCCACAGCGACGTGGCGCTAGCCGAAGATGCCGAGGTGTCGTCGACGACCCTTGCCCTGAAGCTCGCGACCTTGCAGGTGCCCGCGCCACGCGTGCTGATGTCGAGTCCGTTGAAGCGCTGCTCGGCGCTCGCCGCCGAGTTGGCGAACGACTTCGGCAGCGTCGTCAGTCACGACGACCGGCTGATGGAAATGAACTTTGGCAATTGGGAAGCGCAGCGCTGGGACGCGATCGATCGCGAATTGCTAGACGACTGGGCAGCCAACTTCGAACATGCGCGCGCGCATGGCGGCGAAAGCGTCGCGCAGTTCGTCGCGCGGGTGCGTGCATGGCTCGATGCATTCGCGCTCACGCGCGAGTTGTCGCCGGCTTATGTGGTCACACATGCGGGCGTGATGCGGGCGATCGCGTCGATCGTGCTGGACGTGCCGCTGGAGCGCTGTTTGCGATGGTCGCTCGATACGACCGGGATCGTCTGGTTGCGCAGAAACGATGAAACGCAGCAGTGGGTGTTGGTGCGGTGGAATGCGTGAGACGTGGCTTGTAGTCTATCTTGCGTGACTTACTGCGCGCCAGACTTCCTGCGTGAGCGCGCCGCTTCGAGGTCCTCGCACATTTGCTTCGCGCCTTGCGCGATGCGTGGCGCCGGGCGGTTGATCAGATCGCCGTCGATAGCAAAGAGATTGTTGTTCGCTACGGCGGTCAGGCTCGGCCATGAACGCCATGCGCCGAGTTGCGGCAAGGTGGTGTCCGGTTTGGTCGCGCCCGGCGCTGCGGTGACGATCGCTTCCGGATTCGCGGCGAGCACCGCTTCGGTCGAAACCGTCGGCACCAGCGGCTCGAGTTTGGCGAACACGTTGCGGCCACCGCATAGAGCGATCACGTCGCTGACCATGTGCTCGCCGTTGAGCGTCATCAACGGTTGATCCCACACCTGATAGAACACGCTGACGGGCGGCCGGCTCGCATACTGGTTGCGCAGCTTCGCGATGTCCTGACGATAGGCGGCGGCCGCCGCATCTGCCGTCGATGACGTGCCGAGCAATTGTCCGAGCTTCGTCAGCGACACGGCGACGTCGTCGAGATGATGCGGCTCGCTGAAGAACAGCGGAATGTGCATCTCGCGCAGGCGATCGAGCTGACGCTGCGCATTGCCATGCCGCCACACCACGATCAGATCGGGTTTGAGCGCGACGATGCGCTCGAGATCGAGCGCCTTGTTGTCGCCGACGCGCGGCAACTGTTTCGCTTCGGGCGGATAGTCGCTGTACGAAACGGCGCCGACCACTTTCGCGCCGCCGCCCGCGGCATACAGCAATTCGGTGACGTGCGGCGCGAGGCTGATCACACGTTGCGCGGGCGCGGGCAACGTGACGGTTGCGCCGGTGTCGTCGGTCACGGAGATGGCGGCGTGAGCGTGATGTGCGGTGATGAAGAGTGCGAAGGCGAGGGCGAGTCGGTTCATCGGGCGAGGCTGCGGGGCGTGTAGTGATTGTGAGGGCGAGTTCGTCTTCTTTAAGTCAGCAGTCAGCCCACTCGCGCGGGATCGATTTCCTGTACGGCTTCGCGCAAGCTTTCTTCGAAGCGTGCCCATTCGGCGTCGCTCGCGGGCAAGCCGAATCGAACGCTTCCCGACGATGTGAATAGACGCGTCCACACGCCACGTCGTGCGAGGGCTTCGTGCAGAGCGGCAGCGCGTGGGTCGTCAGTCCACGCGAAGAGCGGGGTGCTGCATGTGTTGAAGCCTTGCGCATGCAGCAGACGGACCAGTCGCGCGCTTTCGGCATCGAGCCGGGCGCGCATATCGCGTTGCCAGGCTTCGTCGGCGAATGCGGCTTTGACGGCGTGACGGGCTGGACCGCTGACCGTCCAGGCGCCTAGCGTGACGCGCAAACTGTGGAGCAAAGCAGGCACGCCGAGTACGAACCCCGCACGCACACCGGCGAGGCCGAAGAATTTTCCCGGCGAGCGCAACACGATCAAGCCCTCACGATGCGTGCTCGCCGCGAGCGAGGCAGACGGCATCGTATCGGCGAAGGCTTCGTCGACCAGCAGCGTGCCGCCGCGCGCGCTCAACTGCGCATGCCAGTGCAGCAGCCTGGCGGCGCTCAGATGCGCGCCGGTCGGATTGTTCGGATTCACGACGATCACATGCCTGAGCGCTTCGGGCAACGTTTCCCAGGCGACATCGAGTGGCATCACTTCATGGCCGCTGCGCTCGAATGCAGGCGCATATTCGCTGTACGTAAGCGGCGCGATGCCGACGCATGCGCGCGGCAGCAGCGCGGGCAGCGCGCGAATCGCCGCCTGACTGCCCGCGACCGGCAGCACATGCGCCGCATCAGGCGCGTTGTAATAACACGCGGCGCAAGCGGCGAAATCATCACCGTCGTCGGGCAGACGGCGCCAGGCGTCGGCGGGAACCGGCGGGACCGGATAGCCGTGCGGATTGATACCCGTCGACAGATCGAGCCACTGCGCGTACGGAATGTCGTAGCGCTTGGCCGCTTCGTGCAAATTGCCGCCGTGCACGACCGGAGCTATCGCGGCGTGGGTTTCGTCCACGTGGCCGTTCACTGAATCAGCCATGAGAATCAACCATGAAAAGGCACGCTCAACAACGCCAGCACGATCAGCACCGCGAGCCACAGAATGACGGTACGCTCGACCAGCATCAATGCGGCGCTCACGTGGCTGGCTTTCGCGGTATGGCCGAAGCCGAGTGTTGGCCGGTGTTCCAGCGCGCCGTGATACACCGCCGGGCCGCCGATCAGCACGTTCAGACTGCCCGCGCCGGAAGCCATCACCGGCCCGGCGTTCGGGCTGTCCCACCTTGGCGCCTGCTCGCGCCAGCAGCGCCACGCGGTGCGCGTGTCGCCGAGCAGCGCGTAGCTGGCGGCGGTCAGGCGCGCGGGAATCCAGTTGAGCACGTCGTCGATACGCGCGGCGGCCCAGCCGTAGCGCAAATAGCGCGGCGTGCGATAACCCCACATCGCGTCCAGTGTGTTGGCGAGGCGGAAGGCGAGCGCGCCCGGACCGCCCGCGACAGCGAACCAGAACAGCGCGCCGAAGATCGCGTCGTTGCCGTTTTCGAGCGCCGATTCGACGGCGGCGCGCGATAACGCGCCTTCGTCGGCATCCGCGGTTTCGCGCGAGACGATGCGCGCGGTCAGCAAGCGCGCCTGTGCGAGATCACGTTGCACCAGAGCCTGCGCGATCGGCGCGATGTGCTCGTGCAGACTGCGCGCGCCGAGCGCGAACCACAGCAACAGCACATGCACCACGCAGGCCGCGTAAAACGGCAGCACGGCGACCAGACACCACGCGATCAGCACCGGCGGCATGACCGCCAGCGACCACGCCAGCAGACCTTTGAGCCGCAAGCGCCGGCCGGTGTTGTAGCGTGTTTCGAGACGCTTCGCCCAGTTGCCGAAGCCCACTAGCGGATGCGCCGCGCGCGGCTCGCCGAACCAGCGGTCGACGGCGACGCCCGCAGTGGCCAGCGTCACGAGAAGCGGGAGCGAGAGCATCACGCGTGGCTCGCGGTTTTCAGCGCGAGCGGCAAACCGGCGACCATCATCGTGGCCTGGGTGCTCAACGCGGCGATGCGCTGGTTGAGTCGGCCGAGTTCATCGACGTAAAGACGCGTGGCGGCGCCGAGCGGCACCACGCCGAGGCCGATTTCGTTGCTGACCACGATGAGCTTGCCTTTGGCGTTGATCAACGCTGCTTCGAGCGCGGCGACGTGCGCGTGATAGCGATCGATCGGCAGGGCGTCGCCTTCGGGTGGACACAGCAGATTGGCGAGCCACAACGTCAGGCAATCGATCAGGATGCAGTGGCCGGACGCGTCGTTTTGCGTCACGGCGCCGGCTAGATCGACGCCGGCTTCGAACAACTGCCAATGCGCCGGACGCCGTTCGCGATGATGCGCGATGCGCGCGCGGAATTCGGCGTCGTCTGTCACGCGCGCGGTGGCGATGTAGGTGACGGGGAGGGCGCTGCCTGCGGCGAGCTGTTCGGCGTGTGCGCTCTTGCCGGAACGGGCGCCGCCGAGTACGAAGGTGAGATCGCGGGGAGTCATCGCGTGATTGTACCGGCGTGCAGCGCGGGTCGGCGCGATGGGATAATGCTGCGCTTGATGAGGTTTGGTGCGCTCGGTGCGAACGACGCACACGACGCGAATGACGCGAAGCCAGTTGCAGGCAAGCGCTAGCCGCGCTCCACACCCCGCACACACCGTCGCTGCGTCAACGCGGCATTGCCGCTTGCTCCACTGCTTAACCCGATTGACTCACCGTTCACCGCCGAGCCCGAGATCCCGTGACCACCACTTCGACCCCGCCTGACGCCCTACCTGTACCGCGCGGCACGCTGATGATTCAGGGCACCACCTCCGATGCCGGTAAGAGCACGCTCGTCGCCGGTCTGTGCCGGCTCGCTCGCCGCGCCGGCGTGCGGGTCGCGCCGTTCAAGCCGCAGAACATGGCGCTCAACAGCGCGGTGACCGTGGACGGCGGCGAGATCGGCCGCGCTCAGGCTTTGCAGGCGATCGCCGCGGGTATTGCCGCGCACACGGATCTGAACCCGGTGCTGCTCAAACCGACCAGCGACCGTGGCGCGCAAGTGATCATCCACGGCAAGGCGCGCATGAATCTCGACGCGCGGGCGTATCACGACTACAAACCCGTCGCGTTCGAAGCGGTGCTTGAATCGTATGCGCGTCTGCAGGCGGCGTACGAGACGATTTTCGTTGAAGGCGCGGGCAGTCCGGCGGAAATCAATCTGCGTGATCGCGACATCGCCAACATGGGTTTCGCGGAAGCAGTCGATTGCCCGGTCGTGCTGGTCGCCGATATCGACCGGGGCGGCGTGTTCGCCCATCTCACGGGCACGCTCGCGTGCCTGTCGGCGAGCGAGCAGTCGCGGGTGCGCGGGTTCATCATCAACCGTTTTCGCGGCGATGTCAGTTTGCTCAAGCCGGGCTTGGATTGGCTCGAAGCGAAAACCGGTAAGCCGGTGCTCGGCGTCGTGCCCTATCTGCACGGTCTGACGCTCGACGCCGAAGACATGCTGCCGCCCGAATTGCGCGCGGCGCACGACGGCGGCGCGGCGCGCATGCTGCGAGTGGTCGTGCCGGTACTGCCGCACATCAGCAATCACACGGATTTCGATGCGCTGCGCGCGCATCCGCAGGTCGATTTTGAATACGTGCGCAGCGGTACGCCGGTGCCGCCGGCTGATCTGATCATTCTGCCAGGCTCGAAAAACGTGCCCGGCGACCTGGCGTCTTTGCGCGCGCAAGGTTGGGACGCGGTGCTGCAAAAGCATTTGCGTTACGGCGGCCGCGTGATCGGCATTTGCGGCGGCATGCAGATGCTTGGGCGTGAAGTGGCCGATCCGCATGGTGTCGAGGGTGCTCCTGGGACGTCGGCGGGACTCGGCTGGCTCGACTACTCGACGGTGCTCACGCGCGACAAGACGCTCAAGAATGTCACCGGACACCTCGCATTGCCGGGCTCGCCCGAAGTGGCCGGCTACGAAATCCATATGGGCGAGACGCACGGCCCGGCGCTCGACACGCCCGCGTTGCGCCTGGGCGATGCGCAGGCAGCGCATCCCGACGGCGCGATTTCCGCCGATGGCCAGATTCTCGCGACTTACGTCCACGGGTTGTTCGACACGCCGGCGGCATGCGCCGCGCTGCTCGCATGGGCGGGTTTGAGCGATGCGGAGGAAATCGACTATCCGGCGTTGCGCGAGGCGTCGCTGGAACGGCTCGCGGATACGCTCGCGGAGCATCTCGATCTGCCGAAATTGTTCGCGGCGATTGGGTGATTTGAGAGGGCCGAGCGCGTCCGAACTGGGCAATTAACTCCTAATGAGAAATAATCAAAGCCCATACGACGATTTTTACCTTCATATAGTTCGAATAGAGTTCCGACGTCGACGGCCGCTTCCGGGCTGTCCCTCTCTCAAGGATCTCGTCATGAACTCGAACCGCTCCGCCGATCTGGCCGCTCTACTTCTTCGCGTCGCCTTGGGCGTGCTGTATCTCGCTCACAGTCTGCAGAAGATTTTCGTCTTCACGCTGCCCGGCACGGCGCAATTCTTCGTTTCGCTCGGCTTGCCGGGTTGGCTCGGCTATGTGACGGCGTTCGTCGAGCTGTTCGGCGGCGTCGCACTGCTGCTTGGCGTGCAGGTCCGCTGGGTCGCGCTGGTGCTGTTGCCGTTCATGCTCGGCGCGATGTCGCAGCATCTGCACAACGGCTGGGGTTTTGCGTCGCCGCACGGCGGCTGGGAATATCCGGCGTTCTGGGCGGTGACGTTGGCGGTGCAGTCGCTGCTCGGCGGCGGGGCGCTGGCGTTCGGTGGAGCGAGGGCGCCGCGGGCGGTGGCTGCCTGATTGGGCAGGGCCGGTACGGGCAAGCTCCGCGAGGTCTAGCTCAGCGGGGCCAAAGTCCAGCAGGGCCAAGTTCAGTAAGGTCAAGTCCGGCACGACCAAGTCCGGCACGGCTAGAACCGCCAAGCCCACCAACAAAAAAGCACGCGCCCGAAAGGCCGCGTGCTTTTTTTCATGAACGCGGCGCTCCGTAGCGCCACCTTCACGCAATCAATACAACACCATCTGCGTACACCGAAACAGCGCCATCGTCTTGCCGTTCGGATCGGTGACGGTGGCGTCCCATACCTGCGTGCTGCGCCCAAGATGCACGCCCGTCGCGACCGCGCGGATCGTTCCTTCGGTCGCCGTGCCGAGAAAATTGCTTTTCAGCTCGATGGTCGTGAAATTGCGCGCCGTCTCCGGCAAGTGGGCGAGGCAGGCGTAGCCGCAGGCCGTATCGGCGAGACCGATCACGGTGGCGGCATGCAAAAAGCCGTTCGGCGCGAGCAATTCCTTGCGCACGGTCAATTCCGCGGTCAGGACGCCTTCTTCCAGAGACAGCACATGCACGCCCAGCAAGCCAGGTAGCGAGCCTTTCTGCCGTTCGTGGAGACGTTCGACGGTGTATTCCGGGCGGAGTTTGCTCATGAGATTCGGGTCCTCAATGGAAAAATCGGCGAGGCACGGTGGCCGATTAGCTGTTTGGGGGCTTCGGCCAAAGTGCATTTCTCGATATTATCAACGGCTGGATCAGCAGGTGGCGTTGAACCCGGCACGAATGCGGGCACACTTGCGCATGTCAAAGCAACTACGCGGCAAACCGGCTGGCGGCGCCCAGCCTTCTTTCCGGGAGAATTCATGACGGTGATCGTGGTGGCGAATCCGAAGGGCGGCGTGGGTAAAAGCACGCTGTCGACCAATCTGGCCGGCTATTTCGCCGCAGCCGGCGAATGGGTCGCACTGGCGGACCTGGACAAGCAGCAGTCCGCGCACGCGTGGCTGTCGTTGCGGCCCGACACGCTGCCGGCCATCGAAACCTGGGAAGTCAATCAGGATGCGCCGGCCAAACCGCCTAAAGGCCTGGAGCACGCGGTCATCGACACGCCGGCCGGACTGCACGGCAATCGGCTGGGAATCGCGCTCGATCTGGCCGATAAGGTGATCGTGCCGCTCCAGCCGTCCATGTTCGATATTCTCGCCACCCAGGAATTCCTCGAGCGGTTGGCCAAGGAGAAGGCCGTCAGGAAAGGCGCGATCGAAATCGGCGTGGTCGGCATGCGCGTCGATGCGCGCACCCGCTCGGCGGAGCAGCTGCATCGTTTTGTCGAGGGGTTGAAGCTGCCGGTGCTGGGTTATTTGCGCGACACGCAGAACTACGTGCAACTGGCGGCCCACGGGTTGACCTTGTGGGACGTCGCAAAAAGCCGGGTGGAGAAGGATCTGGAGCAGTGGCAGCCGATTGTCGAATGGACTAACGGGAGCGGCAAGAAAGGATGAAGCGGCAGGGCAGGCGGCCGTGCCGCCCGCTACATGAAGATGCAGCCCACGTCGTATGTCGTTTGGCGCGGCGCGCGGCAGTGGTCTACGAAAAGCTCGCGTTTAAGTCGACGTTCCCCGAACCCTGGCCCGCCCAAAGGGACGTTCGGCGCCGCCAGTAGCGCAACGCTCAAGCGATCTACAGCGCGCTCATCAGGTCCAGTTCTGCGTCGGCACGTGGTCGCGGCTGCCCTTGATTTTGTTGTTGTCATCGACGAAAACCAGGTCCGGCTTCCAGCCGGCCTTCAGCTCGGCTTCATCCACCACCGCGAACGCCGCGATGATCACCAGATCGCCCAGCTGTGCGCGCCGCGCGGCCGAACCGTTCAGCGAAATCATGCCGCTGCCGCGTTCGCCCTTGATCGCGTAGGTCGAGAAACGCTCGCCGTTGTTGATGTTCCAGATGTCGATCCGCTCATTTTCGACGATATTCGCCGCTTCCAGCAAATCTTCGTCGATCGCGCACGAGCCTTCGTAGTGCAGCTCGCAGTGCGTGACCGCGACGCGGTGGATCTTCGACTTCAGCATGTTGCGTTGCATGACCAATCCTGTGTGATTTCTGTCTAAGACGGCTTCAGATTTCGAGGTTGTCGATAAGACGAGTGGCGCCGAGCTTGGCGGCGGCCAGCACGACCAGTTGCGCGTTCGCGTCTTGCGGACCCGGCGGCAGCAGATCCGAGCGCTTGCGCACCGCGATGTAATCCGGCTGCCAGCCGCGCGCGGCCAAGGCCGCCATCGCCGCCTGTTCGACTTTCGCGAAGTCGCGCTCGCCGGAAAGCACGGCGTCGCGCACGCGGTTCAGTTCGGCGGCCAGCTTCGGCGCTTCGGCGCGCTCGGCGGCCTGCAGATAGCGATTGCGCGAGCTGAGCGCCAAGCCGTCGGTGTCACGCACTGTTTCCGCGGCGATGATGTCGGTCGGCAGCGCGAACTGGTTGCACATGCGGCGCACGATCATCAACTGCTGGTAATCCTTCTTGCCGAACACGGCGACGCGGGGCTGCACGCACGACATCAGCTTCATCACGACCGTGCACACGCCCTGGAAGAAGCCGGGCCGGAATTCGCCTTCGAGGATATCGCCCAGATCGTGCGGCGGATGCACGCGGTACTCCTGCGGTTCCGGATACAGATCCTTTTCCGTGGGCGCGAACAGCACGTAGACGTTTTCCTTCTGGAGCTTTTCGATGTCCGCTTCCATCGTGCGCGGGTATTTGTCGAAATCCTCGTTCGGACCGAACTGCAACCGGTTGACGAAAATGCTCGCCACCACCGGATCGCCGTGCTGGCGGGCGAGACGCATCAGCGACAGATGGCCCTCGTGCAGATTGCCCATGGTCGGCACAAAGGCCGTGCGATTCTGGCCGCGCAACTGGTCGCGCAATTCATGGATCGAGCTGATGACTTTCATGATCGGACAGGGATTTCCTCGCGCGGCGCGAGACTGGCTGGACGCAAAACCCTACGGAATCGCGCGGGCCGCCGCCTCACTGGTAATGACAGGTTCGGAGCGCCGGATTGTAGTGGATTTGCGCGCCCGCCGCACCGAAAAGAGGCAGCTTCTCCCGCCGGTTGAAATCCTGATATGCGGGATTTCGCCCCGTTCAAGCCTTTCAGGCGGGCAGATAGGCGAGGCGCACATAAATCGGCGCAAACGGTTCCGCCTGGGTGATTTCGACGAGCGTTTCGCGGCACAGCTCGAGCACGGCGATGAAATTCACCACCACCACCGGCACGCCCTTGCTGGTGTCGAACAGATCGGAGAATTCGACGAAGCGCGCGTTCTGCAGTTGCCGAAGGATCGAGCTCATATGCTCGCGCACCGACAGCTCCTCGCGCGAAATCTTGTGATGCTGGACCAGCTTGGCGCGCTTGATCACGTCGGCCCACGCGGCGCGCAGATCTTCGCTGTTCACGTCGGGAAAACGCGGCGTGATGCTTTGCTCGATGTAGACCTCGGCGCGCAGGAAATCGCGCCCGAGTTGCGGCAACTGGTCGATGCGCTGCGCGGCGAGCTTCATCTGCTCGTATTCGAGCAGGCGCCGCACGAGTTCCGCGCGCGGATCTTCGGCTTCTTCGCCGCTGTCGGCCTTCTTGACCGGCAACAACATGCGCGACTTAATCTCGATCAGCATCGCGGCCATCAGCAGATACTCGGACGCGAGTTCGAGATTGGTCTGGCGCAACTGGTCGACATAGCCGAGGTATTGCACCGTGACGTCTGCCATCGGGATGTCGAGCACGTTGAAGTTCTGCTTGCGGATCAGGTACAGCAACAGATCCAGCGGTCCTTCGAACGTTTCGAGAAACACCTCGAGCGCGTCCGGCGGAATGTACAGATCCGTCGGCAGCTTGAAGAGCGGCTCGCCGTACAGGCGCGCGAAAGCAATGCCGTCGACGGTGTCCGGCGTCGAATCGGTGGCGGGCGCGGCGAGCGCGGCGTCGGCGGGGGCCGGCGGTGCGCCGTGTGCCTCGTCGGCGTGACTCACGCGCTTAGAAGTTTTGATAGTACGAGTAAGGCGTCTGTTCGACGCGGGAGGCTTTCTGCTCGGCGCGTTCTTCCAGATCGATCGGCTGTTTGTCCCACAGCAGCGCGCGGCCGCGGCGTTGTTCGGCTTCCAGATTGGGTTTCTGTTGCTTGAGCTGGTTCAGGAACTGGGTGATGTCCGATTGATACATGGCTCGACGTCCGTGGTATGGGAGTTGGCGGCTGCCCGGCGCGCATTTGTGCAGCTTCGCGCGGTGCCGCTGCTATTCCATAATTTTACCGCATGTGCGGCGCGGGGTCGAAAAACGGCGGCGCAGCCGGGCGGCGCGCGCATAAAAAATAGCTGGAACCCGCGTGACGCGGCGCGCGTCCAAGGCGGGCGCGCTGGCGGCTGGCGTGCCGCCAACGCCCATTTCGAGATCTCGCGGCATCACGCCGATGTGGTCAAATAGCGTGCTTCGGCCGCCGCGGCGCGCCTGAGCGAAAAAATTCATCAACCACGGCCGGAGGTCCTGTTTGGCGGGGTGTGCGATCGACAAGCCGCGGCTGCGGCGCGGCAAGGCCGGTTCCGGGCGTGGGCAGCGCACGGCCATACGGCATTGGTTGCGCACGTGGCTGGCATTCGGCCTCGTCATGCTGACGCTGGCAACCGGCAACGCCCATGCCGCGAAAGCGGCGGCCAGCTACAAGGTCGACATCGAAGCCACGCCGCGCTCGCTGCGCAAGCTGCTGGAAGCGCATCTGGATATCGCGCGTTTCGCCAAGCGCCCCGACATCAGCGACGACCAGTTCGAGTTTCTGATCACCGCCACGCCCCAGCAAGTGCGAGATCTGGCCTCCACGCAGGGCTATTTCACGCCGGTCGTGCGCACCGACGTGCGTACCGTCGACAATGCAAAGCGCGTCACGGTGAGCGTCGATCCCGGTCCGCAGACCGTCATCTCATCGGTTTCGCTGTCGTTTCGCGGGCCGGTGCTGACCGAAGATCCCGAGCAGGAAAACACCGCGCGCTTCGCATTTTCGCTGCACGAAGGCGAACCGTTCTCGCAGGGCGGTTGGGACGATGCGAAGAACGCGTCGCTCAAGGCCTTGCAGGCGCGCCGCTATCTGGGCGCGAAGATCTACCACTCGGAGGCGCGGGTCGATCCGCGCACGCACGAGGCGAAATTGTCGGTCACGTACGACAGCGGACCGACCTTCACGATGGGCAAGCTCGACGTATCGGGCACGCGGCGCTATCCGGAACAGATCGTCGACAACGTGAATCCGATTTCGGTGGGCGAAATCTACGACGTTCAGCGCATCACGGAATTGCAGCGGCAATTGCAGAACACGCCGTACTACGCGAGCGTTGCGATCGACGTGGGCGACGATCCGGCCAAGCCGGTCGACACGCCGGTCCACGTGAAGGTGTCGGAATATCCGTACAACAGCATTCGAGGCGGGGTGGGCTACTCGACGGACAACGGTCCGCTGGTTCAGGGTTCCTATTCGTATCTGGACACCTTCGGCAAAGCGTGGCCGTTCACCATTCAGGGGCGCGTCGACCAGATCCAGCAATACGGGCAAATCCAGCTCGCCATGCCGCCGGGGCCGCGTGCGTGGACCAATAGCATGCTGGCGTCCTACACCACGACCGACGTATCCGACACGCGTATTTACAGTATCCGCGGCGGTGTGCAACGGGCCCGGACCTCGCAATTCATCGACTACAACTACGCGCTCCTGTACTACCAGGACCGGCTCGATCAGAACGCGGTCGCGCCGACCACGAGCCGCGCGCTGGTGCCGTCCTGGTCGTGGACCCGGCGCAATACCGACGACCCGTTGTTCCCGCGCAGCGGCAACCTGATTCACGTCGAGGCGGGTTTCGCGGTCAAAGGCGTGCTGACCGACCAGACCTTCATTCGCGGTTACGCGCGCGGTCAGCAGTATCTGCCGATCGGCAAGGAAGACCTCGTGCTGATTCGCGCCGAACTCGGCGGCGTGTTCACGAGCGGCCCTTCGAGCGGCATTCCGGCGTCGCTGCTGTTTCGCGCCGGCGGCTCGAATTCGGTGCGCGGCTATGGCTACCAGAGTATCGGTAATAGCGTCGATGGTTCGGTGCTGCCCACCAAGTATCTCGTCACGGGCTCTGCCGAGTACCAGCATTGGTTCAGTCACGACTGGGGCGCGGCCGCGTTCTTCGACATCGGCACCGCCACGGACACCTGGGGCGAAAAAGTCTTCTATCCCGGCGTCGGCATCGGGGCGCGCTGGCGCAGCCCGGTCGGCCCGGTCAACGTCGATGTCGCCTACGGCATTCGCAACAAGAGCGTGCGGCCGTATCTGACGCTGGGCATCGCCTTCTGATGAAAACCTGCTTCCACATGATCCACGCATGACCACGGACGTTTCCACTCAACCTCCCGTGCAGCCTCCCGGCGCTAATCCGCCAGGAGAGCCGCCGGGACAGCAGCCGCCGCCCAGGCGCCGCCTCGGCTGGTTGCTGCTGAAAACGGTCGCGTGGATGGTGGCCGTACTGACGTTGTTGCTCGCGTTGGCGGTGGGTTTGCTGTACGGCGCGCTGACGACCGAGCGCGGCACCGCCTACGCGTGGCAGGCGGCGGTCAAGCTGCTGGGCGGCAAGCTGAGCGGCACGCTGGAGCGTGGCGCGCTCGTCCATGGCGTGGAATTGCGGCAAGTACGCTGGCGCAGCCTCGACGGCAGCGGCACCGATATTCAGATCGACCGGGTGACGGGCCGCTGGGCGCTCGCGCGCGAGCCGTGGCGCTTGACGATCGACTATCTGCGTATCGGCACGGTGGACGCGCGCATTGGTTCTTCGTCGTCGAGCAGCAGCGGACCGGTGAAGCTGCCCCAGGATTTGCGTTTGCCGATGCAGCTCGACGTCCGCGACGTCCAGGTCGACAAGCTGCTGCTGCATCAGGGTGCGTCGACGACCGAATTCTCGCGCCTCGTCTTTCATGGTCGCAGCGACGGGCGCCATCATGAAGCCGCCATCGAGCGGCTGGATACGCCGTTCGGCGCGGTGACGGCGGCCGCCAAACTCGACGGTGTGCGGCCGTTTCCGCTGAGCGGGGACATCGGCTATTCAGGGAAGGTGAACGACGAAGCGGTGCAGGTGGGCGGCCATCTGAGCGGCTCGTTGGAGAACCTCATCGCCGAACTCGATGCTAGCGGCATGAAGCTCACCGGTCACGCGCGGGTCGAGGCTACGCCGTTCGGCGACGTGCCGCTGCAGCGCGCCACGCTGACTTTCGATCACATCAATCCGCAGGCTTTCGCGCCCGGTGCGCCGATGGCCGATCTGGCGGTGCGGGCGGAATTGCAACCGGTGGGGCGGGGTGCGGCGGGAGAGGTTGTGTTGGGCGCGACCGGCGCCGCCAGCCAGAGCGCCCTCACGAGCGCAAGCGCAAGCAAATCCGCCGGCACGACACAACCGCCCGCCGCCACAAACGGAAAAAGCACCAGCCAACCCGCCGCAACTTTCGCGGTCACCGGCCACGTCTCGATCGTCAACGCCAAACCCGGCGCGATCGACCAAAACCTGCTGCCGCTAATCGACGCCAACGCGGACGTGCGGCTCGATGCCCAGGCGCAGCGCATCTCGAATCTTGTCGTGCGGCTCGTGAAAAACGCCACGCTCACCGGCGGCGGTACGCTATCCGGCAAGCGCGGACAGTTCGATCTCCAGGTCGCCAACCTCGACCTGAACGCGCTGCAAGCGACGGTGCGGCCCACGCAATTGTCCGGCCCCATCGGCGTGCGCCTGAACGACGACGTGCAGAGCCTCACACTCGACCTCGCCGACCCGAAAGCGGCGCTGCGCGCTCAGGGCAAGGTGACGTTCGATCCCGCCCGCACGAGCTTCAACGACGTGCGCATCACGTCGGGCAAAGGCCGCATCGATCTGTCCGGCGCGCTCAAGCACGACGCGAATTCCACCTACAACCTGAAAGCGCAACTGACCGATTTCGACCCGTTGACGCTGACTTCGCAGATGCCGTCGCGCAAGCCGGTAGCCGAAGCGGCGCCGGCGGCAAGCCGTGAAAAAAACAGCAAAACTGCACAGGCCGCAGCCGCGCAAGCGGGCAGCACGGCCGGGGCAAAGTCCGCCGCGCCCGCGGAAAAAGCCGCCGCCGCCGTGAAAAACACGGCCAAAGCCGCTGTCAAAACCGAAGTGGTCGAACGCAAAACGCCGCCGCCGAAGAAACGCGGTGCCCCGCCTGCCCGCAAAATCGAGGCGCGCGTGACCGGCACGCTCACCGCCGCCGGCATGCTCGGCCCGGTCTTCACGACCAAGGCCGAATTCAAGCTCGGGCCGAGCGTCTACGACGGCCTGCCGTTGACCGGCGGCGGCACCATCCAGTTGGCAGGCTCGCGGATTCTGCCGAGCCGCGCGAACCTCTCGGTCGCGGGCAACCAGGTGGATTTGCAAGGTAGCTTCGGCGCGCGGGGCGACCGGCTGAAGTTCCGCGTCGACGCGCCAGCGCTGGAGCGCCTCGGTTTCGGTCTCGCAGGACTCATCGCGGCCGATGGCGACGTCACCGGCTCGTTCGCGCATCCGAACGTCGTGCTGAATTACAAGGCCGACAGCGTGGTGTTCAGCAGCAACCGTATCGGCCATGCGGAAGGGCACGCCGAATTGCGCGACGGCGCGAACGGCGCGCTCGTCTTCACCACCGACGCGCGCAATCTCAGCGCGGGCGGCGTCGATCTGACCACGCTCACCGCGCATCTGTCCGGCACGCGCGGCAATCACACGCTCGAGGCCGCGGCCACCGGCAAGCTGCAGGACCGTCCGCTCGATCTCACGCTCGCCGCCAACGGCAAGCTGACCGAAGCGCGCGACGGCACGCGCTGGGACGGCACCGTCACGCGGTTGCAGAATCGCGGCACGCCGGCGTTGAATCTCGAATCGCCGCTCGCCGTCAGCGCCGGGCCGGACCGCCTGACGCTCGGCGCGACCCGCCTCACGCTCGAAGGCGCGGTGTTGAGCCTGAAATCTTTTGTTTTCGATCACGGCAAGATTCAGTCGGCGGGCAGTCTGACCGGCATCTCGGTCGCGCGTCTGCAGGACCTGCGGCGCGAGATCACGGGCGAGCCGCCGCACGTCAAAACCGATCTGGTGTTCGACGGCGACTGGGACTTCGCGCTCGGCAGCACCGCGACCGGCCACATCCAGTTGCAGCGCCGCAGCGGCGACGTCACGGTTGAAATCGGCCGGGGGCTTGCGTCGCTCGGTATTTCGAGCATCGCGGCGCGCGCCGAATTCAGCGGCGGCAACCGGCTCAATGCCACCTTGCACGCGCAGGCGAGCCGCATCGGTGTGATCGACGCCGATGCGCACACCACGCTGGTCATGCGCGACGGCTTTCTGACCGTCAGCGAAGACGGCGCGCTCACCGGCAATGTGAACGCCAACGTGCCGTCACTGAAAACGACCGGCGGCCTGTTCGGCCCGAGCTATCTGCTCGACGGCCACCTCGCGCTCAAGCTCGCGCTCGGCGGCACCGTCGCCAAGCCGAACCTGACCGGCTCGCTGCTCGGCGACGGCCTGTCCGCGACCATGGTCGATCAGGGCGTGCAGTTGAAGGACGGCGTAGTGCGTATCGCGCTTTCACACAATCTGGTGGACTTCCAGCAGGTCGAATTTCACGGCGCAAGCGGCACCTTGCGCGCGACCGGCCGCGTACGTCTGGACGGCGATCAACCGGATCTGACCGCGAGCATCGTCGCGGACAAGCTCGAACTGTTCGCGGCGCCGGATCGCAACCTGTCGCTGTCGGGCAGCGCGAGCGTCGCGAATGCCGGTGCGCAGGGCGGCATGGCGATCAACGGCAAATTCGTGGTCGATCACGCGTTGTTCGACATGCCGGAGCAGGCCGCGCCTAAGCTCGGCGACGACGTGGTGGTGGTGCGCCCGGACGGTTCGGTGGCGGGCGAGCGTCCGCGGCCCGTGCCGGGCACCAACAAGCCGATCGGTCCGTTCGCGCCGCGCGCCAATATCGACATCAGCCTCGGCAACAACTTCCGTTTCCGCGGCCAGGGCGCCGACCTCGGCCTGACCGGCACGATCACCGCGATGAGCGCGCCGAATCTGCCGCTGCGCGCGGTGGGCAACGTGCGCGTCACGCCGGGCTCGACCTACACGGCGTTCGGCCGCAAGCTCAACATCGAGAACGGCTTCTTCACGTTCAACGGGCCGGTGGCCAATCCCGGCATCAATATCCTGGCCATGCGTCGCAATCAGCAGGTCGAGGCGGGCGTGCAGGTCACGGGCACGGTCCAATTCCCGACGGCGAAGCTGGTGTCCGAGCCGAACGTGCCGGACAACGAAAAACTCTCGTGGCTGCTGTTCGGCCACGGCACGGATCAGGGTAACAACCTCGGTCAGCAAAGCACCATGACGACGGCGCTGGCGCTGCTCGGCAGCGCGAGCGGCAAGCGGATCGCGCAGACGTTCGGGCTCGACGAGTTTTCGGTCGGACAGAGCGAAGTCGGCTTGACCGATCCGCAAGTGGTGATGGTGTCGAAGGCGATCAATGAGTGGCTCGTGATCGGCTACGAACAGGGGCTGCAGTCGGCGAGCAATGCGATCAAGGCGACGGTCAACCTGACGCGGTATTGGTCGGTCGGGGCTTACGGCGGCACGTTCACCGGCGTCGAACTGTTTTACACGCGGCGCTTCGACCGGATTCGGTGGTGATGGGTTGATTGGCTGCGCCTGAATCTTCGCGCTGGGGTAAAAAAAACGGCACGCCTTTTTAGGGCGTGCCGTTTTTTCATGCTTGCTTGCAGCGTGAGACGCCGCGCGTTTTACTTCACGCGCATGCCCGGCTTCGCGCCGCTGTGCGGCTCCAGGATGTACAGGCCCGGCTCCGCTTTCTCGTCGGTGGCGGAGGCGGCCAGCACCATGCCTTCGGACAGGCCGAACTTCATCTTGCGCGGCGCGAGGTTCGCGACCATCACCGTCAGCTTGCCGACCAGTTGCTCCGGCTGATACGCCGACTTGATGCCCGAAAACACGTTGCGGGTTTTCTCTTCGCCGACGTCGAGCGTAAGTTGCAGCAACTTGTCCGACCCTTCCACCGCCTTGCAGTCGACGATCTTCGCAATGCGCAAATCGATCTTCGCGAAGTCGTCGATCGAAATGATGCCGGGCGTTTCGTCCTCTTTTGCCGCTGCGGTTTTGGCTGCCTTCGACTTGCCTTTGGCGTCGGCCGGCGCGGCCGCTTCCGGCGTGGCTTGCAACGAGTCGCGATTGGCGGCGATCAGCGCGTCGATCTGCTTCGAATCGACACGCGTCATCAGATGCTTGTACGCATTGATCGGGCGCGTGGAACTGAGCGGCACGTTGGCGTCGGCCCATACCAGCGGTTCGACGCCGAGGAAGCCTTCGACCGCTTCGGCGAGCTTCGGCAGCACCGGCTTGAGCGCCAGCGACAGCAGGCGGAACGCTTCGATGCTGACGGTGCAGGTTTCGTGCAGCGCAACCCCGTTCGCCGGGTCTTTGGCCTGATCCCACGGCTTGGCGGTGTCGACGTAGGCGTTCACGGCGTCGGCCAGTTCCATGGTCTGACGCAGCGCGCGGTTGTACTCGCGGGCTTCGTAGTTCGCGGCGATTTGCGGCACGGCGGCGCGCAGCGAGGCGAGCAGCGGATGCTGCATCGCGCTGTCCTGCACCCGGCCGTCGAAGCGCTTGATCAGGAAGCCGGCGGCGCGGCTTGCGATGTTCACGTACTTGCCGACCAGATCGCTGTTCACGCGCGCCTGGAAGTCGTCGAGGTTCAGGTCGAGGTCTTCCATCGTGCTGTTCAGCTTGGCCGCGAAGTAGTAGCGCAGCCATTCCGGATTCAGCCCCGTGTCGATCACGCTCTGGGCGGTGATGAAGGTGCCGCGCGACTTCGACATCTTCGCGCCGTCCACGGTCAGGAAGCCGTGCGCGAACACGTTGGTCGGCGTGCGGTGGCCCGAAAACTCGAGCATGGCCGGCCAGAACAGCGTGTGGAAATACAGAATGTCTTTGCCGATGAAGTGATACTGCTCGGCGGTCGAACCCTTGCGAACCCACGCGTCGAAGTCGAGCCCGCGTTTTTCTGCGAGGTTCTTGAAGCTCGCGTAATAGCCGACCGGTGCGTCCAGCCACACGTAAAAATACTTGCCCGGCGCGCCCGGAATCTCGAAGCCGAAATACGGCGCGTCGCGCGAAATGTCCCAGTCGGCGAGCTTGGCTTCACCGGCGTCGCCGAGCCATTCGCGCATCTTGTTGGTCGCTTCCGGCTGCGCCAGGCCGCCGACCCACGCGCGCAGGAAATTCTCGCAACGCGGATCGGACAGGCGGAAGAAATAGTGCGTCGATGTTTTGCGAATCGGGGTGGCGCCCGAGACGACCGAATACGGATTGATCAGCTCGGTGGGCAGATAAGTCGAACCGCATACTTCGCAGCTGTCGCCGTACTGGTCTTTCGCGCCGCATTTCGGGCATTCGCCCTTGATGAAGCGATCCGGCAGGAACATCTCCTTGACCGGGTCATACGCCTGTTCGATGTCGCGCGCGTCGATCAGGCCCGCTTCCTTGAGCGCCAGATAGACGTTTTCGCTGAGAATGCGGTTCTCTTCGGAGTCGGTCGAGTAGTAATTGTCGAACGAAATTCCGAAGCTGTCGAAGTCGCGCTTGTGTTCCTGCCAGACGCGATCGATCAGTTGCTTCGGCGTGAGACCTTCTTTCTCCGCGCGCAACATGATGGGCGTGCCGTGCGTGTCGTCGGCGCCCACGTAATAGACCTCGTGCCCGTGCATTCGCAACGTCCGGACCCAGATGTCCGTCTGGATATATTCGACCAGATGGCCAATATGGATTTGCCCGTTCGCATACGGAAGGGCCGACGTGACGAGAATCTGGCGACGGCCTGACGGCGCGCCTGCGGAGAGATCGGTTACGGGTGCTGACATAAGGATGGTGGGAGCCTGCGGTGGGACGAAAGGTTGATTCTAGCAGGGCAGGCGCCCGGCGCGGGGTGGGCAGCCTGGGGCGCGGCGTGAGCCGTTGCGGGCCGGACGGTGTGTAAACCGAGCGCCCAAAAAAAACCGGGGCTATTAACCCCGGAGCAACAACGACAAGAGGAGAATGGTGACGCGGCGGCTTCGCCAGCCACGTACCGTAAAGACAGACAGCGGATTTTCGGCAGAGTTCGAAATTTTTTTCGTTCCTGTCAGACATTCCCTGTTTCCGCCTTTCGCGGCCTTCCAAAGCGTAGCGATCGCCGGTGATACTGCCCCAGCGACCGGTTTGCTCAGTCTCCCGAACCCTCGTCCTTATTGCGTGGCATGCTGCGCCGTGGCGCGCAGATAGATTTCCACGCGACGGTTGGCGGCACGGCCGGCTTCGGTGTTGTTGTCGGCGATCGGCTGGGTTTGGCCCAAGCCCTGTGCCGACAGGCGCTGCGGCGCGACGCCGCGTTGACCCAGGTAGCCCGTCACGCTTTCCGCGCGGTTGACCGACAGCGTCTGGTTGTACGCCGGCTGGCCCGTGCTATCCGTGTGGCCGACCACTTGCGCGACCAGTTCCGGATTCTGCTGCATGGTCTGCGCCAGTTGGTCCAGCACCGGCGCGAACGACGGCTTGACCGCGTAGCTGTTGGTGTCGAACGTGACCGAGCTCGGGATGTTCAGCTTGAGCGAGCCGTCCGGCTGCTCGGTGATCTGCGTGCCGGTGCCCTTGGTAGCGCCCGACAGCTTGTTGTGGATGGCTTGCCAGTTGTAGCCGGTGATGCCGCCCACCGCCGCGCCGACGCCCGCGCCGATTGCCGCGCCCTTACCGCCGCCGAAGATGGCGCCGAGCGCCGCGCCGGTGCCGGCGCCAACGCCCGTACCGACGGCGGTGTTGGTGCCCTGTTGGCTGGCGCAACCCGCCAGCAATGAACCGGCAACGGCGAAGACTGCCAGGCGAGTCATGATTTTTGCATTCATTTTTGATTCCTCTTGAGTGAAGCGAGTCAGGCAAGCAAAGCGGCGACAGGAATAAATCTATACGGCGAACGTGACGGCGGTAAAGCCGCCGGCTCACCAGCACGATAAGTCTTACGCCCTGCTCAGCCTCGGTCCGACAGTAAAAAAGGGTCTTCCGGCACGGCTTGGCGCCAGCCACTACAATAATGGCTGAAGCACGCAGCGATGCGGCCCCATGGCGTTCCGCCTGCCCGAAGGGTGCCCGGCACGCCTGGTTTTCGCAATGCTGACTAACAATTTCTTTCAAATTCCGGCGCGTGGCCGAGATTTCGATTCCGCTGCGCCGCAGGTGTTCCCCACGGAGTGTCAATGAGTATCGATCGGGCTTTGGTCGACGCTGCCCTCGCGGCCGTCGCCGACCCCAACACCGGCCGGCCGTACGCAGCCGCCAAGAACATCAAAAGCGTCGCCGTGCAGGGTGACACGGTTAGCGTCGACGTGGTACTCGGCTATCCGGCCATGCGCCAATTCGACGCTATCCGCGCGCAATTCTCGGATGCGCTGCGCGCCGTGCCGGGCGTGGCCGACGTGCGTGTCCAGGTGTCGCAGCAGATCGCCGCGCATACCGTGCAGCGCGGCGTGAAACTGTTGCCGAACGTCAAAAACATCGTCGCGGTGGCGTCGGGCAAGGGCGGCGTCGGCAAGAGCACGACCGCCGTGAATCTCGCACTGGCGCTGGCGAGCGAAGGCGCATCGGTCGGTATTCTCGACGCGGACATCTACGGCCCGTCGCTGCCGATGATGCTCGGCATCGTTGGGCGCCCCGAGTCACCGGACGAGAAGTCGATGAACCCGATGACCGGTCACGGCTTGCAGGCCAACTCGATCGGCTTTCTGATCGAGCAGGACAACCCGATGGTGTGGCGTGGACCGATGGCCACTTCCGCGTTGGAACAACTGCTGCGGCAGACGAACTGGAACGATCTCGACTACCTGATCGTCGACATGCCGCCGGGCACCGGCGACATTCAGCTCACGCTGTCGCAACGCGTGCCGGTGACGGGCGCCGTGATCGTCACCACGCCACAAGACATCGCGCTGCTCGACGCAAAGAAGGGCCTCAAGATGTTCGAGAAGGTCGGCATTCCGATCCTCGGCATCGTCGAGAACATGGGCATGCATATCTGCTCGAATTGCGGCCACGAAGAGCATATTTTCGGCGCCGGCGGCGGCGAGCGGATGGGCAAGGAATATGGCGTCGACGTGCTCGGCAGCCTGCCGCTCGACATTGCGATCCGCGAACAGGCCGACTCGGGCAAACCGACCGTGGTGGCCGACCCGCAAGGGCGCATCGCGGAGATCTACCGGTCGATCGCGCGCAAGGTGGCGATCCATATCGCCGAACGCGCTCGCGACATGACTTCGAAGTTCCCCAATATCGTGGTCCAGAACACCTGAGAAAACGCGGGCTACCTCAGGTTTCCGGCCTCGCGGGAAGTCTCCTGGAGGATCGCGCCCGCGGGCGGGCTGGCGCGACACGCCAGGTTCGACGGGCCACGCTTGACCAGCCGTTCGGACAAGGGGCCAAGGCGTCTGTTTTCGCCTGGTCTCGCGGTATCATGTCGACTTCACAAGTTCGGCTCGGCGGCCGCAGGGGCGGCCACCAGGCCGGCAAGAGGATCGCATGGGAAAACGAATCGACGGGCAGGCGGTGCATGCGTTCATCGTCCTGACTGCCAGCAGTGTGCTGTTATGCGGCTGTAGCGCGTTCCTGAGACCACAGGAAAAACGTGCGGACGCGCAGTTGCTGCCCACCGTGGGCAATCAGGCGCGCGGTCTCGTCACGTTCATCGAGCGCTCGGACGGCGTGCAGGTCACCTACAACCTCGCGGGCATGCCGCCCAATAGCGATCACGCGTTGCAAGTGCACGAGCGCGGCGACTGCAATGCCGCCGACGGTTCCAGCGCCGGCCAGGTGTTTTCGCCGGCCGCCGAGCGTCTGAAATCGGGCGCGCGCGTCGAGGGCGACCTCGGCAATATTCACGCGGACGCGAACGGCGTGGCCACGGGCTTCATCGTCGCGCCGGACGTGTCGCTCGACGGTATCCGTTCGGTGTTGCAGCGCGCGGTTCTGCTGCATCACGACGCGACAGATCCGTACGCGTATCCGCAACATGGTGCGGGCCCCGCTCTCGCTTGTGGATTGATTCGCCAATGAGCGGTGAGCGGGCCTCGTGTGCGAGGTCCGGGCGCGCGCTGCCGGCATTCATCTAAAGCAGCTTCGGAGAAGGCGCCGGACCGCGCCTAAGCCTAATCGCGGCACCATGCTCACGATCGCGTAAAATAAGCGCCTTTCGTTCGGCTGCCTCGCCGGAGCGCCTGTCCTGCCGCATAGGCGGGACATTCGGCAAAGCGAGCGTAGGGCGCCGAACGGCACGCCGCCTGGCTCGCCGCAAAGTCAGCGCAAAGCAGGCGCGCAGTAAGCCAAAAGTAGCCAAAAGTGACCCGGCACCAACCGGGTCGTTATCCGTCATACCTCTGTCATTCACGTCGAGCAGCGTTCACCTATGACTATCAAATCCGACAAGTGGATCCGGCGCATGGCCGCGTCGCACAACATGATCGAGCCGTTCGCGCCCGATCAGGTTCGCGTCTCCGAAGACGGCCGGAAGATTGTCAGCTACGGCACGTCGAGCTACGGCTACGACATCCGCTGCGCCGACGAATTCAAGATCTTCACGAACATCAACTCGACCATCGTCGATCCGAAGAATTTCGACGAGAAGTCGTTTGTCGACTTCAAGGGCGATGTCTGCATCATCCCGCCCAATTCGTTCGCGCTCGCGCGCACGGTGGAGTATTTCCGCATTCCGCGCAGCGTCCTGACCGTGTGTCTGGGCAAGTCCACGTATGCGCGTTGCGGGATCATCGTCAACGTGACGCCGTTCGAGCCGGAATGGGAAGGGCACGTCACGCTCGAATTCTCGAATACGACACCTTTGCCTGCGAAAATCTACGCGAACGAAGGCGTCGCTCAAGTGCTGTTTTTCGAAAGCGACGAGATTTGTGAGACGTCGTACGCGGATCGCGGCGGCAAATATCAAGGTCAGCACGGCGTCACGTTGCCTAAGACGTGACGTCGGCAGCGCATTGACCCACTAGCTATTCGGGTGACCGCTGCAATTTACAGAATGCAGCGGTCGTTCTTTTTGGAGAATCGCCCATGAAGTTTCGTTTTCCCGTCGTCATCATCGACGAAGATTTCCGCTCCGAGAACATCTCGGGTTCCGGCATTCGCGCTCTGGCCGAAGCCATCGAGAAAGAAGGCGCGGAAGTGCTCGGGTTGACGAGCTACGGCGATCTGACCTCGTTCGCGCAACAGTCGAGCCGTGCCTCGTGCTTCATCCTCTCGATCGACGACGACGAGTTGCTGCCCTACGTCGATAACGTGGTGGTGGAAGGCGAAACGCCGGAACTCGCGGCCGCGATCGTCGCGCTGCGCGCGTTCGTGACGGAAGTGCGCCGCCGCAATGCCGACATTCCGATCTTCCTGTACGGCGAAACGCGTACGTCGCGCCACTTGCCGAACGACATCCTGCGTGAACTGCACGGCTTCATCCACATGTTCGAGGATACGCCGGAGTTCGTGGCGCGCCATATCATCCGCGAGACCAAGGTGTATCTGGATTCGCTCGCGCCGCCGTTCTTCAAGGAACTGGTGCAGTACGCGGATGAAGGCTCGTACTCGTGGCACTGCCCGGGACACTCGGGCGGCGTGGCGTTTTTGAAAAGCCCGCTTGGCCAGATGTTCCATCAGTTTTTCGGCGAGAACATGCTGCGCGCGGACGTCTGCAATGCCGTCGACGAACTCGGCCAATTGCTCGATCACACGGGTCCGGTGGCGGCTTCGGAACGCAACGCCGCGCGCATCTTTAGCGCCGACCACGTGTTCTTCGTGACCAACGGCACGTCCACGTCGAACAAGATCGTCTGGCACGGCACGGTAGCGCCGGGCGACATCGTGCTGGTGGACCGCAACTGCCACAAGTCGATTCTGCACGCGATCACCATGACCGGCGCGATTCCGGTGTTCCTCACGCCCACGCGTAACAACTTCGGCATCATCGGGCCGATTCCGCGCAGCGAGTTCGAACCGGAGAACATCAAGAAGAAGATCCTGGCGAACCCGTTTGCCCGCGAAGCGCTCGCGAAGAATCCGAACCTCAAGCCGCGCATTCTGACTATCACGCAAAGCACGTACGACGGCGTGATCTACAACGTCGAGATGATCAAGGAGATGCTAGGCGACTGGCTCGACACGCTGCACTTCGACGAAGCCTGGCTGCCGCACGCCGAGTTCCACGAGTTCTATCAGGACATGCACGCGATCGGCGCGGGCCGTCCGCGGATCGGCGCGATGGTGTTCGCCACGCACTCCACGCACAAACTGCTGGCCGGCATTTCGCAGGCTTCGCAGATCGTCGTGCAGGACTCGAAGAACAGCCGCTTCGACAAGCATCGCTTCAATGAAGCGTATCTGATGCACACGTCGACCAGCCCGCAGTACGCGATCATCGCCTCGTGCGATGTGGCCGCGGCCATGATGGAAGCGCCGGGCGGTCCTGCGCTGGTGGAAGAATCGATCGCCGAAGCGCTCGATTTCCGCCGCGCCATGATCAAGGTCGATGCCGAATACGGCGACGACTGGTTCTTCAAGGTGTGGGGCCCGGACCAGTTCGCCGAAGAGGGCATCGGTTCGCGCGAAGACTGGATGCTGCGCCCGAACGACGAGTGGCACGGCTTCGGCCCGCTCGCCGACAACTTCAACATGCTCGACCCGATCAAGGCGACCATCGTCACGCCGGGTCTGGATATGGGCGGCGGCTTCGGCGAGACTGGCATTCCGGCTGCGATCGTCACGAAGTATCTGGCGGAACACGGCATCATCGTTGAGAAGACCGGGCTGTATTCGTTCTTCATCATGTTCACGATCGGCATCACGAAGGGCCGCTGGAATTCGATGGTCACCGAACTCCAGCAGTTCAAGGACGACTACGATAACAACCAGCCGTTGTGGCGCGTGCTGCCGGAGTTCGTCTCGCATCATCCGATGTATGAGCGCGTCGGCTTGCGCGATCTGTGCCAGCAGATTCATAGCGTCTACCGCGCGAACGACATCGCGCGTCTGACCACCGAGATGTATCTGTCGAGCATGGAACCGGCCATGAAGCCGTCGGATGCGTTCGCCAAGCTCGCGCACCGCGAGATCGACCGCGTGCCTATCGACGAGCTCGAAGGCCGTGTCACGTCGATCCTGCTGACGCCGTATCCGCCGGGCATTCCGCTGCTGATTCCGGGCGAGCGATTCAACAAGACCATCGTCAACTATCTGCGTTTCGCGCGCGAATTTAACGAGCGCTTCCCGGGTTTCCACACGGATATCCATGGGCTCGTCGGCGAAACGATCAATGGGCGCATCGAGTACTTCGTCGATTGCGTTCGCGGCTGATGATGTTGCGGGTGACGTCCCTGTTGGCTGCCGGCGCCGGCGTTCGCGGCGCGCGGCGCGCGTTCGGCGCGTTGGCGCTGGCTTCGGCGGCGGTGTTCGGCGTGGTGTCGTTGCCGGCGCATGCCGAAGTCGCCGCCGCCGATCCGATCGATGCGTCGATGCGTACGTGCCTCGCGCGCAGCGACATGTCGTCGACGACGGGGCAAGTGCAATGCATGGACAACGCGCGGATCGGCTGGAAGACCGCGCTCGATAACGCGTGGCAGCAGCTTCAGCAGAAGTTGCCGCCCGCGCAGCGCAAGCGGTGGGACAAGAGCCAGGCGAGCTGGCAGGCGTCACGCGACGCCGAGAAGCAGTTGCTCGCGGCGGTGTTCGCCACGACACACGGTTCGATGTACGTGCTTGCCGAAGCCGATATGCAATTGCAGCCGGTGCGTGACCGCGCGCTCGCGTTGCGCAGTGCTGTGGCGAAGGCGGCCGCCGGCGGCGATCCGCCGCGCCGGGTGCGGCCGTGCAGTGCGGATGCGCAGTGCGAACACGCGATGTTCGATCTGAACCGTTATTACCGACGTCTGCGGTCGAAGATGCCGGTGCATACGCGTCCGACATTGACGCGCGCGCAGAAAGCGTGGACCGCGTATCTGAACGCTACGACGCCGGTGGTCGATGAGCGTGGCCGTATCGATATCATCGGCGCGCGGGTGGCGACGCTCAAGCGTTTGTCGGAGACGGTTGGCAATAGCTGAGCGTTGAGCGGCCGGCGATGCGCTTTAGTCGAAGCGGGCTCAATCGAGCATGTAGCCTTCTGCTCCTGGGCTCGGCAACTTGATGGCGGGTTCGCCGAGCAGGTCGCGCATGGCGTCTTCGATTGCCAGGGACATCGTGTTGAGCGCAAGGTCGTTTTCGTCGATGCCGAAAGGCTCTTCGATTTGCGATGCAATGGCTTCGTGCGCCATGAACGTGTACGCCACGAAGACGGCGAAGACCGGCGTGAAGATGCCGATGCTGTCCACCAGTCCGAATGGCAGCGACGCGCAGAAGAAATACACCGTGCGGTGAATCATCACCGAATAGGCGAACGGCAGCGGCGTTGAAACGATGCGCTCGCATCCGCCGATTACATCCGAGATTCCATTCAGATTTCTATCGAAGGCGATGACGGCCATTGGGTCGATTGCGCCTGTTTTGGCTTGGCGTTGTACCCATTCGCCTAGGGAAAGCAGCAAGGTGGCTGGCTTGTAGCGCGACGCTGTGACTCGGGCGAATAGGGCTGGCGGCAGGCGTTCGGCGAGGTCTTGGGTTGGGTCGCTCTTGCGGAGTTGGTGACGCAGCGCGTGTGGCAGGGCGCTGAGTGCTGCTGTGAATTCTTTCAGGTCTTCTTTTTGTAGCTGTTTTGTCGGGAGGGTGAGCGCCTGGCGGATGAGGGAGCGTGATTCGTTCAGCAGTTGGCCCCATAGCTTGCGGGCTTCCCACCAGCGGTCGTAGCTGGCGTTGTTTCTGAAGCCTAAAAATACCGCTAACGCTATGCCTATCAGCGAGAAGGGCGCTGTCGTGTTCAGGTTTAGCGAGATCGGGAGGAGGTGGTCGTGCGCCGCCACCGCGACTATCGAAATGCAGAAGATCAGCGCAAGGCGCGGTAGCAGTTGCGGGAGGACGGAGCCCCGCCAGGCTAGCAGCATGCGGAACCAATGGACGTGGGGGCGGATGATCATCGGGGTTTGCTTTTTTGCCTGCGGCGCTTCGGGGGTTCTATTATCGCTTTTTTGGGTGTGGGCTTTTTGGTGTTGGCCTTTCCTTGAATTGTTTGTGGTCTATTAGCGTTGCCCCTGTGCGGGGCGGCACTTACTTCTCTTTGCCGCCGCAAAGAGAAGTAAGCAAGAGAAAGCGGCTCACACCGCTAATTCTTAAGCGGGTCCCCCGCGCAGCCACGGTAGTGGCGCATCTGGAATCTGTGTTCTCGCACATTCCGCTTTCGTGACAAGGCGCTCATTCTTCCGGCGGCGCTGCGCGCGCCGGCGCGGTTGTTCTTCAAACAATTGCTTCGTTTTCTCCCGGCGTTTCCGCTGCGTCGTAGTACTTCGTTCGTGAGCGTGGTTGGGAAATTTCAGAAATCTTGCGGGTGCGCGGCTTTTTGCTCGTGCGGGTGATCACTCGTGAAGCAAGACGTTTAAACTCAATTCGCCGTCGTTCAAGGACGGTCAGGTTTGACAGCCTGCAACCAAACCCGCACGCTTGCCCGGGCAAGTCTGTGCGTCTGTTTCTGCGCGTCCATCTGCAATGGGCGGGCCGTGATGGGGAGACCTTTTGGGTCTGCTGGTTTGGTTTGGGCCAGTCTGTCAACCTTGTCACTGTGCCCGCTCACCACCGCGTAAGCGCGTGTGTGGGCGATCGAATACGTTTCAGGGAGATCGCGCCATGAGTAAATCCGCCAAGCATTCACGCATCACGTCGCGCCCACCGGTTGACGCACTTCAATACGAAAAGCTCGCCTTATCGGCCTTTGGACTGCTTGAACGGCAGCTGAGTCAACTGGACAAGTTGGTCACACTCGCGGCTTCAATAGTTAGGAGTCCAGCTGTGACGCGAGAAGAAAGACACCGGCAACGGAAATTGCTGGAACTGCTGTTGGACACGGGCGAGGACTACCAACGCGAAGTCGAGATGGACCGTGACTTATACCAGGTCATCGCACTCGATGCGAAGGGAATTCCTCAGAGCCGCATCACGGCACGCCACGCCGCGGACCTTCTGGCAAAGGCCGCGCGGACAGCGGCGGATAGCCGCGAAAGTGTCGGCCCTGCAGGGATGACGCAGGATAAGCGAACGCGGTTCAACATAAAGGCGCGCCGCACCGCGATGGCACACTAACCAAGGCTCCTGGCTCGAATGCGGACTTGCGTCAGGCAGAGACCAGGCGATAACTCATCGCGCACCTTTCCTGATTTCTCCGCCGTGCGCAATTGCTCTGTGCCGCCGGCTGTCGCCGGGCTATGCCAGCGGCGCAACCGTCCGTCCATCGATGTCAGAACGACTGCGTCGCGCAAGTGAGCACGCTTGGGTCGCCGCGGTGGACGCCCTCTCAAGTCTAGAAGCGGTTGCGCTCGAAGCCGGGCAGCGCACGGGTTCCTTCGATGGCAACCGAATGCAGCAGTTCAGGTCTGAGATCGAGCAGGCGCAGGATAGTCGGCGCGACCTGAGTGGTCAGCACCGGTTCGTCGACGGTTTGTCCCGTTCGACGAGCACCCGGCACGGAAACCACGAGACCCAGATGGCTGTCGTCCGGCGCGTTGCCGCCGTGCTCTTCGTCTTTCGACGTACTCGACGTATAGATGACACCCGGATTCGGCTGCACGATGATATCGGGCGTGCGGCCGCGCGCCGGATTGCCGAAGCGCGCGGCAAGTTGCGGTCCGTACAGAATGTACGCCTGCGGACCGTCGGCGCAGATGCCCGGAGCGTTGCAACTGAGGTTGCTCTTCAGCGTCTTGACGACCGCGTGCAACTGACTTTGGTCACGCAGCCAGATTAGCCCGACGTCGTCCGTTTGAACCATGCCGGTATCCACGAGGCCAGTGCCGTCGTTCAGATTGCCGCTCTTGGTCGCGTTCTGTCCGAAGTTGCCATTCGGGTCCAGATAATTGTTGGCTTCCAGCAGTTTCGTGAGCGTGTCGCCGTTCTTCACCAGCTTCGAGTGGTCGGTCGGCGACTGGCCATGCTTGGCCGTGACAATGATCGCGGTGGACGAATAAAGCCCGCGCTGCTTGAGTTCAGCAACGATACGGCCTAACGCGTCGTCCAGATAGGCAATCGCGGCGGCGACCTGCGGGCCCGGCGTGAAACTCGCATCCAGATAGCCGCCGCCCTTCGCGACCGTGGCCTTCTGGGCAACGCTCAGCGTCTGGAAGTTGGTGCCGAACAGCGTGGGGACATCGGCGCGCGACTGTCCGGTGGAGTCCCTGCCGTCGATCTCGGCGATCAGCGACTGAACATGCAAGTTGTCGAATTTTTCCGTGTGCGTGTAGATGTCGGTGTAATTGGTGTTAGTTGCAGGATCGATCGAATTGATTTCCGTGCGCGATAGATCGTCTACACCAATACCGGATGGTCCGTTCAGCCAATCGTAGCCCCACGCGTGCTTATCGGCCCAAGCGGTGCGCGCGTCCCGTTTGTTTTCCTTGATGACTTCGAAGACGGTATTGGTCTTGATGTAGTTGTGCGGATAGACCGGCTGGCACACGCCGTTGACCAGTGCGTGAGGGATAGCCTGCGGGTTAAAAGCGCCGCCGCCGTTGAGATGCGTCAGCGCGCCGCCATTTTCCCCATCGACGCCGGTTGTTTCGTCGAATACGACATTCCAGCCTTGTTTGCCCGTGCAGCCCGTATCGGAAGGGGCGTAAAGCGTTCGGTCATAAGATACGTCGTAGAACAGACCGGCCGACTTCGGCGAGCCGCCCGTCACCAATGCAGCCAAACCAGGAAATGAATCGGACAGGCCTGGCGTATGCGCGTTCGTGTAGTTCGTACCCGACTTCGCCAGCAATGCCAGATTCGGACATGAATTCGAACCGATGCAGCGCGCGACGTCCTGCTCATGCAACCCGTCGAAGCTGATCAACAGCACATGCTTGACTGCCTCGTGCTCGCGCGAGTGATCGTCGGCGTCACCCGCCAGCGCCGTTGCCGCATGCAGCGCGGCGAGCATGGCGACACCACCTGCGATCACGCTCTGCGCACGCTGCCATCTCCTGATCGTCTTCACGTCCTTCTCCTTTAAAAGTGATGGGGAAACTTTTAGTAATAGTCCGTGAATGTGAAGTTAAATTAAGTCGTCCAGATGAATCATTGCCTTCGATTGGCTGACGGCCGGTGAGCCTTATGTCTGCCTCAAAAGATTCATTGAAGATCGCGGGAGTACTTAAGGTTTCCTTAAGCTTTGAGTGGTCTATTTCGACGCTATTGCGCTTTCAAAACAGCCTTTGCAACTCATCCAAGGCTCAAGATAAAAACGACTTTTGTTCGCACAAGGGTTCGTCGGTTGCATTCACGCTGGGCGCGACGCAGGGCATCGTGTCGTACCCACGAATCAATGACAACGGGAAGAAGGACTACAACGGCGCGCGCAGCGCCGCCGGAAGAATGACTGCTGTGTCACTTACGCGGAATGTGCGAGAACACGGATTCCAGATGCACCACTACCGTGGCTGCGCGGGGGACCCGCTTAAGAATTAGCGGTGTGAGCCGCTTTCTTTTGCCTACTTTTCTTTGCGGCCGGCAAAGAAAAGTAGGTGCCGCCCCGCACAGGGGCAACGCTAATAGACCACAAAGAAAGGAAAGGCCAACACCACAACACCAACAACTGCGGCGCAGCCAACAACCTCAAACGTCAAACCTCAATCCCGAGCCGAAGAAGCCGCCCCATGACTCAACCAATCGAGCACAGCGCTAGCATCATCATCAGCCCCTTGCCTGGCCTTGGCAACAGTCTCCGCCACATCGGCACTAGGCACAGCGCGCCGAATAGCGACCCCCACAGCCAGAATATCAATCATAACCAGATGCAGAATCCGCGAAATCATAGACAACTGCGACTCACGAATTTCAATATGATCAGTCTCAAGCGCCACAGTAGCCCGCTTAGCCAACGGCGTGTTACTAGAAGTAATAGCAATCACCTTAGCCCCAGCCTGCATAGCCACATCAAGAACCCGCAGCAGTTCAGGCGCACGCCCTGACTTCGACACAGCGACGATCACATCTCCCTTCCCAAGCAAAGCAGCAGAAGCCGCCTGCATATACAAATCGCCGTAGGCAATAGTAGGAATCCCAAACCGGAAGAACTTGTAATGCGCATCCTGCGCGACGATATTCGAATTCCCGAGCCCATAAAACTCGATCCGCCGCGCGCCGTTCAAAAGATCGATAGCCCGCTCGACCTGTTCGAAATTCAGATGCTCGCGCAACTGCAAAATCGCCGACACGGTGTTATCGAGCACTTTCGCGCCGAAGTCCGTCGCCGTATCGCCAAGATGCACCTGGCTATGGCTAACAGGAATAGTGCCCGTCAAACCAGTTGCCAGCTTCAGCTTGAAATCCGACAACCCCTGGCAACCGAGCGAGCGACAAAACCGGATCACCGTTGGCTGACTCACATCGGCTTTGCGTGCGATATCGACAATCGGATCGTTGATAATGGAGCGCGGATGATTCAGCGCAAGATCGGCAACACGTCGCTCGGCGGGCGTCAACGCATCGCGCATCTGCCGAATCCGCTCGAACACAGCCGATGAACTGCCACCCGCGCGATTCGACAACTGCTCGGCAAGAATCGCCGACACACCGAGAAACGCTGGATATTCAGCGGTAATCACATACGTCGGCACATTCTGCAGATAAGCCTCGAACCGGCCTTTAGCCTCGAAGCGCTTCCGAAACGACGAACGTGAAAAGAACTCGCCAAGCCGCGGCACGACACCACCGCCAATATAGATCCCGCCCAACGCCCCAAGCGTCACCGCAATATTGCCCGCGAACGTGCCAAGAATGCCGCAGAACACATCGACGGATTCGGCCGCCAACGGCTCGCCTTCCAGCGCGCGCTTGACGATCTCGATCGTGTCGACGTTCGCCGCCACGCGCTTCTTGTCGCGACCCGCAAGCGCGCGATAGATCACTTCGATACCGGGCCCCGCCGCCACGCGCTCAAACGACACATGCGACCACTTCTTGCGCGCGTACTGCAACACGATATCTTCGCGTTCGTCAGCCGGCGCAAAAGTGGCATGACCCCCTTCGCTACCGAGCGCGATCCAACGATCATCAGCGGGAATCAAACCGGACACACCCATGCCGGTGCCCGGCCCGAGCAAACCAATCACGCTATTCGGCCGACGTGCGCCGACACCCACCTGCACGCGCTGCGCATCGGTCAAGCCAGGCAGCGCCATCGCCAGCGCGGTAAAGTCGTTCACCACCAGCAGCGTGTCGAAACCCAGCGCGCGCCGCGTGGCCTCGATCGAAAAGCTCCAGTCGTGATTCGTCATGCTCACCTGATCGCCATCGACCGGGTTTGCAATCGCAATCGCCGCATGATTCACGCGGCCGATCTTCGTGTCCTTCAGATACTTCTTGATGACTTCGGCAACGCCCGGATAGTCCGCGCACGGATAGACCTTCACCGAGCCGATTTCGCCCGGGCTCGTCTCCAGCGCGAAGCGCGCATTGGTGCCGCCGATGTCGGCCAGCAGCCTCGGTCCATCGGCGTGCTGGCCCGCGCCCGGAACAGCCTTAGTTTGCACACCAGTAGACATCGAGTCTCACTCCCTTGTCGTTTGCCAACTGCGAGATGGCATTTTTTTGTAGCGAAGCGGACGCGGCATTGAGCACGTCCATCTTGCGCGGTCCTGCGATCAGCAAGAACAGATGCTTGACTTCTTTCAGCGCGGACATCGACCAGCTCACGCGCGCGTGCGGCGCGCTGCCGGGATGCACGGCGACGAAGCGTTCGGTGGTGGTGATCGCATGATCCCATTCGGGCGAGTCGGCGAAGATCGACGCGGTGTGGCCGTCTTCACCCATGCCGAGAATCGCGATGTCGGGCACGTTGCTAAAACGCGCGTCGGCGTTCAGCGCGGCGACATGCGCGTTGAGATCTTGCGTGGTATCCACGAGCGGCCAGAAGGTCGCATCCTTCGCGGCGTTCTGCAACAGCGTGGCGTGCACCAGCTGCGCGTTGCTCGCGCTATCCGTCTCTGGCACCCAGCGGTCGTCGACCAGCGTCACGGCAATGCGCGCCCAGTCGAAGGTCTGCGTGGACAACGTCTGCAGGAACGGGCGCGGACTGCTGCCGCCGGACACTGCAAGCATTGCGGGGCGCGCGGCGGTGGAACCGGCGGCCTGTGCGGCGAGCGACGCATGTAACGCGTCGCCGACCGCTTTCGCCAACGCGTCGGATTGGGCGCGTTGATCGTCGAAAGCGTGAAGCTCGATCACTTCTCCTCCGTGCTGCTTTTTTGTGTGATCTGCGGAATCTGCCGTACTGCTCTTACGCGATGCCTGCAAGATGGATGACCTGCAGGCGCCCTCGTGATACCGGCGCCATTCCGTTCAGTTCGTCGGTGGGTCTTACGGGCGGCATGTCATATTCCATTCAATACGACGTGCCGCCGTGATTCAATTCTCTTCTTCGAGCCAGCAGGTGCCGTGCTGCGCGAGCATCGCGCTCGATGCAGCCGGTCCCCACGTGCCCGACGCGTACGGTTTGGGCGGCTTGTTCGACGCCTTCCATTCGTTCAGGATCGGTTCGACCCAGCGCCACGCGGCTTCCTGCTCATCGCGCCGCACAAACAATGCGAGCCGGCCGTTGATGACGTCGAGCAGCAACCGCTGATACGCCTCCATCTGTCCTTCGCGGAAGAACTGGTCGAACGCGAGGTCGAGGTGGACGCTGGCGAGGTTCATGCCTTCGCCGGGTTGCTTCGCGAGACAGTAGAGGCGAATGGTTTCATTCGGCTGCAGGCGGATCACCAGACGATTCGCGCCGGCGCGCAACGCGGAAGCGCCGAGCGCCGAATGCGGCACCGCACGAAAGTTCACCACGATCTCGGCGACGCGATCGGCGAGGCGCTTACCCGTGCGCAGGAAAAACGGCACGCCGGCCCAACGCCAGTTTTCGATCTCGACCTTCAGCGCAACGAACGTTTCGGTCCTGCTATCAGGCTTCACGCCGGGCTCCGTTGCGTACGCCGGCACCGCAGTGCCGCGGATCACGCCCGCATGATACTGCCCGCGCACGGCAACCTTGCCGATATCGCGCGGATCGATGGGCTTCAAGGCGCGCAGCACGCGCAGCTTTTCGTCACGCACCGAATCCGAGTCCATGGAGTGCGGCGGTTCCATCGCAACGATGGAAAGCAGCTGCAGCAAATGGTTCTGCACCATGTCGCGCAATGCGCCGGTATTGTCGTAGAAGTCGCCGCGCGCTTCCACGCCGAGTTCTTCGGCAATCGTGATCTGAATGCTTTCGACCCACTCACGGCGCCACAACGGTTCGAACAGCGCATTGCCGAAGCGCAGCGCCAGCAGGTTCTGCACCGGCTCTTTACCGAGGTAGTGGTCGATCCGATAGATCTGTTCTTCAGCGAAGATTTCGCCGACCGCATCGTTAATTGCATTCGACGACTTGAGGTCGTAGCCGAGCGGCTTTTCCAGCACGATGCGCGAATTCACGTTCAGCCCGACCGATGCCAGCGCATGGCAGATCGGCACGAACAGCGACGGGCCCGTTGCCAGATAGAACACGCGGATACCAGGCAAGTCCTGAATGGCGTCGCGCAAATGCACGAAGTCTTCCGCTTTGCCGAGGTCGATGTTCACGAACTCGATGCGCTCCAGAAAGCTCGCCCATGCCGCTTCATCCACACCGTTCTTCGACACATGCGGTTTGACGTGCTTATTTACCCACTCGATGTACTCGCCGCGATCCGTTGCATGCCGCGCCACCGCAACGATCTTGCCGCTGTCGGCCAGCATGCCGCCCGCACGGTGTGCTTCAAACAGTGCGGGCAGGATCTTGCGCATCGACAGATCGCCGGTGCCGCCGAAGAGAACGAAGGTGAAGCTTGAATCGGTTTGCATGAGTCTCCGTCGATGTCCTGGGGCCGCGGAAGGTGAGGGAAAGCGCGACCGTAGTCCGATAAAATATTTTTTGACACTGAATTGTAGTTTAACTACAATCCAAATCAAGAGGTAGCGCTAATTCGATGAAAAAAGCGTGCGCTAAGCGTCAAGATGCGCGTTTTCCTGAATCGGCAGGCGTCCCCTGCATGTTAACGGACATTGCGTGTCGGCACGTGCCAGCGTGCCCCGGCGGCCATTACGGAAAGCCGGGGAGTTGAGCGGCTTTCCGTAATGGTCGGCACCAGGTTGACGTGCAAGGTACCTCGAGTCTGCCGCGCGCGACGCGGGCAGGCAAAAATCAAAAGAGGAGACAGTCAGTTGCATCCCGAACCACTCATCTCTTGAGCTTCCAGCGGCCGGACATCGGTCCGCCGGCACATGCCTCGCGCATGCGCCCGACCGTGCTCGATCGCCCAGTGTTTTGCCTGTTTGAACCAACCACAGCACCCTGGCGACATCAGGGGCCATTTGTTTTTTGTTCAGGTGTCTGGAGGAGATAAGCAATGAAATTTCGCGCGATCATGGGCGCTTTGTGCGCCGCAGGTCTGATGTGTGGCGTCTCGGCCGTGCAAGCCGCCGAGTCGATCGAAGTGTTGCACTGGTGGACCTCGGGCGGCGAATCGAAAGCCGTCGGCGTCCTCAAGGACGACATGACGAAGCAGGGTTACACGTGGAAGGACTTCGCGGTTGCGGGTGGCGCCGGCGCGGCTGCCATGACGGCACTCAAGACGCAAGTGATCTCGGGCAACGCACCGAGCGCTGCGCAGATCAAAGGTCCGCTGATCCAGGACTGGGCGTCGCAAGGCGTGCTGGTGCCGATCGACGCGGCCGCCGGCGACTGGAAGAAGAACCTGCCGCCGGAAATCGACAAGATTATGCACGCGGACGGTCACTACGTCGCAGCGCCGTTCTCGGTGCACCGCGTGAACTGGCTGTACATCAACAAGGCAGCGTTGGACAAGGCGGGCGGCAAGGCGCCGACCACGTGGCCTGAGTTCTTCGCGGTGGCCGACAAGATGAAGGCCGCGGGCATCCAGCCGATCGCGATGGGCGGCCAGCCGTGGCAAGACCTGACGCTGTGGGAAGACGTCGTGCTGTCGCAAGGCGCGGACTTCTACAAGAAGGCGCTGGTCGACCTCGACGAGAAGACGCTGACTTCGGACAAGATGGTCGGCGTGTTCGACACGGTCCGCAAGATCCAGGGTTACTTCGACGCGGGCCGCACGGGTCGTGACTGGAACCTGGCAACGGCTATGGTCATCAACGGCAAGGCCGGCATGCAGTTCATGGGCGACTGGGCGAAGGGCGAATTCGCCAACGCCGGCAAGAAGTCGGGCTCGGACTACATCTGCGCCGCTGTCCCGGGCACGGAAAAGTCCTACACGTTCAACGTCGACTCGTTCGTGTTCTTCCAGCAGAAAGGCCAGAAGGCGGCAACGCCGGGTCAGCTCGCGCTGGCGAAGACGATCATGTCGCCGGAGTTCCAGGAACAGTTCAGCCTGAACAAGGGGTCCATCCCGGTTCGTCTGGGCGTGTCGATGGCCAAGTTCGACGACTGCGCGAAGAAGTCGTACGCGGATGAACAAGTGGCGATCAAGTCGGGCGGCTATGTGCCTTCGCTGGCACACGGCATGGCGCAACCGGATGCAGCAGCCGGCGCGATCTCGGACGTGGTCACGAAGTTCATGAACTCGCAGCAGGATTCGAAGAGCGCAGTTGCCGCGCTCGCGAAGGCAGCGAAGACCAAGTAAGTTGCGTCAAACGAAGCGGCGCGCCCGGCGGTTCAGCAACGGGCGTCGGGCGCGCCCTTCGTGTCGCTGATTGCCGGGGTTTTACTCGTTGCATGGCAGGCGGCTTCACCCTGGTTCATAGAGTCACCCCTATGTCGTTACGGCGTCGCGTTTTTCAGCGTGAAGGTCCCGGCGGCACAGTTTCAGCAGGAGTCGAGTAGTGACTGCTTCTATCAGCGGAAACGGGAAAACGGCCACCGTGACCCGCCGCGCGTCGCCGATGGCGGCCCTTGCCGATCGCTGGATTCCGAAGCTGGTGCTCGCACCCAGCGTCGTGATCAGCCTGATCTTCGTGTATGGCTTTATCGCCATTACCGGCTATCTGTCGCTGTCCAATTCGCGACTGATGCCACGTTATGAATTTGTCGGTCTGGATCGTTATCGCGAACTGTTCGATAACGATGTGTTCTGGACGTCGGCTGCCAACCTTGGCTGGTTCGGCATCCCGTTCATTGGTGTCTGTATCGGTCTCGGTTTGTTCCTCGCGATCCTGCTCGATCAGCAGATCCGCAACGAAGGCGCGCTGCGCGCCGTGTTCCTGTACCCGATGGCGCTCTCGTTCATCGTGACGGGTACGGCGTGGCAATGGATCATGACGCCGAGCATCGGCCTCGAAAAGGTGTTCCACGACTGGGGCTGGACGAGCTTCTCGTTCAGTTGGCTGGGCGACCCGGACAAGGCGATTTTCTGCGTGGTGATCGCGGCTGTCTGGCAATCCACCGGCTTCGTGATGGCGCTGTTCCTCGCGGGCTTGCGCGGCGTGGACGGTGAAATCTTCAAGGCCGCGCAGATGGACGGCGCGGGCTTGCCCACCATCTATCGCAAGATCGTGATTCCGAGCATGCGCCCGGTGTTCTTCTCCGTGCTGCTGATTCTCTGCCACATCACGATCAAGACCTTCGACCTGGTGGTTGCGTTGACCGCGGGTGGTCCGGGCACGTCTTCGTCGCTGCCGGCTATTTTCATGTACACGTTTTCGTTCAATCGCGGGCAGCTGGGCGTCGGCGCGGCATCGTCGATGATGATGCTCGCCACCGTCGTGGCCGTGCTCGTGCCGCTGATGTATCTGGAATCGAGGAGCACCCGCAATGCAGCCTAAGATGACGATCAGCCGTGCCGTCATTTATGCGGCCTTGTTTCTGTTCGCCCTGTATTTCCTGTTCCCGCTGTACGTGATGCTGTCCACGTCGTTCAAGGACATCGATCAACTGCGCACGGGCAACCTGCTCACGCCGCCTACCCACTGGACCATCGATCCGTGGATCAAGGCGTGGAGCGGCGCCTGCACGGGCGTGCGTTGCGACGGTATGCAGCCGTTCTTCATGAACTCGGTGCGGATGGTGATTCCCGCCGTGCTGATCTCGTCGATCATCGGCGCGTTCAACGGCTATGTGCTCACGCACTGGCGGTTTCGTGGCGCGGATCCGATCTTCACGATGATCCTGGTCGGCTGCTTCATTCCGTTCCAGGCGATCCTGCTGCCGATGGCGCGCTTCGAAGGCTTCCTCGGCCTGTCGAACACGACCACCGGCCTGGTGGTGGTGCACGTGATCTACGGTATCGCCTTCACCACGATGTTCTTCCGCAACTTCTACGTCAGCATTCCGGCTGAACTCGTGAAGGCGGCGCGTATCGACGGCGCGGGTTTCTTCACGATCTTCACGAAGATTCTGCTGCCGGTCTCGCTGCCGATTTTCATGGTGTGCCTGATCTGGCAATTCACGCAGATCTGGAATGACTTCCTGTTCGGTATCGTGTTCTCCGGCGTCGATTCGATGCCGATCACGGTGGCGCTGAACAACCTCGTGAACACCTCGACCGGCGTGAAGGAATACAACGTGGACATGGCCGGCGCGATCATCGCCGCGTTGCCCACGCTGCTGGTGTACATCATCGCCGGACGCTATTTCGTGCGCGGTCTGACGGCCGGCGCAGTGAAGGGCTAAACGCCAGGCTGAACCATCCGAGCGCGGCGGCGTTTCATGAAGCGCCGCCGTCACCCGAAGACGTTTTCAAGCAGTACCAGAGACAAAGAGGATTCACAGCATGGCAAGCCTTTCCATCCGTGACGTGTACAAGACTTACCCGAACGGGGTGCCGGTCCTGAAGGGTGTCAACATCGACATCGAAGACGGCCAGTTCCTGATTCTGGTCGGCGGTTCGGGCTGCGGCAAGTCGACGCTGCTCAATATGATTGCCGGCCTCGAAACCGTGACCAAGGGCGAGATCCAGATCGACGGCAAGACGGTGAACAACCTGTCGCCGAAAGATCGCGATATCGCGATGGTGTTCCAGTCGTATGCGCTGTATCCGTCCATGACGGTGCGCGAGAACATCTCGTTCGGCCTGAACATCCGCAAGGTGCCGAAGAACGAGCAGACGCAGATCGTCGACCGCGTGTCGAACACGCTGCAGATCACGCACCTGCTCGACCGCAAGCCGGGTCAACTGTCCGGCGGCCAGCGTCAGCGTGTGGCCATGGGCCGTGCTCTGGCGCGCGATCCGGTCATGTTCCTGTTCGACGAACCGCTGTCAAACCTCGACGCGAAGCTGCGTATCGAGATGCGTTCGGAAATCAAGCTGCTGCATCAACGCCTCGGCACGACGATCGTCTACGTGACGCACGATCAGATCGAAGCAATGACGCTCGGCGACCGCATCGCGGTCATGAAAGACGGCATCGTGCAGCAGTTCGGCGCACCGCAGGAAATCTACGACTCGCCGTCGAATCTGTTCGTGGCCGGCTTCATCGGCGCGCCGCCGATGAACTTCATCCAGGGCAAGCTGGTCGAGCAGGGCGCGGGCGTCGCGCTCGAACTGGATACGGGTGTCGCACGCACGGCGTTGAATTTGCCGTTCGACTCGGCGAAGGTGAGGTCGCATGTCGGCCGTGAAGTGATTCTCGGCCTGCGTCCGGAGCGCATCACCGACGCGCGCGGCGCGCATGGCGACAACGCGAAGCTGCAGCCGATCGAAGTGAAGGTCGACGTGATCGAGCCGACCGGTCCGGACACGCTGGTGTTCGCGCAGGTTAACGGCAAGCGCATCGTGAGCCGCGTGCACCCGGCGTCGAATCCGCAGCCGCTGGCGAACACGACGCTGTTGTTCGATACGTCGAAGGCGGTGCTGTTCGACCCGTCGAACGAAGAGCGGATTGCCTGATCGCGAAGTTTTGCTGCAATAGAAAAGAAAACCCCATGCGTTTCGCAACGCATGGGGTTTTTTAGTTTTGCGCGCCTCGTTTTACTGCTCGGTAATGCGCAGATCCGGATTGTTGCGCGCCAGTTCGGTCACCCACTCAATGAAAGCACGCAGCCGCGAACTCAGATTGCGGCGATGCGCGTAGAGCACCGAAAGCGGCGTGCCGGGGCTCGTGTAGCCGGTGAGAATTTCCTTCAGCGCGCCTTGCGCGATCAGGTCGGCGACCATGAAGCGCGACGGCTGAATAATGCCGTGCCCGAGCGCGGCCGCACCGATATAGACCGAGCCGTCGTTCACCGCGAGTACGCTCTTCAGCGACACTTTGGCGATCTCGCCATCCACCTGGTATTCGAACGGGAACGTTCTGCCGGTGCGCGCCGACACGTAGTTGACCGCACGGTGCTCGCTCAATTCCTCGAGCGTGGTCGGCTCGCCGTATTTCTCCAGATACGCCGGCGACGCGCACGTGACGATTCGCGCCTGACCGATCCGCCGCGCGACGAGACTCGACTCTTCCGGCGTGCCCATGCGGATCACGCAATCCACGCCGTCCTGAATCAGATCGATGTTGCGGTCGGCGAGGCCGAGCCGTACGTCGATCTCGGGGTATTGCCGGTAGAAATCGTCGAGCGCGGGCAGCAGCAGCGCGCGCGCCAACGTGCCGGACGTATCCACGCGGATCGTGCCCGCCGGATTTTCGCGCTTGTTCGACAGCGACGATTCGGCGTCGGTCACTTCGGCGAGGATGCGCACGCAGCGCTCGTAGAACAGCGCGCCGTCTTCGGTGACGCTGACCTGGCGCGTCGAACGATTCAGCAGACGCACGCCGACGTGTTCCTCCAGCGCCTGGATGGTACGGCTGACTTTGGCGCGGGGCAGGTCGAGCGACTCGGATACTTTGGTGAAGCTGTTCGCCTCGACCACACGCGTAAATATCTCCATGGCTTCGAAACGGTCCATGTTTTGCCTTAAGGTTGATTGGCGGAAGTAGGTTTCGAAGTGAAGTGTATAGGTTGGGAAATTTGTTGTGGCAAACCGTTAGGGTTGACGTGGCACGGGCGCTCGTCTTTTTGCGCGACACGAGCGCGCAGCCGCTCGTTAATCACGGTCCGGCGCGCCAAGTGGGAAGTACGCGCGATACGGGCGCGCTTCGTCCACCGCGCGGGCAAACGACGGCCGCGCCAGCAGGCGCTTGCGGTAGGCGCGCACGTGCGGGAACGCCGGGCCGATGGCGTGCGTCCAGTCGGCGTAAAACAGGAACGGCGCCGCGCCGCAATCGGCGAGACTGAAGGCGTCGCCGGCGGCCCATTCGCGCTCCGCCATCACCTTGTCCAGCCAGCCGTACGCGGTGTCGAGCATGGCGCGCGCATCGGCGACGGCGTGCGGGTCGCGCTCCGCCTCGGGACGCATGCTGTCGTAGACGATCTTTTGCTGCGGCGTCGAGATGTAGTTGTCGAAGAAGCGGTCCATGCTGCGCACTTCCAGCGCGGCGCGGGCGTCGGCCGGCAGCAGCGACACCGGGCCGGGGTGGTACAGGCCCAGATACTCGATGATGACGCTCGCCTCCATGACGGTCCGGCTGCCGTCGACCAGCACCGGAAAGCGCTTGATCGGCCACAGCGCGGCGAATTCGGCCATGACTTCCGGGTCGTCGTGCGCCAGCAGGCGCAACTCGAACGGCGTGGCGTTTTCGTAGAGCGCGGTCAACGCCTTTTGGCAGTAGGAGGAGAAGGGATGGGCGTAAAGCTTCAGGGGCATCGTGGTCACCTTGGAGGGTTAGTGATTGTTGTGGCACGAGAACGGCCGGAGCGGCCGGTTTATCCCACGACGAGCAGGAGCCGCGCAAATCGACAATCACGACGCTTCCTCTAACCCACATTCGCTACGTTAAAACGTCACAAAGTTAAGAAGAAAGATGGTGTAACATTTGAAAACTTTGTAAGAGACGCCGACGTGACCGGATCAATGGCGCAACAGAAGCAGCCCGGGACGTCGCTTAACGAATAACGAAAAATTCGACGTACGGGGAGCTTCACATGTCCAGCATCACTTCCTCGGTGAATAGCGCGACGGCCAACGCGCAAAGCCAGGTGCAGCAAGCGGCGCAATCCATTATCAGCGGTTCGACCGGCAATTCGTCGATGGATGTGGCGAGCTTGGTCTCGGTGCTCGTCAACGCCAAAACGGCGGGTCAGGCGGCGTCGTTGCAGGCCCGGCAGACTAGCGACAACACGACATTGTCCGCGTACGGCGCGCTCACTTCGGCGTTGTCCGCCTTGCAGGCGGCGATTAAAAATCTGTCGGACGGCACCACCTTGTCCACCTTCGCGGCCACCGCGAGCGGCAAGGGCCTCGACCCGAAAGCGGGCCCCGGCGCGGTGGCCGGCAGCTATGCGATCGACGTGACGCAGATCGCCTCGTCGCAGAGCCTGGCGTCGGCGGCGTTCGGCGCGACGACGAAACTCGGCACCGGCACGTTGACGATCTCGGTCGGCGGCAAGCCGATGGACGTCTCCATCGACAGCACCAACAACACGTTGAGCGGCATCGCCAGCGCGATCAACAAGGCGTCCAACAATCCGGGCGTGACTGCGACGATCGTGACCGGCACCGGCGGCGCTCACCTCGTGCTGCGCTCGGCCACCACCGGCTCGGGCAACACGATCAACGTGGCCACCAGCAACGTACAGAACGACGCGGGCCTGTCGAGCCTCGGCGTGACTTCGACACCCGGCGCGAACGGCGGAGCGTCCACGATCGTGTCGTCGGATGCCGGCAATGCGTGGCGTCAGAGCGAAGTGGCGCAGGACGCGTTGGTGACCATCGGCGGGATCGCGGCGCGCAGTGCCAACAATGCCGTGACCGATGCGATTGACGGCGTCACGCTGAATCTGTCGGCCGCGTCGGTCGGCAGTCCGCAAACGCTGACGATCGCGCCCGACACCACCGCGCAGAACACGGCCATCACAAACTTCGCCAACCTGTACAACACGGTGGTCACCACGATCGGCAAGTTGTCCTCGTACGACAAATCGTCGAAGACGGGCGGTGCACTGCTTGGAGACTCGACGCTGCTGACGGTGAAGAATGCGTTGGCGTCGATCATCGCCGGCGGCGTGGGTAAGGGCACTTCCGTAGTGAGCCTCGGGCACATCGGCATCACGCTGAAGGGCGATCCCGCGGACGGCACGCTGGTCGTCGACAACGCCAAACTGACGACAGCGCTCAATAGCAGCCCAGCGCAAGTTTCCGCGCTGTTCAACTCGACCGACGGCGTCGGCGCCAAACTGAACAAGAGCATCGACGAGTTCACGCGGACGGGCGGCATCATCGACACGCGCAACAACGCGCTCAACGCCGACCTGAAAAGCGTCACCGCGCAGCAGACCAAGCTGAGCGACTACGCCACGCAATTGACGAAGCAGTATCAGAGCCAATTCACCGCGCTGAACACGTTGATGGCGACCATGAACAACAACTCGGCCTATCTGACGGCGCTATTCGGCGGCTCAAAGAGCGCGGGCGCGCTGGCGACCAACAAGTAGTTCGAATGAGCCGGCGGCGCGTTGCCTGTCAGAGGGCAATGCGCCGCCGTTTGGCGTTTCATATGGTCAATGCGGCAAGCGCACATTGAACCGGAATGTCAGGAGCCGTGCGAGCAGGATGAAGGCGGTGGCGATCAGCACGCTATAGACCGTGTCGAATTCGATGTAATCCAGCAGCACATACAGCCAGCAGCCCACGAACGCACACGTGGCGTACGGCCGCGAGTCGCGCAGGATCAGCGGCACTTCGTTGCACAACACATCGCGGATCACGCCGCCGAAAACGCCCGTCAGCACGCCCATCATCACCGAGGTGAACCACGGCATTTGCGCATCGTGCGCGATCGACGTGCCTCCTATGCTGAACAGCCCCAGCCCGATCGCATCCGCCACCAGCAGAACCCGCTCGGAAAAGAGCCGCGAGGTCATTTTCAGAAGAGTCGGCGCGAACAGCGACATCACGAAGATCGCGATCAGATAACCTTGATGCTCGACCCAGTAGAAGGGCCGTCGCTCCAGCAGCACGTCGCGCAACGTGCCGCCGCCGAAGGCCGTGGCGATCGCGACCAGAAACGTGCCCACGGCGTCGAGCCGGCGGGTTCTGGCTTCGATGAAACCGGAAATGGCGTACGCGAAAATCGCCAGCGCCTCCATGATGGTCAGCGCGAGGGTAAGCCTCGGATGGATCACTGTGGCTCCGTCAGGCTTTGGGGTGAGCCGGCAGTGCGCCAGGCTGCAACAGCACGACCACCGCGCCGGCGCCGCCGTCATGCGGACGCGCCTGACAGAACGCGATGACCTCGGACTTCTGCACGAGCCACGCGCGAACTTTGCCCTTCAGTACCGGTTCCTTGCCGATCGATCCCAGGCCCTTGCCGTGAATCACGCGCAAACACCGCAAGCCGCGCTTCACCGACTCGCGGATGAACTCCGCCAGCGCCTCGCGCGCCTCCTCGCGCCGCATGCCGTGCAGGTCGATTTGCGCCTGCACGATCCAGTCGCCGCGCCGCAGTTTGCGCACGACTTCCTGACTCATGCCGGGGCGGCAGTAGGACAGCGTCTCGTCGGTTTCGAGGAGGATTTCCGGGTCGAACTCGTCGGAGATCGCTTCGTGGAGCACGGCTTCTTCGTCGAGTTTGGTTTGCACCGGGAGCGGCGGCGGAGGATTGCGCGGCAGCGTGGCGCGCGGCGGCACGGCCAGCGGTGCAACCGCGCCGATCTCGCGGCGGAACAGATCGGCGTCTGCCGAGGCTTCGCGCTGCGCGGCAGCGGCAGCTACCCGTTCGCGTTCGCGCCGTTGCGTGTCGACTTTGAGCGCGTCACGCAATGCGCCGAGGCCGGCGAGGCCGGCCGCCGGATCGAGCCTCGGTTTGTCGGTGGGAGCAGCCGGTTCGGGCGCGGGCCGCGCGACGGCGCGCGCGCGCTTCGGTTCGCTCGGATGGGGCTGGTTCTTCGGCATATGGGGTGAGACACGCAGAAAAAAGTAGGTCGGTCGCGCGATGGTTTTCTTGCGACCGGAAGACCGGAATGCAAAAAGGCCGCCGGCTTGGCAGCCGCGGCCTTCTTTCAAGCTGGCGGCCGGGCCATGCCCAGCCGCCATTTTACCGTCGCGCTCCGGATCGCAGTCTGGCGCGGGCGATTAACGCTCGGCTTCCTGGCTCATTGCGTGCTCGCCGGCCATCTCGTCGATGGTTTCCAGATAGCGTTGCGCGTCGAGCGCGGCCATACAACCCGTGCCGGCGCTGGTGATTGCCTGACGGTACACGTGATCCTGCACGTCGCCCGCAGCGAACACGCCGGCTACGCTGGTCGCCGTAGCAAAACCGTTCAGGCCGCCCTTGGTGATGATGTAGCCGTTCTTCATCTCCAGTTGGCCCGCGAAAATGTCCGTGTTCGGCTTATGGCCGATCGCGACGAAAATACCTTGCAGCGCGATGTCTTCGGTGGCACCCGTTTTCGTGTTCTTGATACGCAGACCGGTTACGCCGGACTGGTCGCCGGTGACTTCGTCGAGCGTGCTGTCCCACTTGATCTCGACCAGGCCTTCCTTTTCCTTCGCCAGCAAACGGTCGATCAGGATCGGCTCGGCGCGGAACTTGTCGCGGCGATGGATCACCGTCACCTTCCTGGCGATGCCGGACAGATAGAGCGCTTCCTCGACCGCGGTATTGCCGCCGCCGATCACGGCCACATGTTGTTGCTTGTAGAAGAAGCCGTCGCAGGTGGCGCAAGCCGACACGCCCTTGCCCATGAACGCTTCTTCCGACGGCAGGCCGAGATACTGCGCCGATGCGCCGGTCGAGATGATCAGCGAGTCGCAGGTGTATTCGCCCGAGTCGCCGATCAGGCGAATCGGCTTCTCATCCAGCTTGGCCGTATGGATGTGGTCGAAAATGATTTCGGTGTTGAAGCGCTCGGCGTGCTCCAGGAAGCGCGTCATCAGTTCCGGGCCTTGCACGCCGTTGGGGTCCGCCGGCCAGTTTTCGACGTCGGTCGTGGTCATGAGCTGACCGCCTTGAGCCAGACCCGTGACGAGCACCGGCGCAAGGTTGGCGCGCGCCGCGTACACCGCGGCCGTGTAGCCGGCGGGACCGGAACCGAGAATCAGAACCTTGGCGTGTTTCGTGGAAGTTGCAGGCATGATCGAATCCTTTTACGGCGCCCGGCTCGCCCATGCGAGGCCGCGCGACTTGAGCTGAAACTGTAGATGGGTATCAGCGCGTCATTATAAAGGGCGAGGCGCCGGCCTGCTCCATGAAGCTTTCCGATCACGCCGATAGCGTCGGCGACGGGCCGCGCAACGCCTTTCTGTGGCCAAACGGCCAAGTTACCGTCATTTACAGCCTCGCGCGGGACACTGCGTTTACAATAGCCCGGATCGAAGTTCCCGGAAGCCGGGATCGGGCCCGAAGCCGCGCTGGGCGAGGCTTGACCACGACTCAGGCCGGGGTCGGGCAAACACCGGGCACACACGCAACAGGATCAATGGCAAAAGCTCCCTATTCCGCGAGCGCGCAGGCATTGCCGCACCGCATGTCGCGCCTTTTCACCGAAATCCGCTGGATCCTGCAGGTGGCGCTTGGCGTTTTCCTGCTCATGGCGCTCGTCAGCTACAGCCGCCGCGATCCGAGTTGGACCCATGCCGCGCAGGTCGACCATATCGCCAACTGGGCGGGCCGCGTCGGCGCGTGGACGTCCGACATTCTGCTGCTGCTGTTCGGCCTGTCCGCCTACTGGTGGATCGTGCTGCTCGGCCGCCATATCTCCGCGAACTACAAGCGCATCACCCGTCACGAGGAAGAGCAGGAAGACGCGCCGCGCGAAAGCTGGCTTGCCGACGCGTTCGCTTTCATGCTGGTCCTGCTGGCCTGCGACGGCATCGAAGCACTGCGCATGTGGTCGCTGAAAGTGCAGTTGCCACGCGCGCCGGGCGGCGTGATCGGCGAGGCGGTTGCGCGCGGCGTGTCGCATGCACTGGGTTTCACGGGCGGCACGCTGGCGCTTTTGATCGTGCTCGGTATCGGTTTGTCGCTGTATTTCCGTTTTTCGTGGCTTTCGGTGTCGGAGAAGGTCGGCGAATCGATCATCTCCGCGGTGACGTTTGCCAAGCTGCGCCGTGAGGCCGACCGTGACCGCAAGCTGGGCGAAGCGGCTGCGGTCAAGCGCGAGGGCAAGGTCGAGAAGGGCCGCGTGCGGATCGAGGAACACGAGCCGGTCATGATCGTGCCGCCGGTCGTCACGCCGGCCAAGTCGGAGCGCGTCGAGAAGGAGCGGCAAGTGCCGCTCTTCACAGACCTGCCGGGCGATTCCACCTTGCCGCCTATTTCGCTGCTCGATGCCGCGCCCGCCGCGCAGGAAACCATCTCGGCGGATACGCTGGAATTCACCTCGCGGCTGATCGAGAAAAAGCTCAAGGACTTCGGCGTCGAAGTGAGCGTGGTCGCGGCGTATCCCGGCCCAGTGGTCACGCGTTATGAGATCGAGCCGGCTACCGGCGTGAAGGGCAGCCAGATCGTGGGTCTTGCCAAGGACCTCGCGCGTTCGCTGTCGCTCGTGTCGATTCGCGTGGTCGAAACCATTCCGGGCAAGAATTTCATGGCGCTGGAATTGCCGAACCAGCGTCGTCAGACCGTGAGTCTCTCCGAGATTCTTGGCTCGGCGGTTTATGCGGATGCGGCGTCGCCGCTCACCATGGGCCTCGGTAAAGACATCGGCGGCAAGCCGGTGTGCGCCGATCTCGCGAAGATGCCGCACTTGCTGGTGGCGGGTACGACGGGCTCGGGCAAGTCGGTCGGTATCAACGCGATGATCCTGTCGCTGCTCTACAAGGCGAGCGCGGAGCAGGTCCGCATGATCCTGATCGATCCGAAGATGCTCGAAATGAGCGTGTACGAAGGCATTCCGCATCTGCTGTGTCCGGTGGTGACGGACATGCGCCAGGCCGGTCACGCGCTCAACTGGGCGGTGGCCGAGATGGAACGCCGCTACAAACTCATGAGCAAGCTCGGCGTTCGTAACCTCGCCGGCTACAACAACAAGATCGACGAAGCCGCCAAACGGGAAGAAAAACTGCCGAATCCGTTCAGCCTCACGCCAGACGATCCGGAGCCGCTCACGCGTCTGCCGAACATCGTCGTGGTGATCGACGAACTGGCCGACCTGATGATGGTGGTCGGCAAGAAGGTGGAAGAGTTGATCGCGCGGATCGCACAGAAAGCGCGTGCGGCCGGCATTCACCTGATTCTCGCGACGCAGCGTCCGTCGGTGGATGTGATCACCGGCCTCATCAAGGCCAACGTGCCAACGCGGATGGCTTTCCAGGTGTCGTCCAAGATCGACTCGCGCACGATTCTCGACCAGCAGGGCGCGGAGTCGCTGCTCGGCATGGGTGACATGCTGTATCTGCCGCCGGGCAGCGGCTTGCCGGTGCGCGTGCACGGCGCGTTCGTGTCGGACGAGGAAGTGCACCGCGTCGTCGACAAACTCAAGGAACAGGGCGAGCCGAACTACATCGAGGGCATTCTCGAAGGCGGCGTGACGGGCGAGGGCGACGAAGGCTCCGCGGGCGCCGGAGGAACCGGATCGGGTGACGGCGAGTCGGACCCGTTATACGACCAGGCGGTCGATGTGGTGCTGAAGAATCGCCGTGCGTCGATCTCGCTGGTGCAACGGCATTTGCGCATCGGCTATAACCGCGCGGCCCGCCTGCTCGAGCAGATGGAAAACTCGGGCGTGGTGTCGGCGATGTCGTCGAACGGCAATCGCGAGATTCTGGCGCCGGCGCGGGAAGCGGAATAGAACGAAGGGCAGCGAGTTCGCAGCGCGGCGGCGAGTGCGCTGTCGGCTGCGAGACGTGGACGCTTCTTTACCGCAACCGAAGGCAAGCCACGCCACGCTCTGTGGCGTTGAGGCATTGCCACCGCCGTCGAAAGGCACATTTGGCGAGCCATGCCTTGTGGCGTTAAAAGGCCGGTCGCTACCCTAAGGCTCGTTTAAGGCGGGCTGGCTAAGCTGTTCATGGTGCGCCTGAGTACAGCGCCGATGGGTAGCGCGCTCGCTGGGACTGCTGCGATCCCTCGCCAATATGGGCACGCAGACATTGCCCAATGCGCAAGCAAGCGGTCACGACCGCTCAACGAATTCAATCAAGGGAGAAAACTACATGCAGCTATTCGCGCAGAAGTACGCTCGAGAGAATGCTCAACCCGGCCGAATCGGCCAGCTTGCCCGCACCTTGGTGCGTGGGGTAGGCAGCGTGGCGATCGGCGCGTCGGTGCTGTTCGCGTCGCAGGCGTTCGCCAGCGGCACCGAGCAACTGAAGGCGTTCGTCGCGCAAGTGCATTCGGCGCGCGGCACCTTCGTCCAGCAGGAAGTGCGGGCGCCGAGCAAGGCGCAAGGCGCGAGCGGCACGTTGTCGACCCAGGGGGCGGGCAAAACCGGCACGTCGAGCGGCACCTTCACGTTCGCGCGTCCCGGAAAGTTCATCTGGCAATACGAGAAACCGTATGCCCAGTTGCTGCAAGCAGACGGCGACAAGCTCTACGTCTATGACAAGGATCTGAATCAGGTGACGGTGCGCAGCCTCGGCGGCGCACTCGGCGCGAGCCCGGCCGCGATCCTGTTTGGCAGCAACGATCTCGACAAGAACTTCACGCTGCGCGACGCGGGTGTGAAAGCGGGCATCGACTGGCTCGAACTTACGCCGAAGGCGAAAGACACGCAGTTCCAGCGCGTGGGCATCGGCTTCAAGGACGGCAATCTCGAAGCGATGGAATTGCACGACGTGTTCGGCAACGTGACGCTGCTGACCTTCTCGAACATTCAGAAGAATCCGCCGCTGCCGGCCGATGCGTTCAAGTTCACGGTGCCGAAGGGCGCGGACGTGATCAACGGATAAGCCGTTACGCAGTTGGAATGCGATTGGCACAGAAGCCGCGCCGTGAGCGCGGCTTTTTCATTGCGCGCGTGAGTTGTCCACTATTCGTCCACTTCCAGCACCTGCACCGGATGCGCGGCCTTCATATCGTCGATAAACGCTTCGACGATATCCGTTCGATGCTGCCGCGCCCGCGTGACCATATGAAACGCGACGCGGTAACGCATCTGCGCAGGATTCAGCGCGGCGAGCAGCCCTTGCTTGACGAACGGCGCCGCGAAATGCCCCGGCAGATAGCCGAGGTGATGCCCGGAGAGCACCAGCATTGCGACCGCTTCCATGTTGTCCGCGACGGCGGTGACGTTCTGCGGCGTGGTCGAACTTTCGGCTTCGGGTAGCGGATAACTGCGCCACGCCCATTCGTGCTGCGCGGCTTCGGCGGGCGGGACATCGCCCGCTTGTGCGAACAGCGGGTGACCTTTCGCGCAATACGCGAACTGGTCTTCCGCGAACACCTCGGTATATTCGAGCGACGGCACGCGATGCCAGAAATAGCCGATGCCGATCTGAATCCGCCCGTTCAGCAGCAACTCCTCCAGTTCGCCCGGCGAGCGCACCAGAATCGAAAACCGCACCGACTGATCGCGCGCCCGGAACCGGCCGATCGCGTCGCTGATACGCGCGCTCGCCGACACCGGTGTGTGGCCTATCATTCCGATATCGAGCGTGCCGACCAGCTTGCGGCCGACGTTGCGCGCCTGCATGCCGAAGGTATCGACGGCCGACAGCAGGGCGCGCGCCGCGTCGATGAACTGCTCGCCGCGCGCCGTCAGGCTGAAGCCGCCGCGGCCACGTTCGCACAGCCGGTAGCCGAGGCGGGTTTCCAGCGTGGCGAGTTGCGTGCTGATGGTCGACTGGCCGACGTTGAGCGTTGCTTGGGCCGGCGAGACGCCGCCCGCATCGACAATGGCGAGAAATACGCGGATCAGCCGCAGGTCGAGATCGGTGAGTTGGGAGAACATGCGTCAGGATACATCGCTGAAGATCAATGTGAAGTTTATTCCGTCGGTATTTTAACTTCTGGGAAACTGCTCAAGAATCGAGATTCGCCCGGCAAGGTGCGCTTCTGATGCTTCCCCTCGGCCGGTCTGCACGATTTTGCTTGCTGCCCCTCTTTTCATTGCCGAGACACGATGAATACTTCTTCCTTCATTTCCCCAGAAGCCGGCGAACGGCCGCAACCGCTGTCCGGCAACGCCATGCCCCGCTGCGGCGGCATCGCGACGATGATGCGGCTGCCGAACGTCGGCTCGGCCGAAGGCTTCGACGCCTGTTTCGTCGGCGTGCCGTTCGATCTCGGCACCTCGAACCGGACCGGCGCGCGCTTCGGACCGCGCCAGATCCGCAGTGAATCCGTGCTGCTGCGCCCGTACAACATGGCGACGCGCGCCGCGCCGTTCGATTCGCTGCGCGTGGCCGACCTCGGCGACGTCGCGATCAATCCGTACAACCTGCACGATTCCATCAAGCGCATCGAAACCGCGTACGACGAAATTCTTCAACACGATTGCAAGCCGATCACGCTGGGCGGCGATCACACCATCGCGCTGCCGATCCTGCGCGCGATTCATCGCAAGCACGGCAAGGTCGGCCTGATTCACGTCGACGCGCACGCCGACGTCAACGACACCATGATGGGCGAGAAGATCGCGCACGGCACGCCGTTCCGCCGCGCGGTGGAAGAGGGCTTGCTCGATTGCGACCGTGTCGTGCAGATCGGTTTGCGCGGCACGGGCTACGCAGCCGAAGACTTCGACTGGTGCCGCGATCAGGGTTTTGAAGTCGTGCAGGCCGAGGCTTGCTGGAACCAGTCGCTCGTGCCGTTGATGGCGCGTATTCGCGAGCGCATGGGCGACGGCCCGGTGTACATCACGTTCGACATCGACGGGATCGATCCGGCTTTTGCGCCGGGCACGGGCACGCCGGAAATCGCCGGCTTGACGGTGCCGCAGGCGTTGGAAATCATTCGCGGCTCGCGTGGTCTGAATATCGTCGGCTGCGATCTGGTCGAGGTCGCGCCGCCTTACGATCCGTTCGGCACGACCGCGCTGCTCGGCGCGAATCTCGCGTTCGAATTGCTGTGCGTGCTGCCGGGTGTCGAGTATCGGGCGTCCACGCGCTAAAACGATTTGAGCGATAAGAAAAGGCCTGCATTTGCAGGCCTTTTTGTGTTTATGTGACGTTGACGCTCAGCTCAATTGAGCCTCAGGCATACGCGGTCTTGCGCGCCGTCACGAACACCAGATAACACACCGCGCCGATCACCAACGCGGGCAAGGTCGCGCCGAGATTCGGCAGCCATTGATTGATCACCTGATACGCGACGATACCAATCGCCCACGCAAGGAACGCGCTCAGATGCCAGCCGCCTGAGAAGCCATAACGGCCGCGCACGTCGGCGAGCGCGGCGGCTTCGATACGACGCTTGCGCACGATGAAGTGATCCACCAGCACCACGCCGAACAGCGGCGCGAATACCGAGCCGATCAGCAGCAGGAAGTTCTGATACTTTGCCATCGGCACGGCAAGGGCGATCAGCGTGCACAGCGCGCCGAACGCCGCCGACAAAATGGGCACGCTGCCGCGCGTCCAGAACGTGCCGGTCGACACCGCGGCCGAGTGGATGTCCGCGAAGGCGTTGTCGACTTCATCGATCAGGATCAGCAGCAGCGCGAGGCCGCCGCCGGCTTGCGCCAATGCGCCGGTCAACAGCGCGTCGCCGCCGCCCGCCGCGAGGCCGTAGACCGCGCCGAGTGCGTAAAACCAGATGTTGGCGATGCCGTAACCGATCAGCGTGCCGCGGAAGGTTTCGCCGGGCTTGCGGCCGAAACGCGTGTAGTCGGCGATCAGCGGCAGCCACGACAGCGGCATGGCCACTACCAGATCGATCGCGCCGCCAAACGACATCTCGCCCGTGCCCGGACGCTGCATCAACGCGTTCAGATCGTGCTTGGCGAGCAGATTCCAGGTGAGCCACGCCGCGCCCGCGAGCAGCAGCCAGATGCCCCACGTACGCAGAAAGCGCCGCACGAACGAGAGCGGGCCGCTGATCGCGAGCAGCGTCGCGAGTAAGCCGAAGATCACCGTCCAGATGAGCGGCATGGAGAGGCCGAAGGCCTGCTTGGCGAGGGCGTCGGCGGAATCGCGCATTACGATCACCTCGAACGAGCCCCAGCCGACCAGTTGCACCGCGTTCAGCACGGCGGGCACCGACGCGCCGCGCACGCCGAGCGTCGGCCGCAGTGACGACATGGCCGCGAGCCCCGTATCCGTGCCGATCACGCCGGCCAGCGCCAGCAGCACGACGCCGATCACGCTGCCGATCGCGATGGCCAGCAGCGCATGCGGCAGCGACAATCCCGGCACTAGCAGCGCGCCCGCTTGCGCAACCAGCAGGCCGATGCCGAGCGAGAACCAGAGCGCGAACGCGTCGCCGGTGCGGAACGCGCGACGCGCGTCGGGCACCGGCGTGAGCGGTGCGTAGGTGGAACCGGCATCGCCGGCGAGTGGATCTTGTGCCATCTGGTCTTGTCCCTGTTGATAGTGCTTGCCGACTCGTTTGCCAATCTGGCTGCGCAAACTGCGCCGACGTTTGCGTCTGCTGTTATTTCCGCGGTTAGGTCATGCGTTGCCTGCCATGTCCGCTCGATCGTCCAATTGCTTCACCGGTTACCCGATTCGGCCTGGCGGGCCGCCTGAGTTGTTCCCCGCGCGCCGCGCGTCCTTTGTCCAGACGCCGGGCGATTCTTGCCCGGGCGCCGTCACTGTCATAATGCAGGACGTTGCCCGCACTTTCACGTGCTGGCGTGGCTCACCGGCTGTACGCCGCCTTAACACGGACCGCGTCCGGAAAAGCCGAGATTATCCCCAAAACGTCATGTTTGAAGAAACCCGTGCCAATGTTCCGCTCGCCGAACGCCTGCGGCCCCGCAATATCGACGAAGTGATCGGCCAGAAGCACCTGCTCGGCCCGAACAAGCCGCTGCGGGTCGCGTTCGAATCCGGCGAAGCCCATTCAATGATCCTCTGGGGCCCGCCCGGCGTCGGTAAAACCACGCTCGCCCGGCTCATGGCCGATGCGTTTCACGCGGAGTTTATCGCGCTCTCCGCGGTGCTCTCGGGCGTGAAGGATATCCGCGAGGCGGTCGAGACCGCGCAGATTCATCGCGCGAACGGGCATCAGACGCTCGTGTTTGTCGACGAAGTGCATCGCTTCAACAAGAGCCAGCAAGACGCGTTCTTGCCGCACGTCGAGTCGGGGCTGTTCGTGTTCGTCGGCGCGACGACCGAAAATCCGTCGTTCGAGGTGAACAGCGCATTGCTCTCGCGTGCCGCCGTCTACGTGCTGAAAAGCCTCACCGACGACGAGCAGCGCGAGTTGCTCGAGCGCGCGCAGCAGGAACTCGGCGGCCTCACGTTCACCGACGAAGCCCGCGACGCGCTGATCGGTTCCGCCGACGGCGACGGCCGCAAGCTGTTGAACAACCTCGAAATCGTCGCGCGGGCGGCTTCGCAGCAAAAGACCACCGAGATCGACGGCGCGTTGCTCGGCAGCGCGCTGGCCGAAAATCTGCGCCGCTTCGATAAAGGCGGCGACGCATTTTACGACCAGATCAGCGCGCTGCATAAATCGGTGCGCGGCAGCAGCCCGGACGGGGCGCTGTACTGGTTCTGCCGCATGCTCGACGGTGGCGCGGACCCGCGTTACCTGGCGCGCCGCATCGTGCGCATGGCGTGGGAAGACATCGGCCTCGCCGATCCGCGCGCCGCGCGCATCGCGCTAGATGCCGCCGAAACCTATGAGCGCCTGGGCACGCCCGAGGGCGAACTGGCATTGGCGCAGGCGATCATCTATCTGGCGGTCGCGCCGAAGTCGAACGCGGGATACAACGCGTATAACGAGGCGCGGCGCTTCGTGAGCAAGGATCAATCGCGCGGCGTGCCGGTGCATCTGCGCAACGCGCCGACCAAGCTGATGAAGGAACTCGGCTACGGTCACGAGTATCGCTACGCGCACGACGAACCCGATGCCTACGCGGCCGGCGAAACGTATCTGCCGGACAACATGCGCGATCCGCATTGGTACGAGCCGACGCCGCGTGGTCTCGAAGGCAAGATTGGCGACAAGATGGCGCGTCTGGCGGAGCTCGACGCGCAGTGGCGCAGCGAGAACAAGCCGAAGAAGGGTTAGGCTTGGCGGCGCCTCTTGCGCTGCGGCTCGCTTCGCGCGTGTTGTCGCGCCTCGCTGCGGCGTTTGTTTCGCGCGCGGCTGTGCGCGTCGTTTGGCGCTTAGCGTTGTGCTTCGATGCATGCCTTGTTTCATGCGTCGCTGCCCGCCTAAGCGCGCGCCATGTCGGCATTCCACACACGCCGGCCATCTAACGCACCGGCCGCCCACGCCGGTGCGCTAAAATCCCACCTTCATACAACGAATACCCGCCCCATCCCATGCTCGACATTCAGCTGCTGCGCAAAGACCTCGACGGCGTCGCCAAACGCCTCGCCGACCGCGGCTATACCCTCGACGTGGCGGCCTTCGCCGCGCTCGAAGCGGAACGCCGCGAGACCCAGACCCGTACCGAAGAGATGCAGGCGCGCCGCAATAGCCTCTCGAAGCAGATCGGCGCGATGAAAGGCAAGGGCGAGGACACCTCGGCGGTGATGGCCGAAGTGGGCGGTATCGGCGACGAGATGAAGGCGTCGGCGGCTAAGCTCGACGATATCCAGAAGCGTTTGTCGGAACTGCTGCAAGGCGTGCCGAATCTGCCGCATGAAAGCGTGCCGATGGGCAAGGACGAAACCGGCAACGTCGAAGTGCGCCGCTGGGGCACGCCGCGCCAGTTCGATTTCGAGGTGAAGGATCACGTCGATGTCGGCACGCCGCTCGGCCTCGACTTCGAGACCGGCGCGAAGCTCTCGGGCGCGCGTTTCACGATGTTGCGCGGCCAGATTGCGCGGCTGCATCGCGCGCTCGCGCAGTTCATGATCGACACGCACACGCAGCAGCACGGCTATACGGAGGTCTACACGCCGTACATCGTGAATCCGGAAATTCTGTACGGCACCGGCCAACTGCCCAAGTTCGCCGACGACATGTTCCGCGTCGAGAAGGGCGGCGATGAGAACACGGTCACGCAGTATCTGATCTCCACGTCGGAGATTTCGCTGACGAACACGGTGCGCGACAGCATCCTCGAAGCGGACGCGTTGCCGATCAAGCTGACCGCGCATTCGCCGTGCTTCCGCTCGGAAGCGGGCTCGTACGGCCGCGACACGCGCGGTCTGATCCGCCAGCATCAATTCGACAAGGTCGAGATGGTGCAGATCGTCGCGCCGGAAACGTCGTACGCCGCGCTGGAAGAAATGGTCGGCCACGCTGAGACGATTCTGCAGAAGCTGGAACTGCCGTACCGCGTGATCACGCTGTGCACGGGCGACATGGGCTTCTCGGCGGCCAAGACGTACGACCTGGAAGTGTGGGTGCCGGCGCAGAACACGTATCGCGAAATCTCGAGCTGCTCGAACACGGAATCGTTCCAGGCTCGCCGCATGCAGGCGCGTTATCGCAATGCGCAGGGCAAGCCGGAACTGGTGCACACGCTGAACGGCTCGGGTCTGGCCGTGGGCCGTACGCTCGTGGCGGTGCTCGAGAACTTCCAGAACGCCGATGGTTCGGTCACCGTGCCGGCGGCGTTGCGTCCGTATCTGGGCGGCATTGAACGGCTGGAAGTCGCGGCTGGATGAGCGGCTCCATCAGCGACGGGATCGTAATTGCGTCGATCCTCTGCTGATGTTGCGTCAAGACGGGTACGGCGTGCCAGGCGCTTCTGAAGTTTTTTTGGGTCGAGGGGCTTGGCAAACCGAAATAGGCTGTTTTATAATCTTTTTCTCCCAAGCAATCGACCCGCTTGGTACTGATGAGGCGGTAGTCACGGCGATTCAGTAGACCCGGAAAGGTGGCAGAGTGGTCGAATGTACCTGACTCGAAATCAGGCGTACGGTTTTCCCGTACCGTGGGTTCGAATCCCACCCTTTCCGCCAAATTTAAAAACCCCGCAGAGCGAACGTTCTGCGGGGTTTTTGTTTTGACGCAAAGCGAGCTCGGACCGGTCGTCGAACAGAGCAGTCACCTGCCAGCGTCACCGCAATGCCCGCTTGCTGCATCCAAACAGATCCGCGCTGCGTAAATCCCCTCAAGGACCGCAACCCTCGTCACACCTCTTGAATTCAACGCGTGTCCCCAGCTCAAGGAGACGCGCCCATGCCCCATTCCGCACCGACCTCACCACTACCGCGCGGCTCGCGGGTCGCGGTCATCGGCGCCGGCATCTCGGGTTTGGCCAGCGCGTATCTGCTGGCGCGCCACCATCGGGTCACGCTGTTCGAATCGGCGGCGTACCTGGGCGGCCACACCAATACCGTGGACGTCACGCTCGACGGCCACACGCATCCCGTCGACACCGGTTTCCTGGTGTTCAACGACCGCACCTATCCGAACCTGATCGCGCTATTCGCCGAACTCGGCGTGCAATCGCATCCGAGCGACATGACCTTCTCCGTTTCGCTCGACGAAGGCCGTCTCGAATGGGCCGGCACCAGTCTGAACACTGTGTTCGCGCAGCGCCGCAACCTGTTTTCGCCGACCTTCATCGGCATGCTGCGCGACATCATGCGGTTTAACGGCAGCGCGCAACGCAACCTCGAACTGGCGATTGCAACGCGCGCGTCGATGGGTGAGCTGCTGACGGAAGGCGGCTACGGCGGCGCGTTCCAGCGACAGTATTTGCTGCCGATGGCCGCCGCGATCTGGTCGAGCGCTACCGCCGATATCCTCGCGTTCCCGGCCACGACTTTCCTGCGCTTCTGTCTGAACCACGCACTGCTGCAAGTGAATCGCCGGCCGCAGTGGCGGACCGTGGTCGGCGGCGGCCGCGAGTATGTGAAGCGTATAACCAGCACGCTGGACGACGTCCGCATCGGCACAGCGGTGCGCGGCGTGCGGCGCGACACCGACGGCGTCGACGTGTTCACTGACCACGGCAGCGAGCGCTTCGACGCGCTGGTGCTCGCGACTCACGCACCGACCACGCTGCGCCTCCTGCAAGACGCCGATCAGGACGAGCGCGGCGTGCTCGCCGCCGTGCGCTATCAACCGAACGTCGCGGTGCTGCATACGGATACGAATCTGCTGCCGCGTCGTCAGCGCGTGTGGTCGGCGTGGAATTATCTTGGCAGCCGCAGTGCCGACGGCACGCATCCGGTGTGCGTCAGTTATCTGGTCAATCAATTACAGCCGCTGCCGTTCAGGACGCCGCTCGTCGTCACGCTCAACCCGGTGACCCAGCCGGCGCCGGGCACCGAACTGCGCCGCTTCGTCTACGATCATCCGCTGTTCGATCTGGCCGCCATCGACGCGCAGCATCGTCTGCCATCGTTGCAAGGCAAGCGCCGCACGTGGTTCGCGGGCGCATGGACGGGTTACGGTTTTCACGAGGATGGTCTGAAATCGGCGCTGCGCGTCGCGGCCGATTTCGACGCATCGCCGGCATGGGCCAGGCTATGAAACCGTCGACCGACAAAGCCGGCGCAGATCCAGCAGCCTGGCTTCTGACCGGCAAGGTGATGCACGAACGTCTGCGTCCAAAACATCATCGCTTCACCTATCCGGTGTTTTACGTGCGATGCGACCTGGATCGGCTGGCCTCGCTCGACAGCGGGTGGTTCGGCATCGACCGCTGGCGGCCGCTCAGCCTGTATCGACGCGACCACGGTCCGCGCGACGGCAGCGACCTCGCCACATGGATGCGCGAGCAACTACGTGCCGCGGGCATTGAAGAAGCGAACGGCCGGATCTGGCTGCAAGCTTTCCCGCGCGTGTTTGGCTACGCGTTCAATCCGGTCAGTTTCTGGCATTGCCACGACCGCGACGGCCAACTGCGCGCGCTGCTGGCCGAAGTGCGCAACACGTTCGGCGAGCGCCACAGCTATCTGCTCAGTGCAAGCGGCAACGCGCCGATCACGGCAAGCACGCGGCTCATGTGCCGCAAAGTGCTGCACGTGTCGCCGTTTTGCCGTGTGGAAGGCGGCTACACCTTTCGCGTCACTGAAGCGCCCGGTGGCGCGTCGGTCTCCATCGACTATCACGACGCCGACGGTCTGCTGATTCGCACCGCGCTCGGCGGCCGCCTGACGCCGCTCACGCGCGCGGCCGCGTGCGCCGCGCTGCTGCGTCAGCCGCTCCTGACCGTGGGCGTCGTCGCGAGAATTCACTGGCAAGCGTTGCGCCTTGCCCTGAAGAAAGCGCCGTTCCACGGCAAAAACCCCGCGCCGGCCCGCACCGGCGACGCGTCCACCCACCACGCCGCAGCCGCCAAACCATCCGCCGCCGCGCGCCCCATTTCGTCCGATTGAGGAGATTCAGCCATGGCGCTTTCAAGAACCCTGAGCGGGCACCAAACCGCCCCCGCGTCAGGCCGTCTGTTTCTGTCCTTGCTCGAGCGGATCCAGGTGGGGCATCTGGTCCTCATCACGCCCGACGGCCAGCAGCGCGTGTTCGGCGATCCGCACGCGGCGCCCGGCGCGCGGCTGGAGATGCGTGACTGGCGCGCGTGCGGCGCGATTCTGCGCAAAGGCGATATTGGTTTCGCCGATGCATGGCGCTCTTTCTGGGTCGATACGCCCGATCTGGCCGCGCTGCTGCGTGTCGCGATCCGCAACGAGCGCGCTCTGCAACGCACGGTGTATGGCGGCTGGCTCGCGCAACTCTGGTACGGACTGCGCCACAAGCTGAGGCCGAACACGCGCTCGGGCAGCCGGCGCAACATTCACGCGCACTACGACATCGGCAACCCGTTTTACGCGCAGTGGCTCGACGCGACGTTCACCTATTCGAGCGCGGTGTTCGACGGCAATTTCCATCAATCGCTCGAAGACGCGCAGCACGCGAAGTATCAGCGCATCATCGATACGCTCGGTTTGCGCGAAGGCATGCACATTCTGGAAATCGGCTGCGGCTGGGGCGCTTTTGCGCTGCATGCGGCGCGTCTTGGCATTCACGTGCATGGCGTGACGATCTCGCCGGCACAACTCGAATTCGCCCGGCAGCGTGTGAACGAAGCAGGCCTGGGCGAGCGCGTGCAACTCGAACTGCGCGACTATCGCAGCCTGACCGGCCAGTACGACGCCGTCGTATCGATTGAAATGTTCGAGGCCGTCGGCGAAAAATTCTGGCCGACGTACTTTCGGATTCTGCGCGAACGTCTGCGGCCGGGCGCTCGCGCGCTAGTGCAAACCATCACGATCGACGACTCGCATTTTGCCGCTTATCGCGCGACGAGCGACTTCATTCGCGAGTTCATTTTTCCTGGCGGCATGTTGCCGAGCCCGCAGCGTTTCGCGCAGGCCGCACGGCGCGGCAAGCTCACGACGCGCACCTCGCTGGCGTTCGGCCGCGATTACGCGGAGACCTTGCGTCGCTGGCGCGGCGCGTTCGAAGCGCAACTCGATACGATCCGCGTGCAGGGTTTCGACGAGATTTTTGTGCGCACGTGGCGGCTCTATCTGGCGTATTGCGAAGCCGGCTTCGACGAAGGACGCACGGATGTCATGCAGTTCGTGCTTTCGCAAGCGGACTGACGTGCGCGCCTTCGTCGCTCTCGTCCTGGCGTTGTGGGTGAGCGCCGCTTGCGCGGACTGGCGCGGCGACGTCCAGTCCGCGCAACTCGTTGGCGAAGGCGATTTCAGCGTGCTCGGCTTCCGGCTCTATCGCGCGCAGATGTGGAGCGAACGCGTGCCGGTCGATTACGACGCCCGCTTCGCGCTGCACATCGTGTACGCGCGCGGCATCAAACGCGAGCGCCTCGCGGACACTGGTATCAGCGAGATCAAGCGTTTGGCTGGCGTGCCGATTCCGGCCGACACGCTGGAGCGCTGGCGCGCGGATATGCTGCAGGCCTTCGTGGATGTCAGCCCCGGCGACCAGTTGAGCGCGGTGTATCTGCCGGACAAAGGCGTGCGTTTTTATGCCGGCGAGCGCATGACCGGCGAGTTCGACGATCCCGCCTTCGCGCGTGCATTCTTCGGCATCTGGCTCGATCCTTCGACGCGCGCGCCTACTTTGCGCAAGCAGTTGCTTGGCACGGCGCCGTAGTTCGTTTGCGACGCGTTGCGAAGTTTGCCGTTGGGCACCGGGGCGAGTACGTGAATCAGGTGCGTATAAAGCGCCGGGTGCGTCGCCGCAGAACCGCAACGCGCTTTGCGGGGCTTATTCGCTGAGGCCCAGATTGCCTTGTTGTTTCTGGCAATCCGTATCAGCGGCGGGCGCCGATACGGATGCCGAGCCATCGCACGACGCAACCGCTGCTTTCGCCCGTTGCCTGCGCATCTGATAGACGTTGCCTTGCGCGTCCGAAGATGCGGGCAGTAATGGCGCGCCACCGTTTGCAGCGCTCTTGTGCGAACGCCGTACTTCATTGCTAGCCTGCTTGTCGATAAACGCGCTCGCATCGTCGAGCACCGGCGCAAAGCCGCGCAACGGGCCGGCAAACGCGCCCACCAGCAGCGCGTGCCCGACGCGCGGATAGTGCTTCACTTCGACATCCGCGTCGCCCGATGCGCGCAGTTTCGCCGCGAGCCGGTCGGTGTTGCCCGGATCGACGGTCGTATCGCGCTGGCCTGCCGCGAGGAACATCGGCGGCTCGTCGCCGGCGACGAAGTTGATCGGCTGACTCGCGGCGCGCAAGGCACGCGGGAAAATTTCCTCCAGCGTCGCGTCGTGCAAAGGCAGAAAATCATACGGCCCGGCCAGGCCGATCACGCCGCTGATATCGCTTTTGCTCATCTGCTGCGCGGCGAGATAGCGGCCGTCGGTGGCGAGCAGCATCACGATATGCGCGCCCGCCGAGTGTCCCATCAAAAAGATTCGCGACGGGTCGCCGCCGAACTCGGCCGCGTGGTCGCGTGCCCAGCGCACGGCCGCGGCCGCGTCGTCGACGAAACCGGGGAACGCGGTGTCGGGCCACGTCCGATAGTCCGGCAGCACGGCAACGAAGCCGCGCGAGGCCAACGCCGCGCCGACGAACAGATAGTTGCCGCGCGAGCCGTTCTGCCAACTGCCGCCATAGAAGAACACCACCATCGGACGGCCATGCGAAGAAGCGGCTGCCGGCGCGTCGGCGGTGGGTACGTAGACGTCGAGTTTCTGGCGCGGCGCGTTGCCGTAAGCCAGGCCGTTTTCGGCGCGGAACTGCTTGTGCGATACGGCGGCGTTCAATACGCCCGCCGCGCTGCAGCCGCCGAGAGCGGCGAGGGCCAGCGTGGCGGTCAGGGTGAGAAGGCGTCGAGGCATGAGAGTCGAGTCAGTCCGGAGAGATGCGTTCGAACAATGTACGCGCCAACCCCACGAGCGGATGCAGGCCGTGCCATGACGCCGCTGGCTCACGCGGCATGAAACGGCGGCCACGGCGAAATGCCGGCCGCCTGCAGCAGCAGAATGAGATTGAGCGCCAGCACGACGACCGTGCCGAGAATCGCCGCGAAGGTCGTCGCACGACGATTCCGGTAGCGGCCCATCAGGTCGCCGCGCGAGGTGAACCACACGAGCGCGATCATCGGCACGGGCAGGGCGATGCTGAGCACCACCTGGCTCAGCACCAGGGCGCGCGTCGCGTCGACGCCGCAGGCCACTACCGCGAAAGCCGGCGCCATCGTGATCAAGCGCCGGGCCCACACGGGAATATGAAAGCCGACGAAGCCCTGCATGATCATTTGCCCAGCCATCGTGCCGACCACTGAACTCGACACGCCCGACGCGATCAACGCGGCCAGAAAGAGTCCCGCCGCGGCGCCGCCGAGCAGCGGCGTGAGCGTGCGCCACGCGGTCTCGATGCTGGCGATCTCCGGGTGCCCTGCATGAAACGCGCTCGAGGCCATGATCACCATCGCCATGTTGATGAACCCGGCCACGCCGAGCGCGACCACCACTTCGATATTGGAAAAGCGCAGCAGCCTCGCGCGCTCGCCGTCGTTGCGCGGTTTCACGCGATTCTGCGTGAGCCCCGAATGCAGGAACAGCACATGCGGCATGACCGTGGCGCCGATAATGCCGACCGATATCGTCAACGCATTGCTATCCGGCACACGCGGCGTGAACGTGTGCGCGACCACCGATGGCCAATGCACCGGTGCGATCAGCAACTCGGCAAGATAAGATAATCCGATTACGCCGATCAACGCCGCGATCGCCAGTTCGAGCGGGCGGAAGCCGCGCTTTTCGAATTGCAGCAAGCCATACGTGACGGCTGCGGTGATCAGCATGCTCGGTATCATCGGCAGATGCGTGAGCAATGACACGCCGATCGCGCCGCCGACGAACTCGGCCAGATCGGTCGCCATCGCCGCGATTTCGCTGATGCCCCACATCGCGAGCACGGAGCGGCGTGGCAGCGCTTCGCGGCATAACTCGGCGAGATTGCGCCCGGTGACGAGACCGAGCTTGGCCGACAGCGACTGGAACAGCATCGCGACGACATTCGCGACCGCCACGACCCACAGCAGCGTATAGCCGTATCCCGCGCCCGCCTGGATGTTGGTGGCGAAGTTGCCCGGGTCCATGTACGCGATCGACGCCACCACCGCCGGCCCGACGAACGGCAGCATCGCGCGCACGCCACGGCGCCTTCCCGCCAGCGTTTCGCGAATGTCGAAACAGGTCTGCTCGGTGAGAGTCTGCGGCACGGTGCCCTGGCTTATCGCTTCGTTCATAGCGGCTCCTGTACGTCGTCAAGCGTTCAACGCAAGTTGCACATGACGGCCGGTCAACGGGTTCAGCGCGATCGGCGTCGCGGCGCCCCGTTGCCGGTGCAACTGACACAACCAATAACTCAGCTCAGGCGCTCATGTTCAGCGAACCGTTGACGCCGTTCGGGAAGAAGCCGCCCTTGGTCGCCGCTGAACTCGTCAGGTAGACGATGTTGAGGACGTTGCTGTAGTTGCGGCTGAATGCGAGCCCATTGCTGTCCAGCGGCACGATGTTGGACGTGCCGGCGGTCGCGCCGGTGATGCCCTGATCGTCGTGGCCGTTGTGATCGAGGCTGTTGCGCGCAGCCGAAATCGCGTTGGCGGCGGTGACGAGACTCGTCATGTCGATGCCTTTCGAGTACAGCACCGTGCGCACCAGGCCGGCGTGATACGCCTCGGCCGCGAGAATGCCGGCCGCCGCTTCGAGGAACGTCTTGTTGGTGATGAGCGGCGAGGCGCCTTTATAAGCCGTCACGCCGACGTCCTCGAAGATGTACGCGCCGAGCAGGAAGTTGTTGTCATTCGCATACGGATTGAAGGCGGTGCCCGCAGGCACGAGACCCGCGGCGCGCGCCGCGTTCGAAAACGCACCGTTCGGATCCGTGCCGCCGATATCGATCGCGGGCATGGCCACCGCGGCCGAACCCAGCGCGCTGCGCAGGAAGGTGACGTGCTCGCGCTCGTCGTTGGCGATCTCGTTGGCGTAGGCCTTCACCACCGGGTCCTGGAACGGCACCTGCTGCCCGGGAATCACCGTGCCCATCGTGCCGACGCCCGCGGTCATGCTCGCTGCGAGCCCGGCGCCGGTCGTCGCGTACGTATAGAACTGCGATTCGAGGTACTCCAGATTCAGCGCGAAATTCAGGATTTCCGCGTCGGTGGGCGCGCTCTGGGCCGATACGTTCGAAACCGAGCCGCCGCCGCCGCACGCACTGATCAGCGTGCCGCCGACAAGTCCCAGACTCAAGCCGCCGGCGTTGCGAAAGAACTGTCTGCGTTGCAGGCGGCGCGTGGCGCGTCGATCGAATGCATCAATAAGGGATGCTGATTTAGTGCTGGACTCCGACATGGCGATGCTCCTCAAATGGTTCGCTGCCGATGCCGCGAATTCGCGACGTATTCGCGCGTACATCTGTTTCTCTCGCGCGGTCAAACGCAATATCGCGGACGCAAAGAGGCCTCCGTTCTTCTGAAAAGAACCAGATGATCAAGGGAGAAGAGCGAGTCCTCATTCGCCTTTACGGGGCGAGCACTCTGCTAGATGCAACACTCGCAAAAGATTTCTGTTTGCGTGCGCAGCATCGATTGCGCTGCATGTGAGGAACCGGTCGGGCATGCCGACCAGGGTCGCTGCAGACCGTTCAGTCCGGCAAGTTCGGCGCGGCTCGCAGAGGCTCGGCTGCGATCCTCTGTACAATTGGCCGATCGATTGAACATCGACCTCCCATTCGACCCATATCGACCGAATTCATGGCTATTACCTACAAGACTCCCGACGACATCGCCAAACTGCGCATTTCCGGCCGCCTCGCGGCCGATGTGCTGGCGATGATCGGCGAGCACGTCAAGGCCGGCGTCTCCACCGAAGAGCTGGACGCACTGTGCAACGACTATATTGTCAATACGCAAAAGTCGATTCCGGCAAATGTCGGCTATCTGGGTTTTCCGAAGACGGTTTGCACCTCGGTCAACTCGGTGGTGTGCCACGGCATCCCGAATCGCGCTGAGGTCCTGAAAGACGGCGACATCGTCAATATCGACGTCGCGATCATCAAGGATGGCTACTTCGGCGATACGAGCCGCATGTATTGCGTCGGCCAGCCGAGCACGGTGGCGCGCCAGCTGATCGACACGACCTATGAAGCGATGCTTGCCGGCATCCGCGAAGTGAAGCCGGGCGCGACGCTCGGCGACGTGGGCCATGCGATCCAGAAGGTCGCGCAGCGTGACGGCTTCTCGATCGTGCGCGACTATTGCGGGCACGGCATCGGCAAGGTCTATCACGAAGACCCGCAAGTGCTGCACTACGGTCAGCCGGGGCAGGGCGTGCGTCTGAAGCCGGGCATGGTCTTCACGATCGAGCCGATGGTCAACGCGGGCCGCGCCGGCACCGCGGTGCAGCGCGACGGCTGGACCGTGGTCACCAAAGACCGTTCGCTGTCAGCGCAATGGGAACACATGATCGCCGTGACCGACGACGGCTATGAACTCCTGACACCGTGGCCGGACGGCACCGGTAGCTACGAAGCGCCATGACCCTGCGCGGCGCGTACCGCGTCCGGCCGCTTGCGCCGGAACTGGGCGCGCAACATGCTGCTGAGTCTGGCCACGCTTCGCATGTCGTCTCCCGAGGAGACTTCCTGCGGCGCATGCCACATTCCGGTAAAGAATGATTTGACTCTCGCGCCGGTTCGGTTAAAGCTACGCCTTAGGGTTTCAAGGGGTTTTCGTCTGCATGAGTCCGTCATTGACCGTTCGCCGTATCGCCGCTGATCAGGGCGCTGTTTTCCGCGAACTCCGTACTGCGTCGCTGCGGGAGGCACCGTATGCCTTCGGCGCCACGCTCGAGGACGCGTTGTCGGCTGACGCCGCCAGTTTCGACGCCACCGCTGCGGATCATGCGGTTTCCTTCACCTTCACCACCTTCATCCTCTACACCGAGGGCCATCCGGCGGGACTGATCGAAGCGTACTTCGACGATAGCGCGGCGCGCCGCGCGTTCGTTTGCGAACTGTGGGTGGCGCCGGCCGTGCGTCATCTGCGGGGCGGCGAGCTGCTGGTCGATTCGGCCGCCGCCTGGCTCGCAAATGAAGGCGCCACGGAAATCTACGCGTGGGTCGCCGACGCCAATCGAAATGCCATGCGCTTCTACGAGGCGCTCGGCTTCGGTCCGACCGGCGAGCACCGTCGCGTCACGCGCGCGCCGGACCAGGCCGAAAGCCTGCTGGTGCGCCACGTGCCGACCACGTCTCAGGTGTTTCAGCAGTGATCTCGCGAGCGGCGCAACAGTCTGCCGCTCGATTCCCTTCCGCGTCTCTTCAGCGTCTGTCGCCGGATCATCGGCGCGGCGCGCGGCCCGAATGGCCACGGCGAGGCCGTCGCGTTGCCTGCGCTGGGCCGCGTCGTGATCGCGGCGGGCCGTTCTCCCGGCAAAAAAGCTGGCCGCGCGCGTCGACGCCTGTAAAATACGCAAAATTTTTTGCCGAACGCTATGTCGCCCAAGAAATCGCCCTTTTTCGAACTTCGCAGCGGCTCTGTCGACACGCTCCTGTTCGTGGTCAAGACAACCGACCTCGACGCCATGCGTGCCGAACTGACCCGGCGCTTCGAGGCGACCCCCGAGTTTTTCGCTAACGACGTCGTCGCCATCGACGTGCGCCGTCTCGCCGAGAACGAACGCGTGCCGCTCGCCGACATCGCGCAACTGCTCGACAGCGTGCGCATGCGCCCCGTTGGCGTGGTCGCCAACCCGCAGCAGGCGTGGGCGGCCGAGTCGCAATTGCCGCTGCTCGAAGCCCGCGACCGCCGTGGCGCCACGAACGCCGCCAAATCCGCGGACGAAGACATCGCCAATGCCGCCGCTGCAGCGCCGGCTGTCACCGCCGCGACGGCCACGCCGCCTTCCGATCTGTTCGAGCTCGCCGCCGGCACGCCGGAAAACGGCACGCCGGCCACGGCCGCGGCCGTCGAGCCGGCTCCCGCCGCGGAGCCGGTACGTCTGGCCACATCGTCGCAAACCATGGTGGTGGACAAGCCGCTGCGCTCCGGTCAGCGCATTTACGCCAAGGGCGACCTGGTCGTGCTCGGCCTCGTGAGCTACGGCGCGGAAGTGATCGCGGAAGGCAACATCCATATTTACGCGCCGCTGCGCGGCCGGGCATTGGCCGGCGTGCAGGGCAATCACGACGCGCGCATTTTCTGCACGTGTCTCGAGCCGGAACTCATCTCGATCGCGGGCATCTATCGAACGACTGAGAACCCGCTGCCGGCCGACGTGCTCGGCAAGCCGGTGCAGATCTGGCTCGAAGAAGAAAAGTTGATGATCGAACCGCTGCGGCTCACCTAAGCGACGCGAAGCGCGCTGCGTCGATCAACCCGATGCACGCGGCGTTTCACGGCAAATATGGCCGCACATAATTGACGCATTTGACGAACACAAGGTAAGGGTAATGGCAAAAATCATTGTGGTGACTTCGGGCAAGGGTGGCGTGGGCAAGACGACCACGAGCGCGAGTTTTGCATCGGCCCTCGCTCTGCGGGGCAGCAAAACCGCCGTGATCGACTTCGACGTCGGCCTGCGTAACCTCGACCTCATCATGGGTTGTGAACGCCGCGTGGTGTACGACCTGATCAACGTGATCCAGGGCGAAGCCAATCTGAACCAGGCGCTTATCAAGGACAAGAAGTGCGAGAACCTGTTCATCCTGCCGGCCTCGCAAACGCGCGATAAAGACGCGCTGACCATGGAAGGTGTCGAGAAGGTCATCAACGATCTGATCGCGATGGACTTCGAATTCATCGTGTGCGATTCGCCGGCCGGTATCGAATCGGGCGCGCTGCTCGCCATGCATTTCGCCGACGAAGCGCTGATCGTGACGAATCCGGAAGTCTCGTCGGTGCGTGACTCGGACCGCATCCTCGGCATTCTGTCGTCGAAGACCAAGCGCGCGATCGAAGGCAAGGAGCCGATCAAGGAACATCTGCTGATCACCCGCTACAACCCGAAGCGCGTCAGCGAAGGCGAAATGCTGTCGCTGACCGATATCCAGGAAATTCTGCGCATCGATCTGATCGGCGTGATTCCGGAATCGGAAGCGGTGCTGCACGCATCGAATCAGGGCTTGCCGGCGGTGCATCTGGACGGCACCGATGTGGCCGAAGCCTACAAAGACGTCGTGTCGCGTTTCCTCGGCGAGCAGAAGTCGCTTCGCTTTACCGATTACCAGAAGCCCGGGCTGCTGCAGCGCCTCTTCGGCACCAAGTAAGGGGAGCGCACGTAATGTCGATTCTTTCGTTTTTGCTGGGCGAGAAGAAGAAGTCCGCATCGGTAGCGAAGGAGCGCCTGCAGTTGATCATCGCGCATGAGCGCGCCGGCGGCCATGCGCCTGCCGATTATCTGCCTGCGTTGCAACGCGAACTGGTGGCCGTGATCTCGAAGTACGTGAAGATTTCCCATGACGATATTCGTGTGAGCCTCGAACGTCAGGACGATCTCGAAGTGCTCGAGGTCAAGATCGAAATACCGCAGGCCTGATCGTCCAGGGTCTGCGTCCTCTCGCGGCCGGTTTCATATGACGTGCTGCGCGCTTCGCTGCGTTGCGTCGAGATGACGTAACGCGGGGCGGCGCGCGAGTGCGCCGCTTCGTTGTGCCTCTTCGTTTTTCGTTGTTCCCACCTTCCTCTGTGTTCGTGCGCGTGTGCTTGAGTGGGCTTTCTCGCGCGTCGGCTGCACGTCGAAATAATCCGTTGCACTTCAGCGTATGGCGTTACACGTCCATGGTCAGCCGCTGCGTCCCCTCGCGCATTAAACGGATAACGCCGCCTTCGGTGTTCATCTACAGAGGGATAACATGAACAAGACCTTGCGTTTGCTGCTTGCCAACACCGTATTGATCGCCGCCGGCGCAGCCGCCGTGGCATCGGCTTCGGCCGCGGAAGTCGTCGTGATCGCGCCGTCCGCGCCGCCGCCGGTGCGCTACGAAGCGGTGCCCGCGTCGCGCGTCGGCTACGTGTGGGATCGTGGTCACTGGCGCTGGGATCATGGCCGCTATGTGTGGATCGGCGGTCACTGGCAAGCCGAGCGTGTCGGCTATCACTGGGTGCCGGGACACTGGGTCGCGCACGGCCCGAATTATCACTGGGTTGAAGGCCACTGGGCGTAACGCCACGAGCGTTGGCAATGCGCGGCACGACACGGTGAATGCCGTGCGTGCCGCTGCTTCCATCTCGACGGGCGCAGACACATGCATACGTTGCGCACGCATTCGGCGTAGCGCTCGTCTGCGCCTGCTTCAGGAAACCATGTGATGAAAAAGAATCTGCTTTTGATTGCCGTGCTGGCGGTCATGCTGGCCGGCTGCGTCGTCGTGCCTGCGCGGCCGGTGTATTTGCGAGCGCCGGCCGTCGTCGTCTACTGACGTGGTGCGTTGCTGCCGTTGGGGGCGTCGGCGAGCGGCTCGCCGTCGACGTTCTCCGCGGCCGGGACAGGCGCTTCGACCTCGGGCACTTCCGGCGTCGGCGCGGGCGCGGGTTGCGGCAACGGCGTCATATACCGCTCGGCCAGCGACTCATACAGCGGCGGCGTAAGGAGGCGCGATACGCGGCTCGAAATCAATGCGGTGGCCATCAGCGAGATCACCAATGCGTGGCCGTTGATCATCTCCATCACGATCACGAACGATGTAATCGGCGACTGCGTGACGGCGGCCAGATAGCCGACCATGCCGAGGGCGATCAGCATCGGCAGATCCATCGATTGGAACACCCGGTACAGCAGATCGCCGAAGCCCGCGCCGATTGACAGCGAAGGCGCGAAGATGCCGCCCGGGATGCCCGGCAAATAAGAACCGACCATCGAAATCATCTTCAGGAACGGATAAAACACCGACAACTGCGCGTGGCCGTCGAGCAATCCGCGTGCTTCGGCGTAGCCGCTGCCGAAGGTCGTGCCGCCCGAAATCAGCCCGACCCCCGCGATCACGAAACCGCACAGCGCGGCGAACGCGACCGGCCGCTCGCTGTGCAATTGACGCAGCGGCGCCGGAATCCAGCGCGCGGTATTCAGCAGCAGCCAGCCGAACACACCACCGGCGAGGCCCGTAACGACGGCCGTAAGCAGCACCGCCAGCGCCAGCACATTGGGAAAGTGCGCGCCGATCTGGATGGTTCCGAAATAGGTGTAGTTGCCATTCAAGCCGAGCGCGATCACGCCAGCGATGATGATCGCGGTAATCAGCACGCCGCTAGCGCGTGCCTCGAAGCTGCGCGTCAATTCCTCGATCGCGAACACGATGCCGGCAAGCGGCGTATTGAATGCGGCGGACAAGCCCGCTGCCGCGCCCGCCAGCACGAGTTGCCGTTCGATCAGCGCGTTCGAGCGGGGATACAGCCGCCGCAGATTGAACATCAAGGCGGCGCCCACCTGCACGGTCGGCCCCTCGCGGCCGATCGTGAGGCCGCCGAGAATCGCCAGAAACGACACGGCGATCTTGCCGAACAGAATCCGGAAGGTCAGCAGCCGTGAACCGTATGCGCTCGTCCGGGAGTGAAGCGTGGCGATGACCTGCGGAATGCCGCTGCCTTCGGCGCCGCGAAAGAACTTGCGGGTGAGCCAGACGGCGAGTGCCGTGACCGCGGGGGTGATGATCAGCGGCGCCCACACATGCTGTTGCTGCACGGTGCGAAATTCGTTGTAACCCCAGTCGATCAGTCTCGCGTACAGCACCGCGGTTAGCCCGACTGCGATCGCACCAAGCCAGAAGACGCCGTATTGGCGCCACAGTCGCCTCGCGCGTCGAACGATGGCGGAAGATCGGATCGGAATGGACCGGGACATGGGTTGTATGGAGGCGCAAAGGCAAAAGTATAAGGCGTGCCGGACCCGTAAATCCGCATGAAAGTATTTTGCAATAATGCAAAAGGGCTTTCTGTAAGTAGTTGAGCTAGCCTGCTGTACTAATGACCGAGCAGCGCGCTGCGCGATTCGGCAAAGATTATCGGTTTGGTCGGCTAAAATGCCTTGATGTTCGAACAACTCACAGGTCCTCAATGAAGCGCGTCCTTATCGTCAAGGTCACTTCGCTCGGCGATATCGTGCAGGCCCTGCCAGTGGTCGCCGATATCAAGCGCGCGTTTCCCGGCGTGCAGGTGGATTGGGCCGCCGACGAAGCATTCGCCGAAGTCGTGCACTGGAGCGAGAACGTGGACCGCGTGCTGTGCGCGCCGCTGCGCCGCTTCAAGAAAGCGCGCCGCTGGGCCGATTTCAAATCGATCTGGGCGTCGATCGCTGAATTGCGCGCCTATCGCTACGATTTCATCCTCGACATTCAAGGCGTGTACAAGAGCGCGATCATTGCGTTTCTGGCGCGCTCGTCGCGGCGTATCGGCTACCTGGCTCCGGATCTCGGCGAGCGGGGCGCGGCGTTTGCCTATACCGGGCGATTCGGCCCGCGTCCCAAATGCAATGCGTGGCATGGCATGCGTATCAGCGCGGGCGAGGCGCTGGGCTACGAAATAGAAGGCCCGGCGGTGTTCAATCTGCGCTTGCCGGAACCCGCCAGTCTCCCGTTCGAGTCGAACGGCGCACCGGTCGCGGCGTTCTTTCACGCCACCTCGAAAGACGACAAGAAATGGCCGGTGGGCCATTGGGTGGCGATCGGCCGCGAACTGGCGCAGCGCGGTTTTCGCGTTGTGCTGCCGTGGGGCTCTGAGGGCGAGCGGCTCGAAGCGGAGCAGATCGCGTCGCAATTGCCGGGCGCAACCGTCCTGCCGAAAATGAGCGTGACCGAAATCGCGCAGATGATCGACGCGTGCTCGCTCGTAGTCGGCACCGACACGGGCTTCGTCCATCTTGCGCACGCGCTGCAGAAGCGCACCGTCATGATCTTCGTGGCGACCCCGCCGTCGCATTACGGCATTGAATCGCCATACCGTTCAATCTCCATCGGCGACGGCCAGTCGGTGCCGCCCATCAGCGCCGCGCTCGAGGCGATCGACTACGTCCACACCGAGGCGCACGACGTCACCGTGCAGCACGGCTCCACGGACGTCTGAACGCGGCGTCCTGAAGTCTTGCGCAATCGTTTGCTCGAAAAGAAAAGAGGCGCGACGCGCAGTCCGCTCAAACCACTGAGCGCTGCCTCGTAACGCCTCCGAAAACGCCCGTGTCGGGGAACAGCGGGCGGAGAGGAATCGTCGCAATCAACGGACTCGGCCACGCACTGAGCGGTGGCATCGCGGACACGCCCGGTGTCGACGCGACGACCGCCGCCTCGCGGCCGGCCGGGTTCACTTCTGATCATCTGCGGGATAGGGTGTGAATGTCCGCACGGTTTCGTGCAGCACATCGGCTTCCCCATAGCCGCCGATTCAAAAAGGCGCCGCGCATTACACGCCTGTTAAATCTGTCGCTTTTCGTTGAGTGCCTATTGGCGATCCACGCATTTTTTCGCGCCGTCAAAAGCGGCTGCGCGCAGCATGCATTTCGTAGGCACGTTGTCCGGCGGATTCACCTTGCACCGCGTATGCGCCGCCAGCAAGGCACGCGCCGGACCGGCACGTTCAAACCAGTATAGGCGGTGTTTTCCTCCGATGTGAATTCGGCGTGATCGCGCTTCGAGCGCAGTGCGTTGCGTGCGTCGATCATGTAACACCTTGGTGATCTTCCCTTACAAATCGCAACGCTCGCGCAAAGCGCCGTCGTGTTCAATCGAGTCATTCGGGGTTTAGGCTCGAATGAATCTGACTCGACGGAGAATAACGATGAAACGCTTGATCCTCAGCCTGATCGCAGGCACGCTGCTCGCAACGGCACTTGGTGGTTGCATCGTCGCGCCCGCGCCGGGCTACTACGGCGGCGGTGGCTATTACCACCATGGCGGCTACTACTACCGGTAATCCAACCGACTGAGGCCGCGGCGTCTGCGATGGCGCCGCGGCACCCGTCCGCGTCAGGCCAGCAGCATTTCGAACGCGACGACCGCGGCGATGGCAGCGGCATTCGCCGCCAGCGCTTCCACCACGATGCCCTTCCATGTCGCCGGACGAAAGCGTAATGCAAGCAACAACGAACATAGCAGCGCCAGCGCAATGATCATCACGACGTCTGCGTTGTGAAGATGAATGTTCATCCCTGCCTCCCCGTTAGCCGAAGGGTTATTTTGAATCGAGTATAGGCATGTCAAAAAGACGTGCAAGGCAGGGAATTTACTCAGGAATGCTCGGCAAGCGCAGAGCGTGACGCGGCGGGGAGGTGGGCTATGCCGCCGCGACGTGAGAGTCGCGCCGGGCGGCATCGAGCGAAGAGCAAAGCGCAAAGAGCGGAGAGCGGAGAGCGAAAAGTAAAAGCGCCGGGTTCGGCGCCTTTCGTTACATCAACTGCGTATCGCGCGTTTCACGCATGCACAGCACGCCGATCATGCTGACGGCCGCGGCGATCGACACATATGCGCCCACCCACGGCAGGCCGCCGCGCGCGGCGAGCATCTGCGCGATATACGGCGCGACGGAGGCGCCGAGAATCCCACCGAGGTTGTACGACACACCGGCGCCGGTATAGCGCACGTTGGTGGGGAACAACTCCGGCAGCAGCGCGCCCATCGGCGCGAAGGTTACGCCCATCAGAAACAGTTCGATGACGAGGAACAGCAGCACCAGCGACGTCTGTCCGCTGCCGAGCAGCGGCGCCATCGTAAAGCCCGACAGGATCGCCGCGATGATGCCGACGATCAGCACCGGCTTGCGCCCATAGCGGTCTGCGGCCCAGGCCGACAGCGGCGTGGCGAGCGCCATGAACACCACAGCGATGCACAGCAGGCCGAGGAAGGTCGGCCGTGGAATATGCAACACGGAAACGCCGTACGACAGCGAAAACGTGGTGGCGTTGTAGAACAGCGTGTAGCAGACCACCATCGCGAGCGCGCCGAGCAGGGTCGGCACCCAGTGTTGCGACAGCAGGGTGGCGATCGGCACCTTGACGCGTTCCTGACGTTCGATCGCCGCCTGGAACGCCGGCGTCTCGGCGATTTTCAGGCGCACGTACAAACCGAGCGCAACCAGCACCGCGCTCACGAGGAACGGGACGCGCCAGCCCCAGCTGCGAAACTGCTCGTCGCTCAACGAGAGCGCCAGCGCGAAGAACAGGCCGTTGGACGCCAGAAAGCCGATCGACGGCCCGAGTTGCGGGAACATGCCGAACCAGCCGCGTTTGCCGGCCGGCGCGTTCTCGGTGGCGAGCAGCGCGGCGCCGCCCCATTCGCCGCCGAGGCCGATGCCCTGGCCGAAGCGCAAGATGCACAACAGGATCGGCGCGAGGCTGCCGATCGAGTCGTAGCCAGGCACGAAACCGATCAGCGTGGTGGACACGCCCATCACCAGCAGCGATGCCACCAGCGTCGATTTACGGCCGATCCGGTCGCCGAAGTGGCCGAACAGGAACGAGCCGATCGGCCGCGCCACGAAGGCGATGCCGAACGTGACGAAAGCCGACAAGGCCTGCGCCGTCGCCGAGCCATGCGGGAAAAACACCGGTCCGATGACGAGCGCCGCGGCGGTCGCATAGACATAGAAATCGTAGAACTCGATCGCGGTGCCGATAAAGCTCGCGAAGATGATCCGCGAACTCTTGTTCTGCCCGGCCGCATTGGGCTGGGCCGCGGAAATCGGCGAAGTGGACATGCAGGGTCTCCAAATGTCGTGATGCCGCCGGGCGCCCGGTTCGTAAGCCGGTGGTGCGTGTGGAGACGGCATCTTTGTTCAAATTCGTGCGTTTCGCTTTGTCGGCGGACCGGCGGGCGGCTCGTGGGACGCCGGCGACGCAAACAACGAAGCAACAGCTTACAACGGCAGCCGGCGAAGTTTGCCCGCGAAAGCGGCCATACCAGGGCAATAACCAGGCGGGAGGCTGACGCTTGCGACGTGCGAGGAAAGGCGGAGCGGCCGGCGCGGCGCGAAGCCGCGATGTTTTGCGATCACGGCAACGACAGGCCGCATCACGCATCAAGCAGGCGGCGCTCGCGGATGGCGCGGCGGCGCTGCAATCGGGCTCATGCCGCGCCCGCGGGTGAGCAGGTGGCGTGAGCGGTGCCGGAAGGCTCCGGCGCAGGGAATCGGAAAATTATAGCGAGCACGGCCGCGCCGCAGCAAGGCAACGCCGGGTTTGCCGCGCGCTTTGCGCGAATATAACCGCGTTCAATCGATGGTCTGCGCTTGCGGCGAGGCGAACTCGCGAAGCTGGAATTTGCCGTTGTCGTTGAACAGCCAGTCTTCGAATAGCTCGAGCTGGCCACGGCCGTTCAGCAATTTGCCGGGCGGCTGCGGCAGCGGCGCGGCGCGCCGCAAGCTGGCGAGCGCGGTGCTTTCGGCTTCGTCGTCGCCGTTGGTGCGATACACCGACGACTCCAGCACGCGGCCATTACTATCCACCGTGAACGAGACCACGACCAGCGAGCGCAGCATCGCTTGCGGCGTGCCGCGCAGCACATAAGACGGATTGCGTTCGAGGATGCGTCTGGCCACGGCATCGCGGTACTGGTCGAGCGTCGCGCTGTTGATGGCGGCAGCGGGCGTCGGCACGCTGGCGCGTGGCGGCGGTGTGATGGTGCAGCCCGCCATGCCGATGCCGATAACCAGGCCGACTACGAGGAGCATGCCGCGCACATGCGCGGGCCATCCGCCGACGCTGCAAACGCCGCGTTCGTTGCAAGGGCGAAGGTGACGCGTGCGAGTGAACATGGTCGGGGAAACAGCAAAGACAGGGCTGATTTGATGGTAGTCAAAATCCGCCAGGAAGCAATTAGCGTTCGCCCGCTGTATGTGGCCCAACCGTCTGTAATAGGCTGAAATATGAGCGAATTGGTTGGCGGCGAAAACGCGCCTACACTTCGATGGCCTCTTTCGGGAGGCATCGGTGGAAGTCTTTCATTTAGCCCGCTTCGCGCGGGCTTTTTCTTTTTGCGGCGCGGCTCGCGCGAGCCCTGCGACGCGATGCGAAAAACAAAAGGCGAACCCGATATCGGGTTCGCCTTCTATCCGCAAGCTGCGTGCAGGAACCAAGCAAGCGATGGGCGCGTAGTACGCGCTCACCGCATGCCGCGCGTCCGCTTACTTCAGCGCCGCACGTGCCGCTTTCACCGCCGCGAGCACCTGTTCCGGCGCCGTGCCGCCCGGATGATTGCGGCTCGCCACCGAGCCTTCCAGCGTCAGATACGAGAACACGTCCTCGCCGATCAAATGCGCGACGTTCGGCAGTTCCTTGCGCATTTCCTCGAGCGTCAGATCCGCCAGATCGCAGCCGCGATCCGCGCAGACGCGCACGGCCAGCGCCACCGCTTCGTGCGCGTCGCGGAACGGCAGGCCGCGCTTGACCAGATAGTCGGCCAGATCGGTTGCCGTGGAGAAGCCTTGCAGCGCGGCGTCGCGCATGGCTTGCGGCTTCACCGAAATACCGGCGACCATTTCAGCGAAGATGCGCAGCGTATCCGCAACCGTGTCGACGGTATCGAACAGCGGCTCCTTGTCTTCCTGATTGTCCTTGTTGTACGCGAGGGGCTGGCCTTTCATCAGCGTGAGCAGCGCGATCAGATGGCCGTTCACGCGGCCGGTCTTGCCGCGTGCGAGTTCGGGCACGTCCGGGTTTTTCTTCTGCGGCATGATCGACGAGCCGGTGCAGAAGCGGTCCGCCAGATCGATGAAGCCGACACGCGGGCTCATCCACAGCACGAGTTCTTCGGAGAAGCGCGAGACGTGCGTCATGACGAGCGCCGAGGCCGCCGTGAATTCGATCGCGAAGTCGCGGTCGGACACGGCGTCGAGCGAGTTCGCGCAGATGCCGTCGAAACCCAGCGTCTTCGCCACCGCGTGGCGGTCGATCGGATAGCTGGTGCCGGCGAGCGCGGCCGCGCCGAGCGGCAGACGGTTCACGCGCTTGCGGCAGTCGATCATGCGCTCGGCGTCGCGCGAGAACATTTCGACGTAGGCGAGCAGGTGATGCCCGAACGTGACCGGCTGCGCCACTTGCAGATGCGTGAAGCCCGGCATGATGGTCGAAGCGTTTTTCTCCGCCATGTCGAGCAGCGCGGTGCGCAATTCGGTCAGCAAGCCGCCGATGCGGTCGATCTCGCCGCGCAGCCACAAACGGATATCCGTCGCGACCTGGTCGTTACGCGAGCGGCCGGTGTGCAGCCGCTTGCCGGCATCGCCGATCAGCGCGGTCAGGCGCGCTTCGATGTTCAGGTGCACGTCTTCCAGATCGAGTTGCCACTCGAACTCGCCTCGCTCGATTTCGCCCTTGATCTGCGCCATGCCGCGTTGAATCGCGGCGAGGTCGTCGGCGGCGATGATCTTTTGCGCGGCCAGCATCGAGGCGTGCGCGAGCGACCCTTCAATGTCGACGAGCGCCAGACGCTTGTCGAAGAAAACCGACGACGTGTAGCGTTTGACAAGCTCCGACATCGGCTCCGAGAAGCGAGCCGACCAGGCTTCGCCTTTTTTGTGCAGTTGGGACGTCATGGTGTTGGGCAGTTAAGCGGCAGTTAAGCAGCAGTTGAGCGAGCGGTGAAGAGGCTGACGACGCGAATGCACATGCCGTGCAAAGGTGACGCCGAAGCGAGGAAAGACAGGGATTTTAACACTGGCCGGGAGGCTTAAAGACGCCGTGCGCCGCGGCTGTCTCCCGTCGCCTATTCGCGCACCAGCACCACCAGTTTCAGATCTTCGCGATGCGCGGGTTTGAACGTGATCTGGTCATACACGAGGCGGCCGTCGCGCGGATGGTTGAACTCGCGCCGTCCGCCTTCGCGGCCGCCCACGTCCTGCGAGGCCCAGAAGCGCGCGAACGCGTCGCTCGCGGCGGTAAGCGAGTCGATCAGCGCGCGGGTGGGCGCGTCGTTCAGATGGCGGATCGAGTCGGCGCGGAATTCGGCGGCGAGCCGCCGCGCACGTATTTCCCAATCGACGATCAGCTCGCGCGCGGCCGCTTCCGTGAAGGTGTAGCGCAGCAGATTGCGGTCGTGCGCGCCGTCCAGCCAGCCGACGAACAGGTCCGTGGCGCGCTCGTTCCACGCGAGTGCATTCCATTGGCGGTCGAGCACATAGGCTGGCGCGCTCACGAGCTGCACGGTTTCCAGCAAGGTGGCGGGCGCATCGGCGGCGGCCGGATCGGGCTCCGCCGGGTCGCGCTGGGCGGCCAGTTCAAACAGATACGCCCGCTCGGCGCGCGACAGTTGCAACGCGACTGCGATGCGCGCGAGCGCTTCGGCGGAAGCGGAGACCGGGCGCCCCTGTTCGATCCACGTGTACCAGGTCGGACTCACGCCGCACAGTTGCGCGACTTCCTCGCGCCGCAAGCCTGGCGTGCGGCGGCGCGGACCTGGCGGCAAGCCGACCGCTTGCGGCGAGAGCCGCTCACGGTGAGCGCGGATGAAGTCGCCGAGCGCGCGCGCCGGGGTGGCGTCGAGCGGCGGCGGGTTGTCGGCGGAAGACGGCGTGGTCATGCTGAGCGGGCGGTAGGTCGTAGAAGGGGAGGCAGGTAATGGCGATACCAGAATAATTGCTTAACTTGTACTGGTACACAGCGCGCTCTATTGTAGCGGCTGGAACTGCACCACGCGCTTCCAGCGTGCCCCAAATACATAACCGGAGCCTCCCATGAAGCATCACGATCAGGTCGCCGACGCCTTCGGCTCGACCGCCGCCGCCTATCTGACGAGCCCGACCCACGCCACCGGCGCCGATCTGCGCGCGCTGGCCGAATCGATCGCGGCGACGCCGGATGCGACGGTGCTCGACATGGGTTGCGGCGCGGGCCACGCGAGCTTCGCGGTCGCCCCGCACGCGCGAGAAGTGGTCGCCTATGACATCGCGCCGCAAATGCTGGCGACGGTGGAGGGCGCCGCGAAGGAGCGCGGTCTTGCCAATATCCGCACGCAGCAAGGCGCGGCCGAAGTGCTGCCGTTCGCCGATCATTCGTTCGACTGGGTGATCAGCCGGATGAGCGCGCACCACTGGCACGACATGCCGCTCGCGCTCGCCGAAGTGCGGCGTGTGCTCAAGCCGGGCGGCAAGGTGTTGTTCATCGATATCGCCGGCATCGATCATCCGCTGCTCGACACGCATATCCAGGCCATCGAGTTGTTGCGCGACGGCTCGCATATCCGCGATTACCGCGCCGACGAGTGGCTCGCGTTGTTTGCCACGGCCGGGTTCAAGGCATCGATTCGCGAGCGTTGGCGCATCGATATCGAGTTCAGTTCGTGGGTGGCGCGCATGCGCACGCCGGAACCGCGCGTGGTGGCGATCCGCTCGATGTGGGCGAATTCGCCGGATGAAGTCCGTCAATATTTCGACGTGCAGGAAGACGGCTCATTCAAGCTCGACGCGTTGATGATCGAAGCGCAATAAAAAAACCGGGCGCGACGAACTGCGTCGCGCCCGGCTGATTATGCGGTTAGCCAGAATACGGCAGGCAACCGGGCGCGCCGCAATGTGCGCGCTCAGTTGCCTGCCGTGAACCGCTTGCGTGCTTAACCCGTATTGCGCAAGCCCGCCGCAATCCCGTTGATGCTCAAATGAATCCCGCGCCGCACGCGCGCGTTCGTGTCGCCCGCGCGGTGACGCTTGAGCAACTCCACCTGCAAGTGATTCAGCGGATCGAGATACGGGAAGCGGTTCTTGATCGAACGCGCGAGCAGCGGGTTCTCCGCGAGCCGTTCGCTCTTGCCCGTGATCTCCGACAACACCTTCGACGTGCGCTCCCACTCCGCGACGATCCGCTCGAACACGTGCTTGCGCAGCTTCTTGTCGGACACGAGCGCGGCGTAGCGCGACGCGACCGCGAGGTCGGTCTTTGCCAGCACCATGTCCATGTTCGACAGCAGGTTCGCGAAGAACGGCCAGGTCTTGTGCATTTTTTTCAGCAACGCGAGACGGCTCTTGCGTTCGGCGTCGGTCGGCGCGCTGTCCAGGTACGTGGCCACCGCGCTGCCGAAACCGTACCAGCCGGTCAGCAGCAAACGGCATTGGCCCCATGAGAAGCCCCACGGAATCGCGCGCAGATCTTCGATCTTGCGTTGCTTCGGATCCTGCAATTTGCGCGAGGCCGGACGGCTGCCGATGTTCAACTCGGCGATCTCCGCGATCGGCGTCGACTCGAAGAAATACTCCTTGAAGCCCGGCGTTTCGTAGACCAGCGCGCGGTACGACGCCATCGCCGCGTCCGACAACTGCTGCATGGTTTCTTCGAACGCGGGCAATTGCGCCGGCGCAATGTCGTGCGGCAGCAAGGATGCTTCGAGCGTGGCGGCGACCACCGTTTCCAGATTGCGCCGGCCGATCTCCGGATTGCCGAACTTGCTCGCGATCACTTCGCCTTGCTCGGTCAAGCGGATCTGGCCGTCGACGGTGCCGGGCGGCTGCGACAGAATCGCCTGATAGGTCGGACCGCCGCCGCGGCCGACGGTGCCTCCGCGTCCATGGAACAGGCGCAGCGTCACGCCGCGTTCGTTGAAAAGCGACACCAGCGCGAGTTCGGCGCGGTACAACTCCCAGTTCGACGTGAGGAAGCCGCCGTCCTTGTTGCTGTCCGAATAGCCGAGCATGACTTCCTGCTCGTTGCCCTGATGTTCGATCAGCGCGTCGACGCCCGGCAGCGCGATCAGATCGCGCATGATGTGCGGCGCGTTGCGCAAGTCGGGGATCGTCTCGAACAGCGGGATCACCATCAGGCCCGCTTGCGCCGGATCGTTCGCATCGCCCAGGCGTCCGCGCAGCAGGCCGGTTTCCTTTTGCAGCAACATTACTTCGACCAGATCGCTCACGGTCTCCGTGTGCGAAATGATGTAGTTGCGCACCGCGCGCGCGCCGAATTTCTCACGCGTGATGCGGGCTTCCTCGAGCACGCCGAGCTCGCTCTTCACGAGATCGGAGTATTCCGCGTATGGCAGGCGTAGCGAACGCGGCTGCGCCAGTTCGGCAAGCAGCACCTTGAGCTTGTCTTCTTCGGTGAGTGCCGCGTAGTCGTCCTCGACGCCGGCGCGCTTGAGCAGTTCGGCGATTACCGCTTCGTGAATGTCGGAGCTCTGGCGCAAGTCGATGCTCGCCAGATGGAAGCCGAACACTTCGGCGGCGCGCGCGAGCGGCGACAGACGCGGCGCGGCGAGCGGCGCGCCATGATGCTCGGCGAGCGAATCGATCAGCACGTGCAGGTCGCGCACGAATTCGGACGAGTCGTCGTACGGCTTGGCGCGGATCGGCGCCACGCCGCGGCCCGCGCTGCGCACCGGCACGCTGCCTTCGCCGAGGCGCACGCGCGCGCTCGCGGCGAGCCGCGTGTACATGCCGATCAACGCGCGGCGATACGGTTCGTCGGTGCGGTGCGGCGACTGGTCGGGCGAGATCGCGGCGAGTTCCTTCAGGGCTTCGCTGGCGCCGGCCAGCAGGTTCGACACCGACAACTCCGCGCCGAGCTTGTGCACCTGTTCCATGTAGTGCTCGAAGATCACCGCGGCCTGGCGGGTGATCGCGTTTTCGAGCGTCTCGGCCGTGACGTTCGGATTGCCGTCGCGGTCGCCGCCGATCCAGCTGCCCATCTGGAAGAACGGCGGCAGGCGCGCGTCGATGCCGTGCTCGGTGAGCGCTTCTTCGATATCGGCGTAGAGCGCCGGAATTTCGGTGAGGAAAGTGGCGCGGTAGTACGACAGCGCGTTCTCGATTTCGTCGGCCACGGAGAGGCGCGAATCGCGCAACATGCGCGTTTGCCATAGCGACGTGACGCGGGCGCGCAGCATCGCTTCGTTGTGCGCGCGCTCGCGCTCGGTCAACTGCTGATCGCGTTCGGCGAGCAGACGCGCGACGTCGTGTTGCGCGTCGAGAATGCTCTTGCGTTGCACTTCGGTCGGGTGCGCGGTGAGCACCGGCACGATCAGCGCGTCGTTGAAGAACTGCTGCAGGACCGGCGTGGCGGCCGCGTTGGCTTCGACCAGCCGTTCGAGCGCATGGGCAATCGTGCCCGGCTGCGAGGTCGAACCGGCCAGTGCGTGAATGCGGTGACGGCGGTTGCGGTGGCGGTCTTCGGCAATGTTCGCGAGGTGCGAGAAGTAGCTGAACGCGCGCACCACGCTGACCGTTTGCTCCGGGCTCAGCGAGCGCAGTTTCTTGTCGAGCGTTTGCGCGGCGGCGCTGTCGTCTTCGCGGCGAAAGCGCACGGCGTTCTGGCGGATCGTTTCGACGACGTCGAACACCGCGTCGCCTTCCTGTTCGCGCAGCACGTCGCCGAGCAGGCGCCCGAGATAGCGGATGTCCTGGAACAGCGGATGGTCCTTGTCCTCGCGCGTGCGGCCATTGCCCTTCGGCGCCGATGTGTTTGCGGACGCTGGTGATTGCTCCGCCACGGCCTGCAGCGCGGGCGCTTGCGGCGCGTTGGCAACGACCTTGATCTTCGCGGAAGCGGCCTTGGCCGGTTTCTGCGCCTTGACGGTGGCTGCGGCTTGCGTCGTCTTACCCGTCTTGACTGCCTTCACGGCCTTGTCCGTCTTGACGGGCGTGGAGGTTTTGGCGGCCTTGCCGGCTTTGGCGGCGTGAGCGGCCTGAGCGGGTTTGCCGGCGCGTTTGGCCGATGTGGACTCGGCAGCGGTTGTGGCCGAGGCGGCGGCAGAAGCGATGGCAGAAGCGGCCGGCTGGGCGGCGTCGGCCGCGCGAGCGTTGGGCAATGCAGTGTTGCGGCGGGCAGGGCGCGCCGATCCGGAAGACGTCACGATGGGTTTCCTCAGGGAAGCCAGGGTCTGTTGAGTGATGAACTGCTACTGCGGAACTGCACTATGAACTGCAACGTGAACTGCAAGGGAACTGCGCGAAACGGTATGCGCCGATGGCGATACGCCTGAGAGAAGACTGTGCGCCTGAAGCGTGCCGCGCGCTTGCACGACACTCGTTCGAGGCGCATGCGGCGCAGTACGCCGCACCGCATCATCCCGCATGCGGCGGCCCGGTGCGCGAACGACCGTGCGTGAACATGCCGGGACAGGGCAGGCGCGCGCCGCGCGAAGCCCGTCTCCTCCATCGATACCGCTTCAGCACGGCGCCTGGCTGCGTCTTGAGACGCAAGGGCGCGTGCTAACATTGTTCGTTATTACATCCCGTCATTCGATCAGCAAGCTAATGAACACCGAGACGTTTTCAACGCCACCCCACACGCTTGTGATTGCGTCGCGAGAAAGCCGCCTGGCCATGTGGCAAGCGGAGCATGTGCGATGTGCGCTGCACAAATTATATCCATCTTGTGACGTAAAAATCCTCGGAATGACAACACGTGGCGATCAAATTCTCGATCGCACTTTGTCGAAGGTTGGTGGTAAGGGCCTCTTCGTGAAGGAACTCGAAGCCGCTCTCGCCGACGGCCGCGCGGACCTCGCCGTGCACTCGCTCAAAGACGTGCCGATGGAGTTGCCCGCAGGCTTCGCGCTGTCCACCATCATGGAGCGCGAAGATCCGCGCGACGCGCTGGTCTCCAATGACTACGACTCGCTCGCGGCACTGCCGGCCGGCGCCGTGGTCGGCACTTCCAGCCTGCGCCGCGAGGCCATGCTGCGCATGCGTTATCCGCATCTCGAAGTGCGGCCGTTGCGCGGCAATCTGGACACGCGTCTGTCGAAACTCGATCGCGGCGATTACGCGGCGATCATTCTGGCCGCAGCCGGCCTGAAGCGTCTGGGTCTGGGCGAGCGCATCCGCGCGCTGCTCGATCCCGAAGACAGTTTGCCCGCAGCGGGCCAGGGCGCGCTCGGCATCGAGATTCGCGCCGACCGCGCGGACCTCGCGGCATGGCTCGCACCGTTGCATCACGACCACACGGCAGCCGCCGTCGAAGCGGAGCGCATGGTGTCGCGCGCGCTCGGCGGCAGTTGCGAGGTGCCGCTTGCCGCCTATGCCACATGGCGCGACGGCGCGCTGCATCTGCGCGGCATCGTCGCCACGCCTGACGGGCAGCGCGTGCTGAGCGCGCAGGCATCGGCGCCGGCGCCTAGCGTCGAACGCGCGGTCGCGCTCGGCCAGGAAGTGGCGAGCGCGCTCGAGCAGCAGGGCGCGATGGACATCGTGCGTGCGCTCAGCGCCGCCAGCGGTCCCGCCGCGGCGAAGCAGGGCGCAGCGGAAGACGGTGCGGCGGACAGCGCGGCGACCGGCGAGTGATGGCGGCCGATATCCCAGGCAACACTTCTTCATCCGTCGACAAGGCGGTGTTCACGGTCGTGATTACACGACCGGCCGGTCAGTCGAACGAACTGATCGCGCGGCTCGCCGCCGCCGGCATCGCCACGCTCGACTTTCCGCTGATCGACATCGCCCCTGTCATTGACGACGCGCCGTTGCGCGCCGCGTTGGCCTCGCTCGAACGCTATGCGCTCGTCGTGTTCGTGTCGCCGAATGCGGTCGATCACGCCTTCGCTCAGAGCGACTCGATCTGGCCGCATGCGTTGCCGATCGGCGTGGTCGGGCCGGGCAGCGTGCAGGCGCTCGCGCGCCATGGCGTCGCCGCACCGGCGTACAACGTGATCAGCCCGCCGTCCGGTTCGGATGAAGACACCGCGCGCTTCGATTCCGAAGGTCTGTTCGCCGCGATCGATGCGGCGCTCGGCGCAACCAGTCTCGAAGGCAAGCGCGTGCTGATCGTGCGCGGCGACGGCGGACGCGAGTGGCTCGCCGAGCGTCTGCGCGAAGCCGGCGCCGAGGTCGACACGGTCGCGGCATACCGGCGCCTCGTGCCGGAACCGTCGATCGGCGCCTGGGCGCGCGTGCACGAGTTGCTCGCAGGCGTGCCGCACGCGTGGCTGCTCACCAGTTCCGAAGGTGTGCGCAACCTGAACGAACTGGCGCACGACCACCTCACCGCCGACGAGATCGCGCAGCTCAAACGCGCCGCGCTCGTCACGCCGCATCCCCGTATCGCGCAGACCGCGCGGGCATTGGGTTTTGATAGCATGACGGTGTCCGGCGCGGGCGATGAGCGCATTGCCCGCGCCTTGATTGCCGCCGTCCCGGCCGTCGTCCAACCGGTATCGTCCAACCCGGCTCATTCACCGGCTAAATCACGCATGACTGAAACGAACGCATCCACGAACGCTTCACCCCAGCCGGCCGCGACCACTGCGTTGCCGCCGAATCAACCCTTCACGCCCTACGAAGCGCAAAAGCGCCATAGCGCGAGCGGACCGCTGCTGTGGTTTGTCGTCGTGATCATTGCTTGTGCCGCGGGCGTGGGCGGCTATGCGCTCAATCGCAAGGTGGAGCGTACGGAGCAGCAGCTCGCGCAGCGCCAGCAAGCCAACGACACGCAGACCAACGAACTGCGCATCAAGACGGAGCAGGCGCTCGCCACGGTGCATCAGTCGGAATCGCAGGTTGCGCAACTCGAAGGCAAGCTCGCCGATGCGCAGACCTCGCAGCAGGCGCTGCAACAGCAATATGCGGATCTCGCGCGCAATCGCGACGACTGGACGCTCGCCGAAGTCGGCCAGATGCTCTCCGCCGCCAGCCAGCAGTTGCAGCTCACCGGCAACACGCAGCTTGCGTTGTTCGCGCTGCAAAGCGCCGACACGCGTCTCGCCGCCTCGGACAGTCCGCAAGCGGTCGCCGTGCGCAAGGCCATCGCGCAGGACATCGACAAGCTGAAGGCCGCGCCTTCCACCGATCTCACGGGCATGGCCATCAAGCTCGACAACGCAATCGACCAGGTCGACAACCTGCCGCTCTCCGGCGAAGCACCGATTGCCCACGCCACGCCGCAAGCCGCGACCTGGGCCGACACGGCCAAGGTGGCCGCGGCCACCGGCGAGCCGCGCTGGAAAGTGTGGTGGCGTGAAGTGAGCACCGGCATCGGCCAGCAGTTGACGAGCCTCGTGCAGGTGCGCCGCATCGACAACGCCGACGCGATGCTGGTCACGCCCGATCAGGGCTACTTCGTGCGCGAGAATCTCAAGCTGCGTTTGCTGTCGGCGCGTCTCGCCTTGCTCTCGCGCAACGAGACCACGCTGAAGTCCGACCTTCAGGCGGCGCAGAATGCGCTCACGCGTTACTTCGACAACTCGTCGAAGAAAACGCAGACCGTGACCGATCTCGTCAAGCAGGTGGAAGCGGGCTCGGCCGCGGTTGAATTGCCGAATCTGAACACGAGCCTGCAGGCCGTCAATCAATACCGGAGCCGAGGTTAATCATGGCGATCCGGGGACTTCTATGGCTTGCGTTGCTGTTCGTCATCGCGGTGGTGCTGGCGGTGGTTGGGCGCTTCGACATGGGACAGGTGCTGCTGATCTATCCGCCGTACCGCGTCGATATATCGCTGAACCTGTTCGTGGTCGGGTTGGTGGTGCTGTTCATCCTGATCTATGCGCTGCTGCGCATCTTCCGCAATATCTGGCGCATGCCGCAGCGGGTGGCTGCTTATCGCGCTCGCTCGCGTGTGGCGAAAGCGCATGCGGCGTTGCGCGATGCGATCGGCAATCTGTACGCCGGGCGTTTTTCGCGTGCTGAGAAAGCCGCCAAGGATGCGCTCGCGAATGGCGACAACAAGGGCGCGGCGGGTTTGATCGCGGCTACGGCGGCGCATCGTATGCATGAATATGCGCGGCGCGACGAGTGGCTTTCGCAGATCGACGAGGCTGACTGGCAAGACGCACGTCTGATGGCCACCGCCGATATGCGCGCTGATGGCCGCGACGCGGACGGCGCATTGACCGCGCTGACGCAAATGCAATCACAGGGCGGGCGACGTATTCACGCTCAGCAGATCATGTTGCGCGCACAGCAGCAGTTGAAGAACTGGGGCGAAGTGCTCAAGCTCGTCAAGACGCTGGAAAAGCGTGAGGCGATTCATCCGGCGGTGGCGGTGCGTTTGCGCCAGCTCGCGGCGGAAAACCTGTTGCGTGACCGGCGTCACAATGCCGATGCGCTGCTGGAGTTGTGGAATTCGTTGTCGGCTACTGAGCGTCATTCACCGCGGCTCGCGGATCTTGCTGCGGAGTTGCTGGTGGCGCTGAATCGTCCGCAGGAAGCGCGCAAGATCGTCGAGGAAGCGCTCGCGCAGAATTGGGATGCGCGCTTGTTGCGTCGGTATCCGGATACGGCGGGCGGCGACGCACTGCCGTTGATTCAGAAGGCCGAAGGGTGGCAGAAGGATCGTCCGGAAGATGCGGACTTGATGTTCGCGCTGGGGCGCTTGTGTCTGCACCAGCAGTTGTGGGGTAAGGCGCAGTCGTTCCTTGAGCGCGCGCTGAAACTCGCGGATAACGAGACGCTGAAGATTCGCTCGCATCGTGCGTTGGCGCGGCTGCATGAGCAGCTTGGCGATGCGGAAAAGGCGAGCCAGCATTATCGGGAAAGTGCGTTGGCGATGAATATTGTTTGAGGGTTTTTGGGGCGGCGCGTTTGTTGTTAACTCGCTGTTTTGAGAGCTTGAAATTGCTGGTAGATGAGGTGATGGCCGCAGCGGATGCTGCGGCCATTTTTTTATTCATGCTTCACGCTGGGCCTGTTTTGTTGGTGCTTGATTTGATCGCTTAGTGCGGTGCAGTGGACGGTTGTTGCACGGCGGTGGAGGACAACTTGATCATCGCGCTTTTCGTGGATGGTTTTTTGCGGGGCGAAGCGTTTGATTCTTCGTTGAGCGCTTTTGCTCTTTGCGATGCTTCAGCTAGCAGGTTCGTCGCGTGCTGCGCTGTGATGCGGCTGCGCGGGATGCCCTTCGCGTCGAGTGCAATCACCTGGAATAACTCGCGGTCGGATTCGAGTTCCTGCTGGTACTGCTCGGCCGTGTCTACCAGCAATTCGAGCAGCGTTCGGTGACGCTTTCTTTCTTCGTGGGTAATCGCAGGATTTCTAACTATTGAGGACGCAAGTGTGATCAAGGTTTCCAGTTGATTTGCCTGCCGGTCGCATAAATCGAATGCGGAAAGGGCTAGTTTTTCGTACTGGAGTGCGTCGACTGGGGGGCGCGAAGATGGTTGATTTTTGACGGACCTGGTCATGGTGCGATCTCCTGTTGATTCTTTGGGTCGCCCGGACACGCATCTTTGGGGGGAGGGTGAGCGGGCACGTGGCAGGGTGACAGACCGGTGTTACGTCAAGCCGGCGAGCCTCGCGGCTCCCCTACCAAGGCCCGCCCATTGAATATAGACGTGCAGAGATAGACGCACTCCCGCCTGAGCGGGGTGCGGACGTAACAAACAGGCTGTCATTCCTGGTCGTTGGGTGTCTCCCGACGACTTGATAATTATAAGGGAGCGGGGCTGTCTCGGATTTGGTTTTGGGGGGTAAATGGTGGGATGGCCGAAGGGATAAGGGGGAGTAGGGCGGGAGGTTAACCGCCCGGTGCCTTGCCTATTTCCGATTCGACTTCGTAGTTGTGACTTCTGGCGCTCCTTCCGATCGTGGTCGCGCGAGTAGCCGGGAGGGAAGCGCGGGGACTGAAATCGACCCAAAGCAGTCCTTCGACAGCCTCGTTAGCAGACGTAGCGAAAGCGGACCAATAGGTCGGCGTTAGCCAGCGATAACGAGGACCGCAATTTATAACCCGGCGCGAAGGGCCGCACCGGGTCGGTGCTCATAACAACGGCCTCAACTCTGCAGGTAATTGAGAAGGAAGAGCCTTGCTAGCAATAGCCTTCCACAGTTGATAAACCCGCGTCGTCGGTCCGGTAGGGTTGTCTCCACCATCCACCGATTGATCTAATCTCTCCGCCCGAGCACAAGCGGTTGCAACGGTTGACAGCGGGAATTTGGCCATGTCGAGGCGGGTCTTGTTATACCGCCCCAGTGTGTCCCGAAGCAACTGTTCTGTCGCGGCCGCGTTGCGCAAGCCGGTAACCGCAGAACCATCGACGTGGTGAAGCAACAGCCACAGTTCAAATGAAGGCTTGCTAAGCGCTACGTTCATACCCTTCTGCTTGGCCTCCCCAATCGCGCCGAGAAACGTTCCTATATGGTTGTCCCGAGTGCAATGATCGGTGTCCAGCAGCATCCATAGCTCATCGTCGTCTTCGTGGTCAAACTTGCTTAATCGATCGAGAACATGCGGCGCGGCCGATGTTCCGTCGATCGTTGGCACAACGTGAATTTGGATTCTGGGAATGGAAAAAGAGTCGAAATACTGCTTCGGTGCGTAGGTATCATCGCACGCAATAATGAACAACCGGTCGTCACGAAGTGTTTCCTCGCCCCGTTTTAGCGGTCTAGGTTTCCGTTCGAAAAGGCTCATCAGACGTTACCTCGCTCGACAAGCATCCGATCGAGGTTGCCGAGGAACGGGACGGCTCCGAAACGCCCTTGGAGATAATGCTTTCGAATTTCCAAATCCTTCCGCACGCGAAAATCTGTCAGGGGATAAATGTGCGTCTCGGATGTCGCGCTTTTTTCCACGAACCAGATCTCATCCCTTCTCAGCAAATCCAAGTCAAGCAGATTCGATTCATGCGTTGTGATAATAATTTGGTGCCTGTCCGCCTTGCAGGACTCAAGGAAGAATTGCAAAAATTTCCAGATCAGCATCGGATGCATACTACGGTCTATTTCGTCGATAAAATAAACGGCACCGCTATCGTCGTCATGATTCAACGCTGGCATCAAACTTAACAGGCGCCGAGTTCCATCAGATTCATCTGCGAGGTCGAGCTGCGCGACGCTGCCCGGCGCATATTCATGCGCGGCTTGGACACTGATGCGGTAGTAATGATGAGCGTCTGTTTTCTCGATGAGCAGTTCGCCCCGCTCCGCCATATCCACGACAGCCGTATTGTGTGGGCTCTTGGATACATCTTGAATCACTCGTTCAGCGACGGTTTCGGGCAGAATCGCGCGGAGCTCCTCCTCGGTAATTTCCGTCTTTTGGACGCTCAGATGATCCACCCCAGTTGACGATGACTTGAGGAAGGTTCCAGCAAACGTCAGAAATTTGGGATCCGAGCTCAGAAGATGACCCAATGGTGCAATGGATTGCGTCGGGTCAATTAGTTTTAAACCTTCCAAAAACCAATCAATAATCGAAGCGAGTTCCGAGCCGATATCGTCTTCGTCAAGAGTAGCTCTAATTGTCGCCAGAAACGACTGGTTTTGCGGGCCTCCGACCGTAACAAGAGCAGACAGCTTCTCATTTACCGACTTGAGATAGTCGCCTTCAATCTGCACTCGACCGTTTTCGTCGGTGGCTCGCTCGTAAAGAACCCGCTCTTTGTTGCCGGTGATTTTCACGAGCCATTCCTGAACGATCTTGTGATCGTCGATCCTGAAGCCAAATCGGTAGAGTTGTTCGCGCACGATGAACTGCAAATCGAAGCTTGACGGCTCCTCGCTCGCGCCTCCGAATCGGAATGCCTCACGGCCCGTGCCAGTATTCTTTTTCCTGGGCCTGAGGGCCACCGACTTGAAATACTTCAACGCCTTGAACAAATTAGATTTGCCCGCGCCGTTTGCCCCATATAAGACTGCAGTTTTTAACACTTTCTCTTCTGAGTCAGGGACCGCGATCGCGTGCCCCTCGTGGCTCCCGGCGTGCCGGCTGCTAGCAACGAGCGATAGCGTTTGCTCAACTCTGAATGATCGGAAGTTTTCAACTGAAAAGGAAACTAACATTTTGCACCTGTGATGTTTTCACGCTGAAGGCTTGAAAATTCGGGGCCATCATCAAGGAAATTTGCCCCAACCGTGAAACTTTCACAACATGGTACTACATTGGCTGGATGCGTAGGTCTGGTTGCGCGCGCCAGCGTCGCAGATTGCCATCTTGGGTATGCGAGGAGCAGTTCGGGGCGAACGCATCGGTGGGCGCGCGGGGCCGCACTGGTGGGCGCAGAACGGCGCCCGGCTGTTGCCGGGCCCGCTAATGGGCGTCAACGATCCAGGCGGCAACGGCCAAGGACCGCTTCTGGCCGAATCCGGGCCGACGACGAACGCACCAAACCGACCCCGAGCGGACAATCGGCGCTCCCGTTAACGGACAATCGCAGGCTTAGCTGGCCGCCTGGCCGAGTAGATACGGTCGTCACGTTCATAAGTCGCTTTCCGGAATCGACGGAAGTGGTGTACGTGTTCAATGACTCTGCTTAGCCGTTGTCGATGTGTCGGTTGTCTGCAACCCATGTCGTCGGAGGACAATGGAGACCACCATCCACATTTGATTATTCACCTGTTGCGATAGCTTTGCCATATACGCCGTAGTGCTACTGTCGCGCATCGCAATGCCCCATCTTTGCATGACAGGATCTTGCATTATCGTTATTAGATGCCTGAGTTCATCGTCCGAGAATTTCGCGCTTTCAACGAAGTGTCTTGTTAGAAGAGCTTGCTCGCCGTACCCGGGCTTTATTCTGTTTGAAATAATGCCGTTGACATCAGCACGGATAGATCCCCATGTGTTGTCCGGAATCCCTGGATTGAACTTCCTCGATGCATCAATCTGATATCCAGCTGTTGTCTTTTCCATGGCAGCTGGATCTCCATGCTCGGTCAACGCAACAACTCTATCGATCAAAGCATCGGTAGTTGTGTTGGTCTGTGCGGAAGCGTTTACGGGCTCGCAGAGAAAGGCGAGGAGTAGCGGAGTCACAATACCCGCCGCCCGTCGAGAAATAGCAAATTTTTGTATCATATTCTTCAAAATCGCCAACTAGTCGATTGCCGCCGCCGCGCCGATTGTCGACTATCGAGACGACTGACTCGGCGGGCGTGCCACTCATTTGAAGGCTGCCTATTTGTCAGCACTTGGCTGCGATCATAGCCCCGGTCTTGGTGTCTACGTATTGTTCCAGCCACTGTCGCGCGTCGCCGAGATAGGTGTATTCGAGGTCCGGGTAATCAGCCGCGTATTTCCGTCCCAGCGGCTTCTTCAGCCATACATTCACGTTTGGCATTGGCCAACCACTGCTGATTTCGACCATAGCGTTACCGATGCAAAGCTCGGCGTCGAGTATCTCGCGAAGAGGGCCGCTGAGACGAGGCAAGATAACCGAAAAATTGTAGTCGTGAATCATGGGCGTCCGGAGGCTTGGGCATAGAACCAGGGCAGATTGTCGACGATCTATGTTGCTTCGTCGACCGTCGCTTTCTTGGCCGAACTGAGCGCGAGGACGGGCTCTGATCGACCCTGCGCGGTCGTATGATGCCACCCAACATCGGGCCTTCAAATCGAATCAGTACCTACACAATCCTTCACAGTTTGATTGTGCTAGATTTTTCGCAATTGCCTCGATGTAACCCTTCAGACTTTCTGGTGCACTATTGCTTGCAGTTCTTGCCGTCAGCTCTAGCTTCTCTCGCTCGTCTTGTTTCATGATCGGAACGAATTGCGAAGCGGTCTCAGCAAGTGCCTTAAGCATGCTGGCCCGATAGTGCTCGCTCAGTGAAATGTCATTCGCCGAGATCAAAGTTCCAAGAAAAAAACTATCGATTCCGTTCCGGCCCTGCTCAAGACCTCTCAGCCGTACAGGCGTAATTTCCTCTGGCTTCAGACGTTCAATAAACCGTGCAAGTAATGGTGCTTGCCGCGCCATGCAGCGAATCCCAAACGGTTGCAGTTCTGACAGTTCGTCTTGGTAAGTCAGGACGTTCCGCTGCTCAAGTCGGAGTACGGCCTGCTGAAGGGTTTCAGCGGGCATGCTGTTATCAACATGCCTACGTAGATCGTATAGCACATAACTCATGACTTTGCGGTTCGCTTTGTCACATACCTCCATCAACGCTGGTAGCTGTGCGTCGTCGAACGTAATGCCGTCGAGAAAGCGCCGATTATCGGATAGCGTCGCGAGCAACGCAGCGGCTCGTTCATCTGTCTGGCGGGGCATGGCGCCGGTTTTCTCGACCCATTCGTCGAACTGTTGGCTTGCCTGAATGTAGCCATCAAACTGATCCGCGAGGACGCTAGCAATAAAACCGAAATACAAACAGACAAGCGTAAGCCAAAACTTGGCACGATGCATTCTTCCTCCTTCGCGTAGCGTCCGGCGTGGCAGACATACCGTTTTGTTCGAAACGGATTTAGGCTGATCAACAGCTAGTTTCGATCTTGATGACGCAATTATCGACGATTTGAGCGCTACCGCCGACTGACCGCTCCTGGCCGATGGACTAAACCGCTCGCGCGGTAGGGGCTACGATCCGACGCTGGAGGTGAAGGTCAAGCCGGTCACGCGGTTTATGTTGGCGAACGAGGCAATCCGCCTCGCTCTTCAACAGGAGCCGAATCATGACCTCCTTACCGGCAAACGTCAGCCCATTGCGCCAGCGCATGATCGACGACATGCGCATGCGCCAGCTTGCTCCCAAGACGCAGGACATCTATCTGCACATCGTGCGTGAGTTCGCCCGGTTTCTCGGGCGCTCACCTGACACGGCCACCGTCGAGGACCTGCGCCGCTACCAGCTCTATCTGGTCGATCACGGCACATCGGCCGTGTCGCTGAACCACGCGATCACCGGCCTGAAGTTCTTCTTCACGGTCACGCTCGACCGGCCCGAGCTGATAGTCAGGATGCAGCCGGTGCGCGTTCCCCGCATATTGCCCGTCGTGCTCAGTCCCGACGAAGTGCGGCGGCTGATCGAGGCAGCCGGCAACCTCAAGCACCAGACTGCGCTGTCAGTCGCCTACGGTGCCGGGCTGCGCGCAAGTGAAGTCGTAGCGCTGAAGGTCACCGACGTCGACAGCGAACGCATGACACTGCGTATCGAGCAGGGCAAGGGCCGCCGCGACCGCTACGCCATGCTCTCGCCGGTGCTGCTCGAGCGGCTGCGCGTATGGTGGCGCATGGCCCGTGCGCAGGGCAAGATGTTTGACGGCGGGTGGCTGTTTCCCGGGCTCGATCCACTCGACCAGTTGAGCACGCGACAGTTGAACCGCGCCATTCATGCCGCCGCCGAAGCCGCGCACATCGACAAGCGTGTATCCATGCATACCTTGCGCCACAGTTTTGCGACGCATCTCCTCGAACAGAAGGTCGACATCCGCGTGATCCAGGTTCTGCTCGGCCACGCCAAGCTTGAGAACACCGCACTTTATGTGCAGGTGGCCACCGACCTGCTGCATGAAGTCACCAGTCCACTGGACCGCCTGCCTCCTGGATAAGCCCATACCCTGCAGCATCTCATGCTGGAGGTTGCGGACATCTTCCGCAGCCACGGGCCGGCGTGGCGAGCCACGACACATCTGAGCCTGGGGCAGCTGAAGGTCATGTCGGCCATCGAACGGTGCCGCACCGCGGCACTGGGCGGACATGTGCTGCGCTGTTCAGGCTGCACAATGACAGAGGTGTCCTTCAACTCGTGCCGGAACCGGCATTGCCCGAAGTGCCAGGCCAGTGCCGCACACCGCTGGCTGGAGGCACGCCAGGCCGATCTGCTACCTGTCGAGTACTTCCACGTCGTCTTCACGCTTCCCGCACCCATCAGCGCCATCGCCTGCTATAACAAACGGATCATCTACGGCCTGCTGCTCGACATCGCCGCTGACACGCTGCGCACGATCGCCGGGGATCCCAGGCATCTCGGCGCCCAGATTGGCGCCACGCTCGTACTGCACACCTGGGGCTCGGCGCTGACGCATCACCCGCATGTGCACGGCATCGTACCCGGTGGCGGACTGTCGCCTGACGGTGAGCGCTGGATCGCCTGCCGCCCCGGCTTCTTCCTGCCCGTGCGCGTCCTCTCACGCCTGTTCCGGCGCCGCTTCCTCGAAGCACTCGCAGACGCCCACAGGCGCGGCCAGTTGCAGTTCTTCGGCGAGTACACCGGCCTCGCTGATCCCGCTACCTTTGCCCGGTGGCTTGCGCCGCTACGTACCTGCGAATGGGTGGTCTACGCCAAACGCCCGTTCGCCGGACCGGAAGCGGTGCTCGAGTACCTCTCACGCTACACGCACCGCGTCGCCATCTCCAACCAGCGCCTCGTCGCCTTCGATGAGCGCGGTGTGACGTTCCGCTGGAAGGACTACCGTGCAAAGGGACGCACCCGCTACAAGACCATGACCCTCGAAACCGGCGAATTCATGCGCCGCTTCCTGCTCCATGTGCTGCCCAGTGGCTTCCATCGCATCCGTCACTACGGATTGCTCGCCAACCCGGTGCGCCGCGCCAGACTCGCGCGGGTGCGCGATCTGCTGCACATCGCACCCGCGACCAGCCCATCACCGGACCACGCCATCATCGAAACCCGGCCCGTCTTCATCTGCCGGCACTGCGGCGCACCGATGATCGTCATCGACATCCTCGCGCGCAGCGCCCCGATCCGCGCACCGCCCATGCGCCTGGATCAGCCATGAACCTCACGGCTCCTCGAACTGCCTGTCCAACGTTGGCTTTGCGGCGACGCGGCCCACGAACGGACGTATGCGCGCGTCGCTTCGCGATGTGCTTCGTGCGCCCGCTTCATCATCCCGAATACGCAACTGCACCGCGTCGCGATGGCGTTAGTGCCCGACCGGCTTCTCGCCAGACTGTGTCGCACCCGACATCACTGAACATCCCGCGCTATCAATCGCCATAGCCGCGAAACCTCCAACCGCATTGGGGCACTCCGCGGTTTCCTCCATCGGGCTTATTCGACGCCTGCCGGCACGCGCCGAGGTACCGTCACGTTCCTGGGGCCGACGGCAGGCATCGAATAACCCTAAACGAACAGCGACGATTGTCCAGACGCCTTTCCACGCGGTCGATCGAACCCGCAGCGTTTGAGTCGACCCACGACTCGCTATTTTTCGCGCTCCGGACGCCCGAAAAGCTGTCCCGCCTGCGCGCTGGACCCAAGCCCGCGTTAAAGACAGCCGAGATTCTGACCGAATATCAAGCCGAAACGGTCATGCAGCGCCGAAAACTCGGTATAGTTCGAAAGCTCGGGCATTTCGGTTGCCCTATTCTGACGGACGTCGATATGATTCCAATCGCAATCGGTGCAGCATCCACTCTACTCAGCGGCGTGAGCAGCGCCATTGGTTCAGGGCTGTCGAAGCTGACAGGCCAAAGCTCAACGAGCGAATCGAGCCAGTCGAGTTTTGCAGCACATCTGAAGACGGCAACGTCGCAGAGCAGCCTTGGCAAGAGCGAGCATCACCATCACGCGCACGGCGCGTTGAGCGCATTGGCGAATTCTTCGCCATCGCAGTCGCAAACCACTACCGGTTCCGATACGACCGCGGTCGGCTCAGTCATCAATATCAGCGCCTAAAAGGGCAGCCGCATCAATATGGATTCATCGAGCCATCCCGTGCCGAACAGATGGCGCTTCGATGAAGCCACTGCTTCCAGTGTGCCCTTGTCTTTGTCGCGACATCACGCATTCCGTGACCTTTCCAATTCATCCTGTTTTAACGAGACTCCGGCATGGCCGCACGCGCACCTCACGGCCGCCTCTGGGGCATGGGATACCGCGGGAGGCGTTCAAGGCTTTGCCTCTCGAACGGACCGGACGGTCGAGGTCGAAGGCAGCTGTTTCCTACCAAGGCGATTGTGGGCATTGCGCATTCGCTCGCGGACTTGGGGGACTTGACCGGCCAAACGCTCGCCGGTACCTCCGCACGAAAACGGCTGCGCCAGCTCGGATTCACATTGCGCAAGCGCACCACTGCCGATGGGGTAACCACGGTCTCGTCGCACAATTTTCCGCCTAATCTCTCCCAGGGAAAGCGTAGTCTTCCCAAATCGGCGGTGCAGAGATCGCACGTTGAAGCAGCTGGGGGCGCATTGGCAACGGAAGGAAACATCGAACTTCATTCTCAATTCAATGGAAGCCGATGGCTGGTGCGAGTGGGCAAAGACTGGTTCAGTTTCCGCAAGTTGGTCAAACGATCGGCGCTTCTCGCTGGCCTGCCAGAATCTTCGAGACCAATTTAACGCAACCGGAGGACGGGAAGTGGCGTGACCATCTGCGAATGCTCGGCTTCCATAAAAGACTTCCGCTGTGGTACGAGGCTGCGCCTGCGCCGTAGGTCGGAGGCCAGAATATTTGCTAAAGGTGTATATGATGCGACACATCAAAAAATCTGCTGCGTCAATTTTGATGCTTCTGGTCCCTCTGTTGTTTCATTCCACTGCGTCTGGAAAAACGATCTACTCCGTCGGGTTTGACTATAGAAAGGCTGTGCCATCATCGGTGTATTTTGCTGGAAAATCGCACAAAGAGGTTGACCACCTTTGCGAGACGGGCGAACACGCATCAACCGCTGACATTGCTGCGTGCAGCCAAAGGGACTACGAAATAATTTTTGCGAAACTGAAGTCGAAAATTAAATCATTGGAAGACGGTTTTAAAAAAGACGATGCCGAACTGAAAGCCGAGGACAATCCTATCGCATCGCCATATTTCGAGAAAGGCCAAAACGCATGGATCGAGTTTCGTGACAACCAGTGCTACGCCGAAACGTACTCGTTAGGGGAGGCATCAATGCGTTATATGACGTTTTGGGATTGCATGGCCCGTATAACCAGAGAAAGGTTAGATGATCTGGACAGCGCAAAAGACTGACGACGCACAGCGCTCCGATATCATCGGGCGTCGTCAGCGTCACAGCGGTGTCGAGGCTGCCCAGTGCGTGGACCGCGTCGTCTACGACAATCTCAATCCCAAGACCCCTGATCTCCGCGATGTCTTCTCGCTTGCCTGGTGCACTAGACTCAACGGCACTTGCGCGAAGCAGCACGCTAATCTTCGCGCCATGCGCATCCGGCGCGCGGCGCGCAATATTGCGCAGCACCGGGAGGCCAGGTTCGCCGGCACCGAGCACGAGAATGTTTTGAGCCGTAGCGATGGCGGCCGCGCAAGAAGTGCCGCGCTTCAGCTACCGGCGGATTGTCTGCGTGATCAATGAATACCCTGCGAGTGCGTGGCGATCAAAGTCGGCACCCGCCCTTCGCAAACGCCAGCCTTCGGTATCGAGCGACATCAATTCGGCTACGCGTATTTGTCACCCACCGTACTGCGAATCGGATGTGTATCGTAGACAATGATCATCCGCTCGATTAGCCCGTTGTCGTCGAATTCGAAAACATCGACGCACTCAAAGCGCACCGCCGAGCCATCCTTGAGTCCCCAATCGTAGACAAAGTAACCGGTCGCACGTCGGGCCCCCATCGTGCTAACGCAGATGTCGATAGGCGTTATTCTGCTTTCTCCAGACGCTGCGTTGACCTTCGCGAAGAATGGCGCAGGGCGCATCCAGCCGAGAAACGGCGAGAAGATTTGCGCGTCCGGCGTGAACAACGCGCAGATCGCCGCGACATCGCCGCGCTCCAACTCCCCGAGATAGTTGCGAACCCGCCGCGTGTATAGTGCTTCCGACGATGAGGCCATCTTCATTCTCCGATCATTCGGTGACAACTCCGCGCGTCCGAGCGGACGCGTATCCGTACAGGCACGATAGCGACCCATCGATGACCGAACAATCGAAAAATCCGCAACCCGGGTATGCAACCCATGCATATCCATTGGCCGACCTGACGCGCGCGCTGCCGCCGCTGACAGCGTTCCAGTCGTTCGTCGCGGCAGCGCAACTCGGGAGCATCAGCAAAGCCGCTGACCATCTGTGTCGAACGCAGGGCGCGGTGAGCCGTCAGATCCAGCAACTGGAAGCGCACTACCGGTGTGCACTTTTCGTGCGCCATGCGTCGGGGCTGACGCTGACGGCGGAAGGAAGCGAACTGTTGACCGTGGCCGTAAGCGTACTCACGCAGCTGGTTCAACACGCAGATAGTCACGCCGGGACAGCGTCTGTCGTCACCCTGCGGGTGCCGTCCACGTTCGCGATTCGCTGGTTGCTTCCACGGCTGGCAGACATCAATCACGCGTTGCCTGGAACGGAACTCCGCATCTCCACATCGGCGGACGACAGGCCAGATTTCACTATGCCTGACGTCGACGCCATCGTTGTTCGTGGAACCGGGCAGTGGGCGGGTATGGACGCGGTTCCGTTGTTTGCCGAGCAACTCACACCGATGTGCACAAGCGAAATGGCCGCATCGCTTAACTCGGCAGCCGACCTTGCTCATGTCACCTTGCTCCATCCCGGGCACGGCCATCAGGAGTGGCGATGCTGGCTGGAAAGCGTGGAGGCACGGCACATCGACGCGGACCGTGGCCCCGTCTTTGATACCCTCGAATTGACGCTCACCGCTGCGGCGGAAGGGCATGGAGTTGCAATAGGCGATCCCCGGATGGCGCGAGACCGCCTGCGGGCTGGGACACTGGTAACGCCTTTTATCGACGTGGCGCAAAACGGCTTGTCGTACTTCGTCGTCTATCCATCTCAACGAGCCGCACAGTCCAAGATTCGCGCCCTCGCTGACATCTTGTTTCGGCTTGCGCAGGAAGACTGATTGTTATCGAGGGAAGCAGTTCCGGGAATGGGAAGGGCGGGGACTGAAATCGACCCGTTACGGTCTGTCGAGGTTCGGCAACCCCGTCGTCCGATTTTCGAATTGAAGCTGCCATTCAATGATCCTTCCGACGAACAGGCTAATGGCAGCGCAAGGCTAGGAAGCGAAAAAAACTACTGGGCTGGCGCGTTCCTGTTTGTCTGGGCGAGCCCCCGACATTGAATGACAGATGCAGCCGCTCTTTTATAGCCTTGCGTTCCGATCCCAAGGCGGTAAATCGCCAAAAGTCTCGGCAAGGTAATCGACGAACCGGCGCACTTTGAGCGGTATGCGCTGCGCGCTCGGATAAACCGCTTGAATCGCCAGATCAGCCGCGCGGTAAGCCGGTAGCAGTGCCACCAGTTCGCCCCGCCGTAGATGCTCGCCGAACACGAAGGTCGGACCGTACGCGATACCGGCGCCCGCGAGCGCGGCGGCAAGAAGCATCTGCGTATTGTTGGCTGTCAGCCGGCATGGTCCGTCGATCACGTGCGCGCGGTTTCTCGCATCGAGCAATGTCCAGTCGCCGGCCGACACGGCTTCGCTGAAGGTAAGCCGCTGCGCGAGTCGTAAGTCTTCGGGTTTGCGCGGCGCGCCATGGCGCTCGAGGTACGCGGGAGACGCACATACGACCATTCGGCAGGGCGCAAGCCGGCGCATCACCAGTCGTGGGTCCGTCAGCCGTCCTATCCGAATTGCCACGTCAACGCCCGCATCCATGAGATCGACATAGCGGTCCCCGAGCAGCACTTCCACGTTGACGTGCGGATGGTCCTCCAGGTAGCGGGCAACAACCTCGCCCAGGTGCATGGCGCCGAACGTGACCGGCGCTGCGACGCGCAGTACGCCGTGCGCCGTGCCTTGCGAATCACCCGCTTCCCGATTCGCTTCGTCGAACGCTTCAAGGATCCGCTTACAGCGCTCATAGTAGGTCTGGCCGGCGTCGGTCAGACTTAACCGTCGCGTAGTGCGCTGGAGCAGTCGCGCATTCAGCTCAGCCTCGATTGCGCTTACATGCTTGCCGGCCATCGCTGCCGATAGCCCGAAGCGGCGCGCCGCAGCAGCAAAACTGCCTTCCTCGACAGCCGCGACGAATACGCCAAGGCTCGTCAGTCGGTCCATTTTATGCACTCCAATTCGATAGCCCCATTATCGACTGAATACACCAATCCGGCAATTATCAAACCAGTGACATGAATCTACCATTCAGACACTAACTAACCGGAAGGTGGGACGGAAATGGACATCGACTCAAACGGTACGCGGATTCACGTCACGCAGCGAGGCAGAGGAGAGTTGGCGCTGGTGTTCCTGCACTACTACGGGGGCTCGTCGCGTACATGGGACGGGGTAGCGAGCGAATTATCTGACCGGTATCGAATCGTTGCCACCGATCACCGCGGCTGGGGCCATTCCGAGGCGCCCGCCGACGGCTACCGCATTGCCGATCTTGCCGCCGATGCCGAAGGCGTCATCAAGGCGCTGGGCCTGCAGCGCTATGTTCTGGTCGGTCATTCGATGGGCGGCAAGGTCGCTCAGCTCATCGCATCGCGTCGGCCACCTGGGCTCGAAGGCCTTGTGCTCGTCGCGCCGTCGCCTCCGTCGCCGATGCTCCTCCCGGACGAGCAACGTGCGACGTTGACCGGCGCGTATCAGTCGCGTGAATCAGTCGAATTCGTGATCGATCACGTCCTGACCGCAAAATCGCTTGATGCCGCTCGCCGCGAGCAAGTCATCGAAGACAGCCTGAAGGCCGCACCGCAAGCCAAGGCGGCGTGGCCAAACGTGGCCATGCGAGAAGACATTAGTGCGGCGGTGGCATCCATCGATGCGCCGACCATCGTCATCTCGGGTGAGCTTGACCAGGTGGATCGCGTCGCAACGCTGCAGGCGGAACTGATGCCTCGTATTCCGCACGCGGCGATGCATATCCTGCCCGGCATTGGACACTTGTCGCCGCTAGAGGCTCCGATCGAGGTGGCGCGGGTTATTGCGCGGTTCGTCGCGGCGATCGAAAACAAGTCCGCCGTATGCAGCACGCCCGAGCAGGTCCCCGTCGCTTTCGACGCGGCGCTCAACGCCGGCGATCTTGATTCCCTGCTCGGTATGTTTAGCAATCAGGCCACGATGCGGATGACGGACGGCGAGGTGGTGCAGGAAAGCCCCACCGAATTGCGCAACGGCCTGGCTCGATTGCTGACACTGCGCCCGCGCCTCCACAACGAGGTGCGTCGAGTGTTGACGAGCAGCGATATAGCGCTCGTTCTGCTTGACTGGACCTTGAACGTGACGCTGCCGGACGGCCAGGAGCACGAGGAACGCGGCATCGCTACGCAGGTTATGGAAAAGGGCCGCGACGGTGGGTGGAGGCTGCTGATCTCTAATCCGCTTGGATTGAACTGAAGGGCACAGGGGGGGGCAGCGCCATGAACAACCGACAGGAAGCACATCATGAATAAACCTACCATCATTACGGTTCCAATCCTGCCGTTCGGCATGGTCCACTCCCACCTCATCATCGGTGCAAAGGGCTGCGTTCTCGTGGACACGGGCACGCCGGGCTCAGAAGACAAGATTGAGCGCGTCCTTAAGAAGCACGGTCGAAGCTTTCGCGATGTCACCTTGATCGTGGTCACTCATGCGCACACGGACCATGCCGGTTCGGCTGCGCGACTGCGCGAACTGACGGGCGCGCCAATCCTTGCTCATGCCGGAGATCTGGACTACTACGAGCGGCGCAAGGAAATGACGTATTGCGTGACGCATTGGTGGGGGCCGCTCTTTTTGCGCTCCGGCGTGCCCGGCGAGCCGTACTTGCCGTTCACACCGGACATCCTGCTTCAGGACGACGCCACCATCGATCTAAGCGGTTATGGAATCGAAGGCGTGGCAAGGCACACGCCAGGCCACACGGCCGGCTCCGTGTCAGTTGAACTGGCCAGTGGAGACGCGTTAGTCGGCGACCTCATCGCCTCGGGTGTCTTTCTAGGCGGATTGATTCGTCAGGGGCGCGCCATGCGCCCGCCGTTCGAGGATGACCCGCAAGCCGTCAGTGGTGAATTGATGGGCATGGTGGAGGCCGGCATGCAACGCTTTCACATGGGTCACGGTGGTCCGCTAGCTGCCAAAGAAGTGCGCCGGCACGCTCTCTCACTGCGGAACCTGAAGCCCGGGCGCAAATATGGGATGCAGGCCATCAGGTGTGCCTGCTCGGAGCCCAAGGTAGCTGAGCCGGTTAAATGAAGCGTGGCGCGCGGTTCAGGCGTGTTCTTCCCCACCAATCAATTGAAGCCGGCTCGGCTTCGCTAACTTCCAGGAATGGATTGCCATGCCCCGGCGCTCGGAAGCGAAGTCAACAATGCCGCAAGCAGAATCTATGCGGTGGAGGGGTCGTGCTTTGTGCTGGCACCTTGCGCGGTCGTGTCCGAAGCGATGATTGACAAGTTGTGCGACACATCCGAAAAGCGTGACTTGAACCACGTGGGTGGTGGTCATGCTGTCATCTACGGTCCTGACGGAAGCGCGCTGGTCTCGAAGTTGCCCGAGGACAGTGAAGGTATTCTGTACGCGGACATTGATCTTGCCGCCATTGTCATGGCCAAGAACGCCGCCGATCCTGCCGGCCACTACTCCCGCCCCGATGTCACCCGGCTTTTGATCAATAAGACCCGTATGCGACGAGTAGAAGCCTTCGCGCTGCCTATCGACAGGTCCGCGAATGACGATGCGGCGTACAGGGAAGATGTGTAGGCACACAGATGTATGCTCGCCGCGCGAAACGCAACGACCTGCCGCCCCTGACGACAACGAAAGTGGAGCGAGCGACTCTTAAGTGAGAGAAGCCGGACATTCACATGTCTGAGCGAATCGTCGAACGGCGGCTCCTCGACCCGCTGCGGTCGCTCGCAGAGTAGTGACCGCCGCGTCTGCTTCCGATGGCTCACCCGACATCCGCCTACGTCCGGCTGACTTTCACCTTCGGTCTTTGATAACGCTTCGAAAGAAGTGCCGGTACGGCGTTTGTCTATGGCCGACATAGCGGCGAAGCATCGTATAGAAGCCGAAAATTTGACAGTCATCGTTCAAGGTGGCTTCACGACCGCCAAGGCGGCAATGATAAATGCGGTGAAAAAAATATGTAAAACCTCACGCGGAAGTGTGACGACTGCTCCATCGCTAATCCGGCGAAGTCTTCTCGATTGGAGCCCATGCAAGGTAGACAGCAAGAGAATAGGGTTAATTTTGATCGTCAGTCATAGCTGGGAAACGCCAGCCGCGGGACACAGACAGAAATAGGTCGAAAACCCCGTGAGCAGAAGGGCAGGAGCAGTCAATCGTCGATGCCAGCACGAAAGCTCTCTGGCGCCGACTCCAGCCGGCTTCCCCAGAAGCGATAGCAAGGGCGGACGTAACTTCAGTGGCAGGCAGCCCACCGATAAAAGCTAGCACCGCCGCAACAGGGCCGACCTTGATCAACACATGGAAAGCCGGGCTCCTCATTAGCGCTATGCGTACAACCTGCCAAGATTGGCGGCAATAGATCGCCCGCATGTCGGCGAAGAAAGCGCCTGTTTCCTGCGGCCTTGGTGGAGTTGCGGTCACGCGAAAGGCTCAACTTTCGAAAGGTGCCGCAAGGAGCAGGTCGCAAACGTTGGGAATTTCGAGACCTGGCACAAGGCGACGTCCAACGTCGGCCAGACCTGTTCCGACGGCAGTGTGTGGCTTTCGTCTCGCGACCTCGGCTAGCGCCTCCGTGAACGCCCTCTTGAAGCCCAACCGCGGATACAGCGCGAGCGTGTCGTCGATCAGTTGGGGCGAGATCTCGTCCATCCTGAGCCCCAGGACGTCGACGTGAGCGCCGAAGTGCACGAGCGCGACTTCCGGTTCCCTGCGGTCGGCGATTTCGGCGGACGAGTGAAAGGCGATGGCATCCCAGACGATGTCCACCTTTGTCTTCGGATAGTCGTGCATATGCAGAAATCTACTCGCGGCGTCGGCACCATCCACTTCGAAACGCTTGTCTGCAATGTGATCTTTCGACAGACCCAGGTCGTGAAGCAGCGACGCAAGATAAACCAGCTCGCGGTCGTACTTCATTTGCCGCTTTTTGCCGATGAATTCAGCAAACCACCATGTCCGGTGGACATGATTGAGAAACGGCTTCGAATGGGCTTGCTCGACAAGAGCAGCCGCCGTGCGGGCGAGCTCCGAGTCCGGCGCAGTCATGCCTCCGATGATGACAGGGGTTTTCATATACTTTCCTCAAATGTCGAATTCGAAAAAATAGTTGACCCTGTCTTTGGCGGCAACGACAAACAGCCCTCGTTCAGGGACATTCGTTCGCTCCAACGGAAAAGGCATCTCTGCCGGTTTTCGCGTCAAGACTTCGGCTGTCCGAAGCGGCTGCGATAGTCCTGCGGAGACACGCCATAAACTTTTGCGAATGCCCGGCGCATCCGTTCGTCATCTCCAAAACCGGTCCGACGCGCGATGACCTGAATAGGATCCCGCGCGGATTCGAGCAGGCGTCTGGCCGCTTCTATGCGGATCTTCTCGACGGCTCGCGCGGGGCTTTCCCCGGTTTCGCGAAGATAGACACGAGCGAAGTTGCGTGGGCTCATCCGTGCTGCGTCCGCGAGTGCCGGAATCGATAAGTCCGCTTCGAGATGGGTTCGAATCCAATCGTGAAGGTCGTCGAACCGACCGCGCGCGTCGCGCATCTGCTGCCGCAGTTCCATGCTGAACTGCGATTGACCGCCCGGCCGCTTGAGAAAAAGAACCATGCCGCGCGCCACATTGAGCGCCGCGAGGTGGTCCAGATCGTCCTCGATCATTGCCAGCGCCATGTCAATCCCAGCGGAGACACCGGCCGATGTCCAGATATGATCGGAGGTGACAAAAATCGCGTCTGGCTTGACGTTGATGGTCGGGTGCTGGTTCTCGAGCCGGCTGCACGCAGCCCAATGTGTCGTCGCATCGCGGCGATCCAGCACGCCCAACTGGGCGAGGACGAACGCGCCCGTGCAGACGGAGCCGAGCCGACGAGGCCGGTCGAGATAACTCACGAGTCTCGCCCGAAGCGATGCAGTCGCGGCAGCGGGCATGATCAGGTCTGCGCCGGCAACGAGCAGCGTGTCGACGGAGTCGATCACTGCGTCGTCGAGCCGTACGGTTTCCAGCTTCACGCGAGTATCGGTGGAGACCGGACCGCCCGCCTCGGAGGCAAGAACGACCTGATAGGCGGGACGACCATCTTCAAAGCAGGCGTCGCTGAATGCTTGCAGTGGACCGGATATGTCCATCAGCTTGGCACCGTCATAAGCGACGATGACAACCTTGCGAGGCACTTGTCCGTCCGAATTGTCGGTCTTAGCCATTTGCCTGAGGCGTCGAGGTGTGGCGAGTTTCGCGGATTGCCCGTCCTGGCGACAGGTTATCGGCATTTGGCGTGCGGCAGCAATGACAATCACCCCTCTTTTTCTGCCGCCGCTGTGCTAGGCCGGTCTGACCTGACGACTTGAGGGAGGATGGCTCGACGTGGGCTCACGCAATTCGCGCTGATTGCGGGCGGGACAGGCGAGCACGCTATCAATCGGCGGAAAACGAGGTGTGAATGTCAATTGCGGAACGATTCGTGATCCTATACTCGGCTGACTATTTTTGACACTCAGGCAGCCAGGACATTCTCATGATCTCAGATATCAAGGTACCGGACAGCAGCATTGTCCGCGAGGCTGAGGACCTTGCGCGCTCGGTCTCAAATGACACGCTCTTCAACCACGTGATGCGGTGCTACTGGTTCGGTGAGCTGTTCGCGCAACAAGAAGGAACGAAAGTGGATAGCGAGCTGATGTTCCTGTCAGCGGTGCTGCACGATCTGGGACTTACTGATCATGCCCCCGGTCCTCACCGCTTCGAAATTGAAGGTGCGAGTGCGGCGCGGACGTTCCTTGTTGAACAAGGCGTAACGGAGGATCGTGCACAGAAGGTTTGGGACAACATCGCGCTGCATACGTGGGATATGAATCATTTCAGGGGGGACACCAGCCGCCTGACGCAGTTGGGCCTGGCGTATGACGTCTCTGGCGTGGCCGGCGCGCAGCTCGACCCAGCAGATGTCGCCGAAGTGCTACGACGATACCCCCGCCGGAACTTCAAGCGCGCATTCAACGAAATGCTCAATCACGAAGTCGACTGCAAGCAACCGTACCCGCACTGGTTTCACATTTGTTCCCGCGTTGCACACAATCGGTCGCCGCTCACAATCGTGGATGCACCGGCTGTGCTGGACTGGGCGCCGTTCGACGAATGAGCGGTGCTTCGAGCATCTGGGTTGCTGGCAGAAATCGAGGGCTCGTCGTCATTTGTGCGGCGGTTCGACAAACCTATACTCGGTAGCGATACCAGCACCCGAACGACGCCCTCGTTCAAGCAAAGACCGTACAACGTGGAGCAAGCCAATGACCAAATACAGCGAATTCGAATTCAGGACGCAACCGTGGTTTGACCCGGCATGGTTCGATCGAACCGCCTTCCAGGGATTCAATCAGTTCATCCCGATGAAGACCATCGTGATCCACTGCTTTGATCCGCGGGCATCCGAAATACCGCAGGCTGTCGCCGACTATTTCGGCGATGAGGTCTATCCGGGCGAAAATATTCTCGACGAAGCCGGCAACCGGATCGGCAACACGCGGACGCTGTTCGCCGTGTCGAACGCGGGTGGCCGTGCCTTTTCGGCTCTTCAATCGGTCGCTACGATGGACTATCTTTTCAAAGTAAAAAACGTCGTGGTGGTGCATCACTCGTTCTGCGGCGCGACGGCTTTCACGCCGGAGACTCTTGTCGGCGAGTTCCATGATCACCACCACGCCGATATTTCGACCATGTTCGATCACGATAGCCTCGCTATTTCACATTTCGAGGAGTCGATCAAACATGATGTCAAACTGCTTCGTGCCAGCCCGGCTGTACCAAAGGAGGTCAAGCTCTACGGCTTCTTCTATGAGATGAATTCTGGCGAGTTGACGGAAGTGGTGCGGGACATTCCAGCATAGCGGCGTCGCTGCCGGGGGAAGTACTGCAACAGACCGCAGCGATCAACGGTAAAAGTTGTTGTTCAGGTGGCTCGTACACAATTTGGGCGAACGGCTGCAGATGGCCGACACCGGGCCAACAGAGAACCCCCCAGCTACCATGCAACGAAGCGAACCTTACTCTCCGTGAGCGCTTGTGGCTCGCCTCCATACGCCTTCCAGCATGGCGGGCACCCATTGCTCGGCCGGGCAGCGACTCCAGGTGTCGGCAAGGAAAATCATCGATTCGTCACCACTCGTCTGCCGAGCTCTCTCCAACTCCAACAGCAACAGCGTACCCGCGGAGTACGGGCAGCCACCGACCGTTCCACTCGATGTCGCTTGACGAAGCACCACGCCCGGGGCGAAAAGGCAACGACGGCTGACCATCTCGGGCGTGAGTGTCTGGCGCACCGACGCGTCGCGATAAAGACCACGCATTTGATTCAGGCCTTTTACGACATTGTGTATTGCTACGCTGACCGCGTGGACGCCTGCAAGGTCCCCACCGACCATTGGAGCGAGTAACCCCTTGGCGCGTGTCACCTTGCCGGTTAAGCGCCAAGCCAGATTACGCAGCGTATTACCCGGCGCAATCGACGCAGCAACCACTTCCGCAGCGGCCCAGGTGGCCTCGCCGGCTTCGAAGGTGGGACTGAATAAACGGCCTATGACCTGCTGCACAAGTGGCCCGACTGCGGCATCGGAGTTCGAACCGCGCACCCACATTGCCAATGGCTCCAGATCGGCGGGGCCCGCACGGACATCCGGCGCGGCGGCGTTAAGTTTCTGCCACAACGCGTCCTGTTGAGTCTCGCGTCCGGTTGCCTTTCTCGCGCTCATCGTCGGGAATCGACGGCTTTTGTAGGACAGCACCCCAAGTATGCGGCGCAGCAACAGGCGGTTGAGCAATGGCTTGCCTGATCCAAAGGCGCGGTCAAGCGTGCCGTCGCGCGCGATTTGAAGGATGCCGGCAGGCTGGTCCACTTTGATGACATCGACAAGACCCGGAATATGTTTATGTTCCACGACTGCGTACCTCGTAAAGGAAGATTTTCGTTCGGCTTGCGTGGTGCGGCATGACCCCGGCGTTTTGCCATTTGCTGCCACTCTTACCACTGTTACCACTCGTGCCGTTCGAACAGGACCGACGCCCACGATAACCTCCCCGCGCCGTCAGACATGAGCCCCAATCATGTCGTCAAAACCGTCTAATATCTATCAGCTACCCGACAGATTGGCGCCAAATGAATTCCCACGTACAACGCTATAGACCACAACTTGCAACATCACCGTGGTTCAAGGATTTACCGATCGAGCTTCAGGACTATCTTGTCGCTCACGCCGACCTGCTTCGACTAAAGAAGGGGCAACAGCTTTATCGGCGCGGCGAACAGTCGTTCGGCATGTACGCCGTTCTCGACGGTGCATTGTCCATCGGCACCGTTGGAGCGGATGGAAAAGAGGCGCTGCTCGCCGTACTTGGGCCGACCGCGTGGATCGGGGAAATCTCGATGTTCGACGGGCTGCCTCGACCGCACGATGCCTCAGCAATAAGTGAGACTCTCGTGCTTCACGTACCCGGTCCCGCGCTGGAAAGCCTGCTTAAGGCTAACCCTGCTTACTGGCGAAATTTTGGGTTGTTGATGGCGCAAAAAATCCGAATCTCCTTCGAAAACAACGAAGCCATGATTCTGCTGCCCGCCGCTCAACGCCTGGCAAGTCGCTTATTGCTGATCGCTGGTGGCTACGGAGGGATCAATGCCGAACGGAGCAGGATAAAGCTCTCGCAAGACACCTTGGCTTCAATGGTTTCGCTTACGCGGCAGACGACGAACCAGCTGCTCAAGAACCTCGAGAGTCAGGGTATCGTCGATCTGAGGTTCGGGGAAATCGTTATTCTTGATTTCGATCGCTTGCATGCTGCCAGCGTCGAAGCTCCCGGCCCTTGAGTTGCAAATCCGAATGCCCGGACCGGGCTGGTTCCAGGGCATTGCTGCGTGCCATGAACGACGAGAAGCGCGTCAAAGCTTGTTTGGCCAATGTGTCCGTCAGACATCTCACACCAGTCGCTTGCGGATCGATACCGAGTTTGCCTTCATGGCCAACTACCGCCTCATGCCCTCGGCGATAGTTGGCCAACATCCGTCGAAACCAACGTATCCGGAGGTGAATTGGACGCACGTCCACACAGCAATGCAAGGCCTCAGCAGTGAAGCACTGCCAAGGCCCGCACCTCAACCCCTCACTTATTCACCATCTTCGCCGGCACACTAATCGCCAGCAACCCGCCGAGCACCATGAACGCCGCCAGCATATACATGCCGGAGTCATTCGCGGCAGTCGCTTGCTTGAGCCAGCCCACCGCGTACGGACTCAGAAAACCTGCCAAATTGCCGATCGAGTTGATCATGGCAATGCCGGCAGCGGCGCCCGTGCCGGCGAGGATCGCCGTAGGCAAACTCCAAAACAGCGGCAGCGTAGTGAGAATACCCATGGTCGCGAGAGTAAGCGAAGCCATCGCCAGCACAGTGTTATGCGCCCAAACCACAGAAAGCACCAACCCAACCGCCCCCGCAAACGCCGGCAGCGCGATATGCCAACGCCGCTCCCGCTTCCGGTCCGCGCTACGCGACACAAACACCATCGCCACGACAGCCCCCGCAAACGGAATCGCCGACAGCAACCCAATCATGAACGCATCCGTCACCCCGGTAGCCTTAATAATCGTCGGCAACCAGAAGCTCACCCCATACAACCCCATCACAAACGAGAAGTACGTAAGACTGAGCATCAACACACGCCCACTCGTCAGCACCTGCCGAATCGGCATGTCATGCTTGGTCGCCTCTTCCGCAGAAACATGCCGTTCAAGCAACTGCTGTTCTTCCTTGGTCAGCCACTTCGCCTTCGAAATCCGATCGTCCAGCATGGTAAAAACCATGATCCCGACGATTACCGAAGGAATCCCTTCGAGCAAAAACAGCCACTGCCAGCCATGCCAGCCGTTCATGCCGTTAAAGGTCTTCAGGATATAACCCGACACCGGCCCGCCGATCACGCCCGACAACGCAATCGCCGTCATAAACCACGTAGTCATGCGGCCACGCCGATGCGCCGGATACCAGTACGTGAGATAAAGAATGATCCCAGGAAAGAACCCCGCCTCGGCCAGACCAAGCAGAAAGCGCATCACATAAAACATCGTCGGCGTAGTAACGAACATGGTCAGCATGGAGATCACGCCCCACGACACCATGATCCGCGCAATCCACACCCGCGCGCCGACCTTATGCAAAATCACATTGCTCGGAATCTCGAAGATGAAATAGCCGACAAAGAAAATCCCGGCGCCGAAACCATACACCGCATCGCTCAGCCCAAGATCGCTGGTCATTTGCAGCTTGGCGAAACCGACGTTGACGCGATCCAGGTACGCGACCACGTAACAGAGCATGAGAAGCGGCGCGAGCCGCCAGCTGACCTTGCGGTAGGTGGCCTCTTCGAAAGTGGAAGGCGGCGCACCCGCGCCGGGATGGTGGAGCGGATTTGCGGGACTAGCCATGGTGTCTCCTCTTTTCTTGTGGAATTGAAGTACCGCCGTCGATCGATTCTATCCGCGCTGCGTGGTCTGCACGACGAATCGATACCCGGGGAAAACACTGACTGCGGCGAGGGCCGCTGCACGCGAAACCCTCGCGGACCAGATACGGCGCGGCGCTACACGCAGCGTCCGCCGTCCACTTCCAGACACACGCCGGTGATGAACTCCGCCTCGTCCGAAGCCAGATAAAGCGCGGCGTTGGCGATGTCCTGCGGCGTCGAGAAACGCCCAAGCGGAATGCCGGCAAGAAAGCGCTGGCGATTTTCCGGCGTATCTTCCACGCCCATGAATTCGGCCAGCAGTGCCGTCTCGCCGATCACCGGATTCACGCAGTTCACGCGTATGCGGTCCGGACCCAGCTCGACCGCCAGCGACTTGCTCGCGATAATCACCGCGCCTTTGCTGCCGTTGTACCAGACGAGCCCGGGGCGCGGCCGCACCCCCGCCGTGGACGCGATATTGATGAAGCAGCCGCCGCCTTGCTCGCGGAAATACGGCACGAATTCCTGCACGCTCCAGTAGATGCTTTTCACATTCACCGCATAGACGCGGTCGAATTCGGCTTCCGTCACATCCATCACCGGCTTGTTGCGATGCGTGGTGCCCGCGTTGTTGACGACGATCTGCACGCTGCCGAAGTCTTCAAGCGCGGCCTCCCGCAGCGTCTGCCAGTCCTCACGCTGGGCGACGTTGCCCGTCACCGCGATGGCCTTGCCGCCGGCCAGCGCGATTTCGCTGGCCACGCGTTCGGCAGCCGGGCCGTTCAGATCGTTGACCACCACGTTAGCGCCTTCGCGCGCGTAGGTCTTCGCAATGCCTTCACCGAAACCCGAGCCGCCACCTGTGACGATGGCTGTTTTACCTGTCAACCGCATGATGTCTCCGTTGTTCGTTGTGGATGGTGATGCGCGTACCTGACTAACCGTGCTTGATTGCAATGGTCTTGAGCGCCGTGAAGCCATACAGCGCTTCAAAGCCCTTTTCGCGCCCATGGCCCGAATGCTTGACGCCGCCGAACGGCAATTCGACGCCGCCGCCCGCGCCATAGTTGTTGATGAACACCTGGCCGGAGCGCAGGCGGCGCGCGAGCCGCATCTGCCGAGCGCCGTCGCGTGTCCAGATGCCGGCGACGAGACCGAACGGCGTGCCGTTGGCAAGCGTCAAAGCTTCGTCTTCGTCGCTGAACGACATGGCGGCGAGCACGGGGCCGAACACTTCGTCGCGAGCGAGGCGGTGGCTCGCGGGCACGTCGCGCAGCAGCGTCGGCGCCTGATAGAAGCCGCTTTCCGGCGCTTCGGGAATCACCTCGCCGTGCGCCGCCATGGCGATGCCGTCGTGCTGCGCATCCGAGAGGAAATCCCACACGCGCCGCTGCTGTTTCGCGCTGATCAGCGGGCCGCAGTCGAGGTCGGCCTGCGAAGGGCCGACGCGCAACGCATGAAACGCGCTGCTCAGCCGGTCGAGCAAGGGCTCGTAAATCGCCCGGTCGATCAGCACGCGGCTACCCGCCGAGCAGGTCTGTCCGGCGTTTTGCACGATCGCCGACACCAGCACGGGCAGCGCGGCGTCGAGGTCCGCGTCGGCGAAAACGATTTGCGGCGACTTGCCGCCGAGTTCCAGAGTGACCGGCACATGATTTTCGGCGGCCATTTGCGTGACGAGCTTGCCGGTATCCGGCGAGCCGGTGAACGAGATGTGATCGATGCCCGGATGACGCGCAAGCGCCGCGCCCGCCTCATGGCCGAAGCCCGTGACGATATTCAGCGCGCCAGCCGGCAAACCCGCCTCGGCAGCAAGCTCGGCGACCCGCAGCACGGAGAGGCACGCATCTTCGGCCGGTTTGACGACGCAGGCGTTGCCGGTGGCTAGCGCCGCGCCCACGCTGCGCCCGAAAATCTGCATGGGGTAATTCCACGGCACGATATGGCCGGTCACGCCGTGCGGCTCCCGAATCGTCAGCACCGTATAGCCGGTCTGGTAAGGCAGCGTTTCGCCGTGCAACTTATCCGCCGCGCCGGCGTAAAACTCGAAATAGCGGGCGAGGGCGGCCGAATCGGCGCGCGCCTGCTTGAGCGGCTTGCCGGTGTCGCGCGCTTCGAGTTGGGCGAGTTCCTCCTGCCGCGCCGCGACCAGCATGGACAGCCGGTACAGGATACGGCCGCGTTCGGCGGCGCTGGCCTGGCCCCAGGGGCCTTCGAACGCGCGGCGCGCGGCGTGCACGGCGGCGTCGATATCCGCCGCGGTGCCGCGCGCGAGTTGGGTGAACGGCTGGCCGTCCGAGGGATCGAGTACGGCGATCGTCTCGCCGCCTGATGCAGCGGACCATTCGCCGCCGATGAAATGCCGGGCTTCTTCCATGCATGCTCCTTGAGGTGTCACGAGCACCGCGCTGCGGTGACGTGGTGTTCACAAACGAGAGGCACAATCGAGAGACGCCAGACGATTATCGCCCCGATCCAACGAGGGATGCCATTGGGCGATTGGCTATAATGGCGTATTCAGCACTGTCCGGCCGCAGCGCCGCTGCTCGAGGCGAGTTTCACGTTGCATCCCGTTCGAGCGAGCACGCCGCGCGCCGTGTTCCGAATTCCATCCCGACCAGAGAGCGCTCATGAGCTTCAATAACGTCCCCGCAGGCAAAGACCTTCCGCAAGATTTCAACGTCATCATCGAAATCCCGGCGCAAAGCGATCCGGTGAAATACGAAGCCGACAAGGAAACGGGCCTGCTCCACGTCGATCGTTTCATCAGCACGGGCATGCGCTATCCGGCGAACTACGGCTACATTCCGCAAACGCTGTCGGGCGACGGCGACCCGGTCGACGTGCTGGTGATCACGCCGTTCCCGCTGCTGGCAGGCTCGGTGGTGCGTGCCCGCGCACTCGGCATGCTGCAAATGACCGACGAATCCGGTGTGGACGCGAAGCTGGTCGCGGTCCCGCACGACAAGGTCTGCCCGATGACCGCCAACCTGAAGTCGATCGACGACGTCCCGGCCTACCTGAAAGACCAGATCAAGCACTTCTTCGAGCAATACAAGGCGCTTGAGAAGGGCAAGTGGGTGAAGGTCGAGGGCTGGGCGGACATCGAAGCCGCGCACAAGGAAATCACCGAAGGCGCGGCGAACTACAAGAAGTAAAACAGGGTAATCGCAAAGTGAACGAATGAGTTTGCTTTGCGAGCATTCGGCAGGTTTTCAAGGGGCAAACCGCAACGGTTTGCCCTTTTGTGTTTGTTGGCCTGGATTTCGGCGGTAACACCCCTTGCGGTTCTGGAATCGCAGGTGTGCGGCTATGCCGCTTGCGTCAGTTCGGCAATCCTTTGCCGGTTTTCGTCGCCCCACGCGCAAAGCGGCTTCAATGCCGCAGCCAGCGAATAGCCAAACGGCGTCATTTCGTAATCGACCTTGGGCGGAACCGTCTGATAGTCCCGCCGAATGATGACGCCGTCGTCCGCAAGCTCCCGCAGCTGCTGAATCAGGACTTTTTCGCTAATGCCTGTCACAAGCCGCTTCAACTCACCAAACCGACGAGGGCCATTGTTCAGATGAAACAGCACAAGGGGTTTCCATTTTCCGCCGATAACCGTCAACGCGACTTCCAATCCACAACTGTCTGCACGCAGTTCCATCAAAGACCTCATACTTACCTTTAGGTAGGTACTATCTTATCAGAAGGTGTCGTTCCATAATGAGAGGTCGAAAAGTAACTGGAGTGTCGAGATGGGTAAGCTTGCAGGTAAGGTTGCATTGGTCACTGGCGCGAATAGCGGTATCGGTCTCGCTATCGCGAAGCGCTTCGCCGGCGAAGGCGCGCGTGTTTTCATGACCGGACGGCGCCAGGAAGAGCTGGACAAGGCTGTTGCCGAGGTCGGTGGCAACGCTCGTGGCATTCGGGGCGACGTATCTAACCTCGCCGACCTCGACCGTCTTTACGCGACTATCAAAGACGAAGCGGGCGTCATCGATATTCTGATCGCAAATGCCGGCGCTGGCGAGTTTGCCGCGCTTGGCGATATCACCGAAGAACATTTCGACAAGACATTCGCGACCAACGTGAAGGGGACGCTTTTTACGGTGCAAAAAGCGTTGCCGCTGCTCAAGGATGGCGCATCCATTGTTCTCACGGGCTCCACGGCAGCCGTAACCGGCATTCCGGCATTTAGCGTGTACAGCGCAAGCAAGGCGGCCATCCGCAACTTCGCGCGAAGCTGGATCCTCGACCTTGCGCCGCGCAAGATTCGTGTAAACGTACTCGCGCCCGGCTCGACCTCGACGCCCGGATGGCACAACCTGGCTCCGTCGAATGACGTGCACGAAGGGATGGTGAGTGCAGTACAGGCGACGACGCCGCTTGGGCGTCTAGGTGATCCTGACGAGACGGCCAGCGCTGCGCTATTTCTCGCATCCGATGAAAGCAGTTTCGTCAACGGAAGCGAACTGTTTGTAGACGGCGGTTCGGCGCAGATTTGATTTGCATCGCGAAGTATTTGGGCTGCAGACCTGGTTGGTGAGCCACGGCTTGGGCTATCCGTCCGGATCGTCGGATTCGGATGCGCGACGTGAACGCAAAAGCCATCGGTTCCTGACGCTCACGCGCAAGGCTCCGATGGTTGCGGTGATGTCTGGTTTCCGACCGATGCGATTAGATGCGACGCCAGGGGTCAGCGAATATCCAGAGAATCGTCGCGGACCATGTCTGCAAGTATCATGAAGTCGCGATTTGCGGGGCTGCCCGTGCTCTGTGATTTGGGGCGATAGACCAGATCGCCGATTTGAATGGGAACTCCGGTCAATACGCAAAATGAACGTATGCGGGCGCGACACAGTCTCCAGCGCTGGTCGGCGTATAGCCCCGTCCTGGCGTCACTCCAGTAGACGGAAAGCGTTTCGCGCGACAATCGCTCGACGATTTGAAATCGGGAAGGTCCGGTGACCGGCCTGACCGATTCAACTGCAACAGCTACCGCAGTGGAGTCGCAAGCGCGAGATCTGGCATGCCGCCGTATCGGGCGAGATGCAGCGTGGACTACTGTCGAGCGCTGGCCAAGCAGATCTTCTGTCATGCAGGTCATTGCATCCCGCACGCCTGCTACGGAAGAAGCTTGTAATGGAATCCGTTCAAGCAGTGGGAAAATGTCTTCACGCATCTGCCTCTCCAACAAAACGACGGAGCCGGCTCCGGCAGAGACTCGGCCGTGGTTCGATGCTACGGGATGAGATTGCAACTGATGGCGGCGCCGTACAGCACACTAAAGCGCCGCCATGCTCAATGCCCGAGAAGCACCACCGTCTATGTCAGCCAAGTAGTCTGACTACCTCATCGGTTGGCAAGACAGAGTGGGCAAGGAATCGATAATTCACCATCGCCGCTTTGTAACCGTCGCCCCATTCAGGATGCCGGGGACCAGCCGTTGCGTCCGATATCACGGTCACTTCAAACCCTTGCTCCAGAAAATCGCGAAGATGAGATTCAACGCAAAGGTTGGCAATCATCCCGCAAAGCAAAATCTTCTGCAGGCCTCGTTTTCTGAGTTGAAGCACGAGGTCATTGGTCTGTGGCCCGAAGACCTTGTGAGGGCTGACGACGACTGTCCTTCCGTCTTCAATGTACGGTTTCAATGATTCAACCCAGTCGGCACCTGAGCCTTGGAAATCCTGGAGCGTGAGCTGTCCGCGTCTGGAGAACGTTCCGGCCTCGATCTCGCCAGCTTCGACCGGTCCGTTCAATTTCCAGCCTGAGTCAGTTGGGTAAAAATAGTGGGGTGACACAAACACACCAATACCCTTGTCTTTAGCAGCCTTCAAAACCCGCTCCAGGTTGCCGACTGTATTGTTTTCCGTCACGCTGGCGCCGACCGCTTCCCAGACAGTCCCTTTCGGGGTCAGCACATCGTTCTGCGGGTCAATAATAACGACGGCCGCATTGTCAGAATTGAAGTTCACTTTTCAGGCTCCTCGGTCATATCGTCGGAGAGACTTCGACTAGGCCCCTTCATCGGCTGAAGGGCGGCGCATGCAAAACGAAAATTCGAATCGTTTGCACAGTGTGTCTGAGCATGTAACGAAAAGCGCGGTAGGAGCTTGCGCGCGCGAAAGCTTTTTAAAGAGCTCCACCCGCTCTGGGAAGATCTCTTTCTGGAATCGAAGAAACCCCTCGATAATCTCTTTCATCACGGCTCTCGCATCGCTTTGACGATCTCTTGAGGTTAGTCGTCGGCCAAGGGCAAAGTATTTCCGATTTGCACGCAAAAGCTTCAAGTTAGCACGGGTCTCGTCACGGTCCTGAACGGCAGCCAGGATGCAGTCAACCTATCGCTGAGCCGGCGCTGATCAGCGTTGTGCTGGAGCGATGATGAACGCGTGAATCAGAAAGAACCTGAACCGCCGTCGTGCATATGGATAAAAGCCTACGAAATTTGCCGCCTATACTCGCACCGAAAGATTGGGCGGAGGCGCGGGGAAAGCAATGTCGAGCGCCGCATTGGTCTGAGCCAGGAGAGCCTGCCGTGAATCAGATTTTGGCAAGCATTGCGGGAGCGACGGTCATTCTTTGCGCAAGTGGTGCGTTCGGTCAGAGTGCACGCGACATACGCGGAGCGGACCCTGTTGTCCCGCTGGAAAACGAACCTCCCGCACGAATCGTCGTCGACCCGCCTCTTGCCGAGTCTCTGGCAAAAGGCTTCGTATTTATCCAGTACCGGGCAGAGAATCTGCACATCGTACCGGTATTCGGCCCTAAGGCACTCGACGACTCGCCACGTATCGGACACATTCATGTAACGGTTGACGACGCACCGTGGCATTGGGCCGATGCGAGCGGTGAGCCTCTAATCATTGTTGGGCTGCCGGTTGGAGCGCACAAGGTTTTAATCGAGCTCGTAGACGCCAATCATGAGACGCTCGACAGCGCCGTCGTGAATTTCGTCGTGCCGAAACAGTTTTCGCGCCCAAGGAAGAAGTAGAGACGACGATAGGTTCGCCGTCCCTTGTTTATTTCAGAGGTCCAGGCGGAACAATAGCGAATCCCGGTCAGGATAGTCATACGTGATAGGCGCATCGGACCTGTCTATCTGCCGGAAGCCCTTCTTGCGATAGAACGCGTGTGACCGGCTTGCAATCGATGGTGTATCCAGGAGGATTGTCCTCACCCCGCTCTGGTCTGCGAATGCGAGCAGCCTGTCAAATAAGCCAGCCGCGACGCCAGCCCCGCGATAGCTGTCCTTGACGAAGAATTTCTTGAGAACGGCGACTTCTTCGGTCTCGCGTCGAAGTCCGACGGAGCCAATTACGTCGCCCGATTCGTCTACTGCAACCCAAAATCCGCCACCCGCCTGCGGGTAGTTTGATTCGATAGAGAGAAGGTCGGGTTGCTGTTCGAGCGATATGTTAAGGCCCGCTTCAACGTTTTGTATTGTAAGAATCAAATCGATGACCCCGTCCGTGAATTCGGGACGGTATTCGACGATTTTCCAGCTCCTGTCTTGCTTGCAATCCTGCACGGCGTAGCTCCATGGTCTTTTGTTGACATGCCGAGATATATAGCGAGCGAGCGCGTATTCCTTTCACTGGCCTCGGGCACGACTTCAGTCTATAGAAGCCGCCGCCACATCTATAGAACGTTCTTGCATTGCTTCCAATCATGACTAATCGGGTCTTTCAACGCGCAGTGCCTGAATCATGGAAAAGGCATGGTGCCTGGTCCATATGTCTGCACCTCCCAGCCTGTCGGTCCACAGCCGTCCGTCGGCAGTCGGAGTCGTGAGCATCTCGTTAGTGACAGTTTCGATTGCGTCTTCCAGATAGCCGTCCATCAGCGCCCACAGATTGTCGGTCCCCGTCCGTGCGGCCACGTCTTCAATTCGTACAGACCTCAACGCCTTCATGGACGCCGCGCGCAGTTGCTGCGCGAACTCCTTCTGTGTGACGACATCGGCACGCGTGCCATAACGCGTAAGGTGGCCACACACCATAACGTCGAAGTCGTAATCGAGAAGCAGATCGTGGGCGTGCAAATACTCGTGAACGTCATTGGCAACCGCCAGATTCCTGAAGGGTACCCATCCTGGGAAAATGACATCCACGAGCATGAGGACCTTTTGTTTCGGTTCGTATATGAAGATGTTGCCGGGCTGATGGATGTTTCCGTGATAGCGGAGTTCGAGTTCTACAGCACCTAGCTGCAGCACATATTCGTCGCTGAAAGTGATTGTCGGAATCGGGCGCTGAGGGTCGCTATACCCCGCCAACTTCTCCGCGGTGTACTGGTGTGCGATTCGGACTGCGCTTTGCGGGTAGATATCGGCTGCGCCGATGTGGTCGAAGTGCGAATGGCTATAGATGACGTGTGTGACTGGCTCCGCCGTGACGGACGCTATGGCGGACAATAATACTTCTCGCAACGAGGGGGGCGCGTCGACAGCGATTACTCCGGCGCCGGTAACAAGGAACATCGTGTCGTATCCGCCAGCGCTTATCCAGTAAACGCCAGGCTTGACGTTTTCGAGCTGGTAACCGCTCGGTCCTGCTGCGCCACCACGGGACGATTCAGGAACGGCGGCGAACGGCCCGGTACAGCGCGGGCATTGATATCTTTGAGATGCCTTGCCGGCACGGTCGTCATTCGCACCGCTGTCTGCATCGGGAAACATGTGACCTCCTACAACGAAATGAAGATCGCACTCTGTGCGGGCTCGCTGGCCGTCCGACCGAATTGTGAAAAATGGGATTCGGCTTGGCGCGGCCAGTTATCGCGTCACGGATTGGCTGACGTCCCAGCGTCGCTCCGGCAAAAAAATGATGCCTTGCTTCGTGCGCTCGTTGTTTCGAAGTTCGCGACTTCTTATCGATTTCGCACTACATTTTTGACTTGGTCTAACCCATCTTGGGTAGGCCATCGAAGCAATCGTGCAAATGCAAAACAAAGTTTGATCTGACCGTTCGTCAACGTAACCAGCCGGATTCTGCAACGGTCAAACTTTGGCTGCGCATATTCAGTTGAGACAGGCTGCCAGGTGAATGGGCCGGCACTTCGCCGGTCTCCTATTGAAGTTCCTCTGCATGAGCAGGAGTCCAATAATGTCGGAAGATGTACGCTCTCCGTGTCCCCCCTTCGACAACGAAACCGCAACATTGAAGGTGCGACTTGCAGAAGATGGATGGAACACCCGTGACCCCGCGCTCGTTTCGCTTGCTTACTCAGCCGATTCGCGCTGGAGAAATCGCGCCGAATTTGCAAACGGGCGTGCGGAGATAGTGGCCTTGCTCACCCGCAAGTGGCAGCGCGAACTGGACTACCGGCTGATTAAGGAGCTGTGGGCGTTTTCGGGTAACCGAATTGCGGTGCGCTTCGCGTACGAGTGTCACGATGACTCCGGGAATTGGTTTCGTTCATACGGCAACGAAAACTGGGAGTTTAACGATAGAGGCTTGATGATTCGTCGTTTTGCGTGCATCAACGACCGTCCTGTCAAAGAAGAAGACCGGCTGTTCCATTGGCCGCTCGGTCGCCGTCCTGACGGCCACGCCGGGCTGAGTGAACTTGGACTGTGACGACATCCGCAGCACCTCCGTGTTCCACTTCATCTTGAGGGAAAGCCATGAAGCTCTACTACCATCCGCTGTCTGGACATTCTCACCGCGCACGACTTTTTTTGTCCCTCATAGGTTTACAACCGGAGCTCGTGGAGGTCGATCTGATGAAGGGGGCGCATAAAGCGCCAGAATTTCTGAAGATTAATCGCTTTGGACAAGTTCCCGTGCTGGTCGATGATGGCATAACCATCGCCGATTCGAATGCCATCCTCATTTATGCGGCGAAGAAGTATGGCAAGGAAGATTGGCTGCCAGAGTCTCCACAGGCTGCGGCGGCCGTACAGCGTTGGCTGTCCGTGGCTGCTGGCGAGATCGCAAATGGTCCTGCCGCCGCGCGTTTAATCACTGTTTTTGGAGCAAAGTACAACCCGGAGCAGGTCATTAGCGTCGCGCACAGCATACTGAAAATCATCGAGGCGGAGCTTGATGGCCACGAGTTCATTTCACACGACCATCCGACTGTCGCCGATGTCGCCCTGTACAGTTACATAGCGCGAGCACCCGAAGGTAACGTCGATCTGAAGGGTTACCCTAATGTGAATGCGTGGTTGCAAAGAATCGAGGCGCTGCCGGGATTTGTGGAATTTCAGAAGTCTCCTGCCGGTTTAAATGCCTGAACATAGAGACGGACAGGAGTCGTTTTCATAGATGATATGCAGGGCAACCTCGCGCCAGCGGGAAAGAAGGCCCTCCACGCTTTCGCTGATTTCACGGTGATTTGGCTGCGGACAAGTTCTGAAGGGAAAAGCTATTCATCGTTGAAGCGGATGCTATTCCTGGCCGGTCGATGGACGGGCCGGGCAACCGTAGTGGCTCACTGAACTGCATATCGAAGTCTGATGCTAGACAGTGACACGTAGGGAGCAACGTCATGAGCAGTTCAACTGTTCCTTCTTCGCCCGGCTGGGACCTTGAGCGTTCACCGTTCCACGAAGGCGAGTTGGCAGTGCAGGAGCGCGTCGGGGTACGTGAAAAGATAGACGCTCAAGGGCGGCGTGCCGTTCGCCGGTACCTGACGGCCCAACAGAGGGAATTCTTCCTCATGCTGCCGTACGTTTTCATGGCATCCGTCGACTCCTCCGGTCGCCCTTGGGCTTCGTTTCTGGTTGGTGAGCCAGGCTTCGTCAATCCCACCGGCGATGTGACGCTTACGGTTCGCGCTCGCGCTCTATACGGTGACCCGCTAAACGACACGCTCGTGCCTGGCGCGGAGATAGCGTTGCTTGGCGTCCAGTTTCATACTCGCCGTCGGAATCGCGTGATAGGCACCGTTGGGGCGTTGCTGCCCGATGGCTTCACAATCGACGTCCGCCAGACCTTGGGTATCTGCCCGCAGTACATTCAGGGGCGCGAGCTCTCGTTCAATCGCGACCCGCTTTTACCGGAGCCGCGACCGGTTCACCGCAATAGCCGGCTCGACGCCTCGGCCTCGGCCATCATTTCTAAAGCCGATACTTATTTTGTGGCCAGCGTCCTTTTGCAAGAAGGGGACCCGGTTGCCACGGGCGCCGATGTGTCGCACCGCGGCGGACGGCCTGGCTTCGTCCGTATCGATGACGACCACACGCTGACAGCACCGGATTTTGTCGGCAACTTTATCTTCAATACGATTGGCAACTGGCAATTCGACAATCATGCGGGGCTGATGTTCATCGACTTTGATAGCGGCGCCATGCTCTACATCGCCGCTCACGCGGAGGTTCTATGGGACGGTCCTGAGTTGCACGCGTTCAACGGCGCACAGCGCCTGTTCCGTTATCACATCGACGAAGTTTGCCGGGTCGAGGCAAGCTTGCCATGCACTTTCACAGCGCCGGACTATTCCCCGCTTCTTGAGCGCACCGGCCACTGGGATATCGTCGCAAAAACGCTGGAAGCGGAACGGCTTCGTACGGTCTGGCGACCGTTCAAGGTTCTGGAGACCATTGACGAGAGTGCGACGATCCGCTCCTTCATTCTGGAGCCGGCAGACGGTAGCGGTCTCGTGGGTTACCAGGCAGGCCAGTATCTGCCCATCCGCCTGCAACCGCCTGGCTGGGCCGAGCCCACGATCCGCACTTACACGCTGTCCGACGCGTCGAACGGTAGGACCTATCGGATTAGCGTAAAACGAGAAGGCAAGGGCGGCTGCTCCGATTTTTTGCACGACCACATTGTTGTTGGCGACACGATAGAGACGCTCGCCCCGCGCGGTGCATTTGTGTTCGATGAGGCAGCAGGAAGACCTCTGGCGCTTATTTCCGCGGGAGTTGGCATTACGCCTTTGATCGCGATGCTCAATAGCCAACTGGTCAACGACGGGCGCACGCTCCTCCACAAGCCAATCTACTGCATCCATTCCGCGACTAACAGCAAGCACCGCGCATTCGCAGCACATCTTGCAAAGAAGGGCGAGCTTCATGCCAACCTCACTCTGCATGTCGCGTTCAGCCGTCCTTCTGAAGATGATGTGCTCGGAAAAACACATCAGAGTGAAGGATATATTGACCGGGCGCTTCTGCGCAGAGTACTTCCTCTTGACGATTACGAGGTTTATCTTTGCGGCCCACCGGGCTTCATGCAAAGCGTTTACGACGCTTTATTATCGCTAGGCGTGCGGGATTCGAGAATCCACCTCGAGAGCTTCGGGCCGGCCTCGGTTTCACGCCGAATCGAACGGACAGTGGAAGTGGACAACAGCGAAGGTGTCGTAGTCACGTTCGCCAAAAGTGGCCGGAACGCAATCTGGAGGCCGAAAGTTGGCAGTCTGCTCGAGTTGGCTGAGGCGAACGGTCTGAAGCCACTTTACGCCTGCCGGTCGGGCAGTTGCGGCACTTGCGTAACGCGAGTCGTTAAAGGTGAAGTCGACTACACCGAGCCTCCGGCACATGACGTGGAACCGGGAGAGGCGCTGATTTGTATTGCACGCCCGCATCCCGGCCCTCATCTCGAGGATGGAACGCAGAATCGTGAAGGTGTCACCTTGGATATCTAAGTGTTTTGGACAACACTTAGGGCGCTTTGCATATTGGCGAGGCGCATGGCATCTCAAGTCAAGCTGTGAACCGGTGCGATTAACGGGTGCGCCACTGCCTGCCGTTCGCTAGCCGTGAGACGACGCTGCCTCAGTCTCTGCCGAGTGTACTGCGGGATCTTTTGCACTCGTTTCGCCATGGCTTCATGAGTATCAGATTACTTGACTCGGTTCATACGATTTGAGATGCAGGATGTCGGCGATTCGACGCATGCAATTTTCAAGGTCGTTACGTGTTCTCGGCGCGCCTAAGCAGAGTCGGACACCATCGGGTGCCTCGGAAACCGAAAAGGCGTCAGTACCCGCGACGGATATACCTGAAAGCTTCAGTTGGGTTATGAACGCGTTGCATGTCCAAGGCACGGGTAATGGCAGCCACAAATGAAAGCCGTAACCATGTCGATTTTCCAGGTCAGCAGCTAGGTGCCGGTGCGCGATAGCTTGGCGTGCTTCACTTTCTGTGCGTATCGCACTGAGCATCTCTTCTGCCAAACCAGATTCAATCCAGTAAGTAGCAACGGCGGCGCTCAACGGCGCGGCCATCGATGCCGTCGCACGTATCACGACGGATGCTCTCTCTGCGGAGCTTTGGTCAGGTACGGCCAGATAGGCGATTCGCAATGCGGGCGACACGCATTTCGCCAGTCCCGATATGTAATGCACCAACTCGGGCGCCAGCGACGCTAGAGCGGGAAGTTCGCGCAAGGCATCGGCAGAATCGTCGGGCGAGTTGACCAGAGGCCAATAGTTGTCATCTTCGATGATGGGGAGTTTGTGACGGCGCGCTACTTCGACTAAAGCGATGCGCCGGTCCAGCGGCATCGTAATCGTGGTGGGATTGTGAACAATGGGAGTGCAATAGAACGCCTTCGGTTTCTCGGATCGGCAAATCGCGTCAAGTGATTCAGGCATCGCTCCGTGCTCGTCCATTTCGACCGCCGACAGACGAACACCCAGTTCCTTCGCAAGCAGGAGGCAGCCTGGATACGTCAACGCCTCTACGCAAATGGTGTCTCCCGCGCTTGCCAACATCATGGAGACGGCAAGGAGTGCGCCTTGTGCGCCGGGGCAAACAAGGACGCGCTCAGGTCCGAGGCCCGGAATACGTTGAGTGAGCCAGTTCGCCCCCACCAGACGGTCTCTCATGGCTCCGCTCGGCACCTGGTAGCGCATGAGCATTTCCATGCCGCGCTCGGCCAGCATTGCAGGCACACCTTCCCAGATGCGCTTCTCAAGCGTGGGGTCGTCGAACGGCGGGGGCTGATTTATCAACATGTCGATGCCGGACACGTTCGTTAGAGTGGCAGACGGACGCTGTATCGCCTTCACATAGGTGCCGCGACCCACGCGAGCCTCGAGCAGACCTCGTCGCTGGGCCTCGGCATAGCCCCTGCTAACGGTTGTGAAGTCGATGCCGAGTAATGCGGCCAGTGAACGTTGCGGGGGTAATCTGTCGCCGACGCGGAGCTCACCCTTATTTATGCTTTCAGCGACGGCATTGGCAATTGCCAGATACGTCGGACCATTCCCGCCTTCGAGAATTGGAGTCCAGCCAGATGTTCGCATCATTTCGCACCTCGCCCGGAGCAATCTGTTTTTATTGTATGCAACATTTCGGACGTCTGCTCCATTTTTGTGCGTCAATGTCTGCATCCAAGTTGTCTGAAGAGAGGGCGCAATCTGGACGAAACGTCAGTGCTTTCCAAGGGGCAGTACATACATTCATCAATTATTGATGCAGCTCTTTACTTCACCAAAGCCAAATACCCATCAGGAAGGCGGAGCAAGCGTCGAAGCCCACAATTTGATGAAGAGAAATGTATGCGCTTAATTGGATGATTGAATGCAGACAAGCCGATTTTTAAAAGAAAATTGTTTGCATTTCACGATGCTTGTTTCTATTGTATGGATATGCGCGATGCAGCAAGCCTGTGGTTCTACGCCGCGCCGTTGCACTGGCGAAGTGATGTCGATCGGGAGCAAATCATGAACTGGCTCATGAGCACGTTGAAGCGCTTCGCCGGCGGGGTGATTTTCTCGATCGCGACTCTGTGGTGTCAGGGCGCTCAGTCAGAAGACGCGGCTGTTGTTCGCATTGGATTTGCTGCCCCATTGACGGGCCCCTCGGCGGCAGATGGAAAAGAAATGAAAAACGCGGCGCGACTGGCTATCGAGGACGCGAATGCGCGGCATCCAAAGATAGGCGAGCGTACTGTCTCATTCGAGCTGGCGCCACTTGATGACCAGGCGGACCCGCGAGTAGCGAGTCAGGTTGCGCAGCGCTTTGTCGATATGTCGGTTGCGGGGGTGGTAGGGCATTTCAATTCCGGGTGCAGCATTGCCGCCTCGAACGTATACGACGATGCCCAGATTGCACAGGTAAGCCCTAGCTCCACGAGCGCTATCTATACGCTTCGAGGGAAGAAGTCGTCGTTCAGAGTCGTTGGGCAGGACGCGGTTGCCGGTGCTGAACTGGGACGCTATCTTGTCGAAGATTTTCAGGCTAGGCGTGTTGCCATCGTTGACGACAGAACTGATTTCGGTGCGGGCCTGGCCGACCGGGTCAGCGATTTCATCGCGCAGCGCCACGTCGCAATTGTTGCCCGAGAGTACGTGACGGATAAGACAGTTGATTTCAGCGCTATCCTGACCCGAATCCGCTCTCAGAACGCTGATTTGGTTGTATTCGGCGGGTTTGATGCGCAAGCCGCCCAGATCGTCAGACGGATGCGAAGTGCGGGCATGAAGGCGACGCTCGCCGGAGAGGGGTTCAACAACGCTATCTTTTTGAATCTCGCCCGCGGGGACGGTGAAGGTACGGTCACTATCCAGCCAGGCTTGCCGTTGAACAGAATGCCAGCAAAGGATTTTGCGTCCCGCTATGAGGCGCGATACAAGGCAAAGCTGGAAGGATTCCAGGCACCCTATGCCTACGATGCTACCTCGGTCATCGTACAGGCCGTACTGGCCGCTCAATCTGCCAGAGCCGTCGATGTACTGCAGGCGGTGCGGAAAACAAACATGGACGGTTTGACAGGACCGATTGCCTTTGACAAAAACGGTGACCTGGCTGCGGCTCCGTACACGATATATCGACTAACAGGTGGTCGTTGGACGGACAAGAAGGTGTCTGTCGCCCATGGCGAGTAGAGCTGTATGGGGCAGAGGTCGCGCTAACACCTTCTTCCCGCCACTTCGTATGGCCGCGTCGGGATCAGCGACACGCGCGCGTCGTCTTCGAGCGGCGCCTGATTGATAGTAGCGAATTGGACGAACACTCGACCAGAACGGATGTCGCCTAGCCGTAAGAGGAATATGAAATGTTAGTACGTGACGTCGATTCAACCGTTGGAACACCGAGACACATTCGCGGAAAAGGCTGGGACAGCAAGCGATTAGTCGTCGCGGCCGACGGGGTGTGTTTCTCCCTCCACGATACGACAGTCGAAGAGGGCACCCAGATGGAATTGCAGTATCGGCACCACGTGGAGGCAAATTATTGCTTCGGTGGAGAAGGCGAGGTTGTAGACCTCGCGAGTGGCGAGAGATTTAAGCTTAGACCAGGCAGCGTATATGTGCTGGATAAACATGACCGTCATCTCGTGCGAGCTGTTAAAGGTGACCTTCGACTTGTTTGCGTATTCACGCCGGCCCTCGCGGGAGAGGAAACTCACACTGCAGATGGGGGATATGAGCCGATTCGAGCCGTTCCCGATTCGCCTGCAGAAGATTGACGCGGTAATGGAATCGCCGCTGCCGCTCGATTCGTAAAGAAACGCTTGTCGCAAAGCCGAATTGCGAATTGACCTTGTAGTCATCGCGGCATGGAGACTTCTAGACGCGAGCCGCAATGACCCTCAGCGTCCCCCACGTGCTCGCATCCCTTGCTCACGTTGGCAGCTAAATCCAATAGATGTAACTGCGGTCTATACGTGCGAATAGCCCTCCGCTTTTGCGCGGATAGTAAGCCGCCCATCAGTTCCGTGTTGAGAGATTTGTCCAGCGTTTCCGATTGGCATCGGTTAGGGTCGGATAGATAAATAGTAGGAGTTGTAATTGAAAGAGGCGCAGTATCATGAATCCCGATATGTTTGCCTGCGAACCAGGGTTTCGAAAATCCGAACACCCTACCAACTCACTCGAAGAAGAGGCGGACTGGCGTAAGTCCGCACACATCCAGTTTTCAGCGTCGCGCATTTCTATCGCATTCTGGCGTGACATTGCGGAACACGAGCGGCAGCTGAGCGCTCCAGTACTTGAAGACTGTTACATTATCGAAGTGCTGCTGCGGAACACAATCGTGGACTGCTTTCGAAATGGGAAACGGATAACAAAGGGCACGGGAGGCTTCGGCGGGACGCAAATCGCCGGCCCCGGCGAAGAAATCCGTTGCAACTTCAAAAGGCCGGTAGAAGCAGTTCACGTATTCGTACCGCGGGCGACTCTCGTTGCAACCTATGAGGAGTTGCAGCAATGTAAGTGTCCTGCGGACTATCACCTTTCGGACCCAGGGTTTGCGCCCGATACGGTGATGGGAAAGCTGGGATGTACCTTGCTCGACGCCACAAGTTTGCGAAGCCCATTTTCTGGTCTTTATTGCGAAAGCCTTGGCATGGCAATCCTTGCTCGAGCGATGGAATTCCAAAACAGATTTCTGGACGACGGTCTTCGCCAAGGCCTCGCACCATGGAGATTGAAGCGCACTATAGAGTACATTGAAGACAATCTCGGTGAACAGATTAGCCTGACAGACCTCGCGCAGCGTGCGGGATTGAGCCGCATGCACTTTGCAGCACAGTTCAAGCTTGCCACGGGACTGAGTCCGCATGCATACCTGACAGAGAAGCGATTGGGCGCTGCTAAATCGCTACTTGCAGAGGGACGTTTGCCAATCGCGCAAATTGCCTATGCGGTAGGATTTCATACGCAGGCGCATTTCACGACGGTGTTCCGTCAGGCGACCGGTTTGACTCCGAAGCGCTGGAGGGAGCAGGCATCGGGGGCAACGCGCTAGCAGCCTGTCTTTCGAAACCCTCGCTTTGAAGCCGCAACGGCGATGGTCCTTAATGTTAGAGGCAACGCAAAAGCTTTCTATACGAGTGCAGATGCCCTTGTAAAAATTCAAGCGTGTCATCCGACCCGTGACGACCTTTACGCAACAAGGCGGGTTCTACTGAGCAATTGTCCCTGTGCGTGGCTCGATGGCTGCCGCGTCACTGGCGAGCAGCCGATACGCTGACAAGCGCGTGTCCAGACGTTTACAAATTGGAATTGCTCGCGCCTACGCTGCAGCCGTATAGTGACGGTCCATCGGCAATGCCGCCGCTTTCTCCAGGCCATGTTTTTTTGAATTGCTCGACTATGACGGGAAGTAATCCACGAACTACGGCAGAGTTTGCGCGATTCGGACATGTTGCGAAAATTCAGGCAATTGAGGCGCTGCACGCCAGATTCGAAAGCCATCGGTTCGCCGCTCACGCACACGACACGTGGTCGATAGGCGCCGTTGTGGCGGGTGCGAAAGATATTTCGGTGAGAAAGGCGAGCCGACGAGTTTTGGCGGCAAACCAGATCTACTGTATGCCTCCGGGCAGTCCGCATGCCGGAAAGGCAGTCGGAGGAATGTGCGAATATGTGATGCTCTACGTTCCCGATGAAGCGTGGCAGCAGCAGTGCGAAGCCTTCGACGTGGATGTGTGCCAACTTATGCGAGAGTTGCCGGGCGACTTGCAACAAGTGCGAATCGCCCGGGCGTTCGTGGACCAGGTTATCACGTCTCCCGAGACGGTAGATGCGTGGTCGGGGGAATGGACGCTTTTCTGCGAGTCATTGCTGCATAAGTATCGTGGCTTGCCTCGGTCGAAAGCTCCGTTGTCGTCGTGCGGCCGCACGAGTGCAGGCCTTCGTCGTGCGCACGAATTTCTGCATGAATTCTGGAATCGAAACGTATCGCTTGAAGACCTCGCACGCGAGTCTTCGATGTCGGCATCGGATGTGTGTCGCCGCTTCGCGATAGCCTACGGTTTGACGCCGCACAGATATCAGTTAATGCTTCGCGTAAGCGAGGGAAAGTCCCGGTTGCTAGCAGGTGCCGATATATCGGCTGTAGCCACGGAGACAGGATTTGCTGACCAAAGCCATTTCGGGCGTCACTTCAAGTCAATCTTTGGTGTGACACCGGGAACCGTTGCCAAGGCTCGCCGATAGGCGCTTGGACGATTTTCTGTGACATCGGTCGACCCATCGAGGCGATTTCCATGGACTCGCGTTTTGGGTTAGAGAGCATTTGTTGTGATGCCGACTTCATGATCTGGCGAAGGCAAGCAAATCCGCATTGACTTTGTCGGACAGCGTTGTACACATGCCGTGAGGCGCCCCTTGGTATACCTTGAGGGTTGCGTTGCTCAGCAGTTTGGAAGAGAGTGCCGCCGAGTCCGAAATGGGCACTATCTGGTCGTCGTCTCCGTGCAGCAGAAGAGTAGGAATCTTGATTCTCTGAAGGTCTTGCGTAAAGTCCGTCTCGGAGAATTGCTTCACGCAGTCATACTGGCCTTTGATTCCACCACGCATCCCTTCGAGCCAGAATTCGTCGATTACCCCTTGCACAGGAGTGGCGCCCTGACGGTTGTAACCATAAAACGGCATCGCGAGGTCTTTATAATATTGCGCACGTTGCAACACACCGGCGCGAATGTTGTCGAAGACATCTATCGACAATCCACCGGGATTGCTTGCACTCTTCAGCATAACCGGCGGAATAGCTCCAATAAGGACGGCTTTGGAAATACGTTTGGTTCCGTGTCGTCCGAGGTAGCGAACGACTTCTCCACCGCCAGTTGAGTGACCAACGAGCATCGCGTCTTTTACATCGAGCATGTCGAGCAAACCGGAGAGGTCGTCGGCATACGTGTTCATGTCGTTGTTATCCCAAGTCTGTGTGGAGCGCCCGTGGGCACGGCGATCGTGGGCGATGACGCGGTAGCCCCGAAGTCCGAGAAAGAGCATTTGCGAGTCCCACGCGTCAGCGTCGAGAGGCCATCCGTGTGAAAAGACGATTGGCGTCCCTTCTCCCCAATCCTTAAAAAAGATACGTGTCCCATCTTTGGTCACATGGAAACTGCTGTTATTGCTCATCAGGGTCTTCTTCCGGGGTGGCGCGCCCTGAGCAGTGACATTCGTCGCCAGTACGGACAAGGGTGCGCCGACTAAGGCGGCAAGGGCGGCGATGGTGCGACGGCGTTTCTGGGAAAGTTGGGCATTTCGCAGGTCGCGCTTCATGGGGCCTCCTGGCTAGATATCGTCATGCAGGAGGCGATGCTCGCGATTAGTGAAAAGCGGAATCGAACTCCACGGCAGCGAGCGGTTGGCATGACGTCGTGCTGTAAAGGACTGACGGATGACCGTTCTTGGTGACTCGATACTGCGCGTGTCAATGCTTCGATGGTTCTCTTTTTGCACGGTCAGGTGTCGGAACGGCACGGAGAAGGCGCTGACCTGGACGCATAACGGCCACGGTGAAGCTACGCGGCACCGGGCGAGAGTTCGGCGAGCATAGACGCAATGCATCGACAGGATGAACCGAAGCCATTTTTATATCTACGCGTAAACCCGTATTATTGGCCGCCTGCATACGCGTGCCTGCCGCCGGCCGTCGCGCTGCGCCGACGCGGCGCCAATCCGCGTTCCCTGGAGGCCATCTTTCGGATGCTGAATCGCAAGTCCAACCCGTCGTCTTCATCGCAACGCTGGTCGAACTGGCTGTATGCCGTCGTCAGCGCGATCTACCGCAAGCGGCCGGTATGGATGGTGTCGTTTTCGACCAGCGAGGCCAGCCTCTCCGAAGGCTTGCGAGCGGCTTGTGCGTCGACGGCCATGCTCGCGCTCGGCAATCTGCTGCACGAACCGACATTTGCGTGGGCGGCGATCGGCGCGTTCTGGACCTGCCTCGCCGATGCGGGCGGCTCCAACCGCGCGCGCTTTGCCTCGATGATGGGCTTCGCGGTGCTGTCCACACTGTGCGGCGGCCTGACCGCTTACGCTTCCGGAGCGGGCGCCGTGTTCGCGGCGCTCGCGGTGCTGGTGTTCACGACAATCGGCGCATTCGGCAGGATCTGGGGCGCGGCCACATCGCAGGTAACGATTCTCGCGGCCACCGCATGCGTCGTGATGGTCGACCGGCCGATGCACAGCGTTCGGCAAGGCATGGCGTTTCTCGGCATCTACCTGGTGGGGTGTCTGTTTGCCGTGGCGCTGAGTTTGACGGTCTGGCGCATTCATCCTTTCGGCACGAGCCGCTCGTCGTTGCGCGCCGTGTATCTGCGTCTTGCCGATATCGCCGTGGACAGCGCGCGGCTGCTCGAACGCCGCGCGGCGCGCGGCGAATGGGCCACGCATGCCGCAAAATTTCGCGCCGACGCCCGCGCCGCGCTGGAGCGCTCGCGCAAAGTGCTCGCGCGTGTGCCGGCATCGAGAACGGGTGGCCGCGAAACCTACGACACGCTGCTCGGCCTGCTGACCGACAGCGAAGCGTTGTTCGCGTATCTGATCGCCGTCTCGGGCGCCTGTGAACGAGTCCCCGACGACGCATGGCGCGCGCAACGCGCGGCGCGGCTGCTGACGGTCATGGGCGACGTACTGCGCGGCATCGGCGCGGCCGCCAACGACGCACAGTGGGCGCGTCTCGCCGATTTGCAGCTGCGTTTGCGGCGTTTTGCTCGGCGCCTCGAAACTGCCTTGATGGAGCCCGTGACACTGAAGTCCGATTTCGAACTGGTCGACTTCACGCCGGTGCACGCAGAGCCCGAAGGCTGGCGCGACAACGCCGCGCGGCTTTTCACTCGCGTCTGGTCCACCTTCAAGGCCAACCTGTCGGTCGAGTCCGTCGGCTTGCGGCACGCGGCGCGCGTCGGCGTGACGACCACCACGGGCTTTCTCGTGATCCGCGCGCTCGGCCTGCCGTTCGGCTACTGGGCCACAATGGCGACGCTGCTGATTTTGCAACCGTCGATCGCCGCGACCTGGCCGCGCAGTATCGAGCGTGCGGCCGGCAGCATCGTAGGCGGCGTGCTGGCGGCGGCGATCGGCTATGCGATCCATTCGCCGCTCGGCATTTCGCTCGCGGTATTTCCGCTGGTGATGGCGACCATGGCGCTGCGGCCAGTGAGCTACAGCCTCTTCGTGTTGTTCCTCACGCCGACCTTCGTGCTGGTCGCCGACTTCGCGACGCCGGGCGCCAGCGAATTCGCCTATGCGCTCACGCGGCTCGGCAACAACGTGCTCGGTTGCGTATTGGCGCTGCTGGCCACGTTCTATCTCTGGCCGACGCGCGAAAAGATCGACTATCGCGCGTACTTGAGCGAGGCGGTGCGCGCCAATCTGGCTTATCTGAAAGCCGCGATGGAATCGCCTCGCCGCAGCGAGAAAGAGATGGAGCGCTTGCGCCGCGCCGCGGGTCTGGGCAGCAATAACGCAGAGGAAGCCATCGGCCGGATGCGCCTCGAAAAACTCGAGGACTCGATGGTCGACACCGTCACGCTCACCGTGCTGAGCCTGTTGCGAAGAATGGCCGGCACCGCGACGCAACTGCGCCTGAGTATGAACCGGCGCGACATGCACGACGAACTCGGCACGTGGATCGCGACCGTGAGCGCGGACATAGACGCCGCGTTGAGCCGCACCTTGCGACCGGTGCGCCTTGGGCTCCCCGCGCGAGAAGGGCTGACTTCACTGGAAGCCGATGCAGTGGGCGAGCTGGCGCTGATGCATCGGCTGCTCAACGAGCGGATGCGTGAGGCGAGGGGATAGCACGCGGCGGTGCGAGGAAGAAGGGCGAACCTGAAGCGTTGTCAGGACGCGCCGGTTTTTTCCTCAGCTTGCTCTTCGTCGACAGCCGGTTCGGGTTCGGGCAATGGCATCACCGATTCGAGCGTGCGCAGTCCCGCTGCAAGCGCCCGCTTCTCGGAAGGCGACAACCGCTTGACCCAATACTCCGCGCGCGAAGCAGTAGACCGATCCGTCAATTCGAACGACGCCAGCACCTGCACCGGCTTGCGCGAACGCGTATAACGCGCGCCTTCGCCACTCACGTGTTTGTCGAAGCGCGCCTGCACATCGACGGCGATGCCGGTATAAACGCTGCCGTCCGAGCATTCAAGAAGATAGAGAAACCAGGCCATGAATGCGGTTCAGCCTTTGAACGGATTGTGTTCGCGCAGTTCATCCACATATGCGTGGATGCTGTTCTTTTCGTTGTCGAGAAAGTGGCCGACCGCATCGGCGAACGCGGGGTGCGCGAGCCAGTGCGCCGAGCGCGTGACCGTGGGCAGAAACCCGCGCGCCATCTTGTGCTCGCCCTGGGCGCCGCCTTCGAACGCGCCGAGCTTTTCCTCGATGCAGAATTCGAGCGGCTGATAGTAGGCCGTTTCGAAGTGCAAACACGGCACGTGTTCCAGTGCGCCCCAATAGCGGCCGTACAGCGTGCCGCCGGTTTTCGCGTCGCGCTGATACACCACCAGCGAACTCGCGATCGGCTTGCCTTCGTATTCGGCGATCACGAGCAGCAGGTTCTCCGGCATCGACGCGCCGATCATGCGGAAGAAATCGAGGTTCAGATACGGACTCGAAAAGTGCTCGCGGTACGTCTGCCGATAGCACTTGCTGAAGAAACGCCAGTCCGCGTCCTGAATGTCCTCGCCGCGAATCCGGCGCATCGTCACGCCGGCCTCGTGCACTTTGCGACGCTCGGCGCGAATGTTCTTGCGCTTCTTCTGTTCGAGCGTGGAGAGGAAATCGTCGAAGTCGCGATAGCCGTCGTTGAGCCAGTGAAACTGCACGCCTTCGCGCTGCATCATGCCCATGTCGGTGAGCGCTGGGGCTTCCGTTTCGGTGGGGAAAAGCACGTGCAGCGACGACACGTCGGCCTGCTCGGCGAACGCCATCAGCGTCGCGGCCAGGTGCCTGAGCGCATGCGTATCCGCCGACAACAACCGGTTGCCCTGCACCGGCGTGAACGGCACCGCGCACAACAACTTCGGGTAATACGGCAAGCCGTTGCGCTTGTAGGCGTCGGCCCATGCCCAGTCGAACACGTACTCGCCGTATGAGTGCCCTTTCAGATACACGGGCGCGGCGGCCACGAGCTTGTCCGTGCGCGGGTCGCTCAACGTGACGAATTGCGGCGCCCAGCCGGTATCCGCAACCGCACAGCGGGTCGCATGCAAGGCGCTCAAAAACTCATGCCGCAGAAACGGCGTCGGCTGAGACTGCTGCGCGAGCAGGGCATTCCACTCGGCGGCGTCTACCTCGGAGGGCGACGCCAGAATGCCCGTGCGATAATCAAAGCGTTCCTGGTTCAATCTGTGTGACTGTTCCCAATGAGCGGCGCGGCGCGCTAGTGGTAATCAGGCGCCACACCGTTCGTTTATCCGATTTGTCCATTCCGTCGAGCTAACCAGCCGCGGTACTCGCAAGCCACGTCGGCTTGCCTGTCGATCCTGCCATGAAGACCCGAATCGCTCTTGCTCAAATCAATGTCACCGTCGGCGACTTCGCCGGCAACGTCGCGAAGATCGTCGCTGCCGCGCGTGCCGCGCACAACGATGGTGCGAAGCTTCTAATCGCGCCTGAACTCGCGCTGTCCGGCTATCCGCCCGAAGATCTGCTGCTGCGTCCCGCGTTCTATGCTGCGAGCGCGGCGGCGCTAACCGACCTCGCCACGCAACTCAAGCCGTTCGCCGGCTTGCATGTGATCGTCGGGCATCCGCTGCGCGACGTCACGCATAACGCGGCGCACGGCCATGGTAATGCAAACGCGCCGATCGAGCGCGGCGTGCCGCCGGTCGATACCTTCAACGCGGCCTCGCTGATCGTCGGCGGAGAAGTACGCGGGACGTATCGCAAGCAGGATTTGCCCAACACCGAGGTGTTCGACGAGAAGCGCTATTTCGCGTCGGACCCGCAGCCGTTCGTGTTCGAACTGGATGGCGTGAAGTACGGCGTGGTGATTTGCGAGGACGCATGGCATGCGTCGGCTGCGCAAATGGCGAAGGCGGCGGGCGCGCAAGTGGTGCTGATTCCGAACGGCTCGCCGTATCACCTGAACAAGGAAGCGGTGCGCTTCGACATTCTGCGCGCGCGGATTCGCGAGACCGGATTGCCGATGGTCTACGTGAACATGGTCGGCGCGCAGGACGAACTGGTGTTCGACGGCGGCTCGTTCGTGCTCGACGCACGGGGCGAGCTGGTCGCGAAGATGGCGCAGTTCGAGGAAGCGACCGCGATCGTCGAATTCGAAGACGGCAAGCCGTTGCCCGCGCCGATCGCGCCGGAGCAGTCGATCGAGGCGCAGGTTTACGCCGCGCTCGTGATGGGCGTGCGCGACTACATCAACAAGAACGGTTTCCCGGGCGCTTTGATCGGCCTGTCGGGCGGCGTGGATTCGGCGCTGGTGCTGGCCGTCGCGTGCGACGCGCTCGGCGCGGATCGCGTGCGCGCGGTGATGATGCCGTCGCGTTACACCGCGGATATTTCCACTACTGATGCCGCCGACATGGCGCGCCGCGTCGGCGTGCGCTACGACGAAATCGCGATCGCGCCAATGTTTGACGCGTTCCGCAGCTCGCTCGCGGAAGAATTTGCCGGCCGCGCCGAAGACGCCACCGAGGAAAACATTCAGGCGCGCATTCGCGGCACCTTGCTGATGGCGCTGTCGAACAAGTTCGGCTCGATCGTGCTGACCACCGGCAACAAGAGCGAAATGGCGGTGGGCTACTGCACGTTGTATGGCGACATGGCCGGCGGCTTCGCGGTCATCAAGGACATTGCGAAAACGCTCGTCTACCGCTTGTGCCACTACCGCAACCAGGCGACCACCTTCGCAAAACAGGACGTCATTCCCGAGCGCATTCTGACGCGCGCGCCCTCGGCGGAACTGCGCGAGAACCAGACCGATCAGGACAGCTTGCCGGAATACGACGTACTCGACGCGATCATGCGCATGTACATGGAAGAGGACCGCTCGCTCGCCGAAATCATCGCGGCGGGCTATGCGGTCGACGACGTCAAACGCGTCACGCGCCTCATCAAGATCAACGAATACAAGCGGCGTCAGGCGCCGATCGGCATTCGCGTCACGCATCGTGCGTTCGGGCGCGACTGGCGTTATCCGATCACGTCGCGCTACACCGAACCGGTGGAGTGAGCGTTAAGCGAACCGCTGCGGACTTACCCGAAGCGCGCGCCGGATTGCCGCAACGCATCCGGCGCGGCGTAGAATAAAAATCATCCATTTCCCTTTCACTCTTCCAGACACGAGACGAGGTTCGCCATGAAGCGCATCACTGCAGTCATCAAACCGTTCAAACTCGACGAAGTGCGCGAGGCGCTCGCTGAAGTCGGCCTCACCGGGCTGACCGTGACCGAGGTCAAAGGCTTTGGCCGGCAAAAAGGCCATACCGAGCTCTATCGTGGTGCAGAGTATGTGGTCGACTTTCTGCCGAAAGTGAAGATCGAGGTAGTGGTGGCGGACAACCAGTGCGACCAGGTGATCGATGCGATCATCGGCGCGGCGCGTACGGGCAAGATCGGCGACGGCAAGATTTTCGTCGCGGACGTCGAGCGCGTGATCCGCATTCGCACCGGCGAAGAAAACGAAGCAGCGGTTTGACGCAGCTGAGTTCGTTTTTGGTAAAGCAGGAATCGAGCGGCGGAAACTTGCCAACGTAGTCAGCTGCACGACATCAGCATGAATGCACCGCACAGGTGCGCTCAGGCAGTGGCAAACCGCGCGCTCAAATAAAAAACGGTGCGATACCCTTTCGGACATCGCACCGATACGCGCCTCTCGCAGCAGCGTGAAAAAGATTCTCTTGAAGAACTCTTGACTACACCCCGAAGGAAATTCCTTCGGGGAACACCGTTTGATTAGAACGAGTGTTGAATACCTGCGTACACGCCAGTTTGGCTGTGACCCGGCAGCGGGTTGTCCGTGCTGGTCGACGTGCCTGCGTTGTTTGCATTCAGGCCGTAGTTAGCCGTCTTGCTGTTTTGCGTCGTTGCGACCTGAATGTCCAGCAGCGTGCGCTTGGACAGGTTGTACGAGCCGCCGACCGTGTAGATCGTCGCGTTGCCTGCGCCATTGTTGCCGTTCACGTGGTAGACCGCTGCAATCAGCGCCGCTGCCGGCGTTGCTTGCCACGTCACACCGCCCCATTCGTGATCCAGAGTCGTCGGCTGGCCCGGCAGAACGTTCTGTGCACCTGCCGAACGGACAGCCTGGTAAGCAGCCTGAATCTTGAACTGGCCGAGGAACACGTTCAACAGAGCCGAGTATTCACGCGATGCCGCGAATACGCCGCTGCCGATGTTGCCCGGGTTGACCGTGCTTGCCGACGGACCGTACAGCACGCCGTTAGCCGGGTTGCGGATTTCGTCGTACAGACCGCGAACCTGGAACAGTGAGTTCGTGTAGGTGACCTGTGCGCCAGCTTCGCGACCTTGAGCGGTCGTGCCGTTGCCGTTCCAGCTCGTTGCGTTCGACAGCGCGTATTGACCGTAGAAGTCAAAGCCTGCGATCTTCGGCGACTGGTACGCGAAGTTGTTGCTCGATTGCGGCCAGTTGCGGCCACGCACCAGCGATGCCGACGACCAGTTCGATTGACCGAACGGGTCGAAGTCCCACACGCCGTTCGAGATGTAGAGCATGCGGCCCATCGTGAACGTACCGTATGCGTCGTTCGACAGGCCGACAGTTGCCCAACGATTGAAGAGACCGCCGCCGCCAGGGCCTGCACCCGTCATGGTGTTGAAGGAGCCTTCCAACTGGAACAGGACCTTGTTGCCGCCACCGATGTCCTCAACGCCCTTCAAGCCCCACAGGCTGGTACCCCAGTCGCCGCTTTCCGCGCGCCAACGGTTCGTGCTGCCCGTTGCCGAGCCAGCTGCGTTCGAGCCTTGCGGAACGCCCGTCATGTATTCGATACCGGCGTCAAGGCGGCCGTACAGCGTCACGCTGCTTTGGGCGTGCGCAACAACACCGGCTGTCATCAGCGCAGCGGCGAGCAAAGCTTTCTTCATCTTCTCCTCCATACCCTGTCAAAAAGTGAAACCCAGTACTGCGAATGGTGCTCGGCCGCGATTTGCGCCGAACAGAAATCGGTACCAGGGAGATTAGCGGGTGGATTGGGTCTCCTGCCGTGACGTGTAGCCTTGGGGCTATCTGGTCGTCATGCCGATCCCTCGCCGACCGGTTCTCCTCTGTGCTTTGAAGTGAAACTACTTTTAATGAACTTTGTTTTGCTACTTTGGTTACTAATTTATCAAAAATACCCTGAACTGGGAGAAGAAATTAGTACCTGCCTTGATCGATGTCTCCAAATTGCAATAACAATGTGCGCAACGACCCGTTACAACCGCTTCGAAAAACGCGGAAACCCTTATGCGACAAGGGAATCACGGATCGGCGCGGGTAACGTTAAGGATTGCCACTATTGACGCTTCAAATGCGGCAGAGTAGGGCGGATTGGCGGGGGCGGGAGGCTTGTGGGGCGCGGTTTTCGCGGCGGAAATCGACGGAATGCACAGGTGAGCGAAACAAAAAAGGCGCTGGTAAGCGCCTTGTAATACTACTTTGACTACAACCCAAATAGCGGGCTGTGCTTCGGCCGCTACTTGAGGCTGCCGGAGAGGAACTGCTTGAGCCGGTCGCTCTTCGTGTTCCTGAAGACTTCGTCGGGGTGGCCTTCTTCTTCCACGCGGCCTTGATGCAGGAACATCACGTGGTTCGACACGTTGCGCGCGAAAGCCATTTCATGCGTGACCACGATCATCGTGCGGCCTTCTTCGGCGAGCGTCTGCATGACCTTGAGCACTTCGCCGACCAGCTCGGGGTCGAGCGCGGAGGTCGGTTCGTCGAACAGCATCACATCGGGATGCATGGCGAGCGCGCGTGCGATCGCCACGCGCTGCTGCTGGCCGCCCGACAGATGCGACGGATACTGTTTCTCCAGGCGCGGCGCGAGCCCAACCTTTTCCAGATATTCACGCGCGCGGTCTTCGGCTTCCTTGCGCTTCAGACCCAGCACGTTGACCGGCGCCTCGATGATGTTCTCGAGCACGTTCATGTGCGACCACAGGTTGAAGTGCTGGAACACCATCGACAGCCTGGTGCGCACACGCTGCAACTGCTTCGGGTCCGACACGCGCAGCGCGCCGTTCTTGCCGATCTGCGTGCGCACTTCTTCACCGTCGACGAAGATGCGCCCCGAGTTCGGCTGCTCGAGAAAGTTGATGCAGCGAAGCATCGTGCTCTTGCCCGAACCGGACGAGCCGATCACGCTGATCACGTCGCCGGCGTTCGCTTTGAGCGACACGCCCTTGAGCACTTCGTTGTCGCCGTACTGTTTATGAAGCTCGTCGACGAAGAGCTTCTGCTTCTTGTTGTTCATCAGGATCCTTGGGCGTGCTTACTTGCTGAGGGCGCGGTGCCTCGGGTTACTTGCCTTGCGGCCGCAGGTAAGCGAGCCAGCGGCGCTCGGCGCGGCGGAACAGCCACACGAGCGCGAAAGAAATGCACAGATAGAGCAGGGCGGCGATGCCGAACGCGTTGAACGACTGATACGTCGCGGAGTTCACGTCGCGCGCGATCTTGAGGATGTCCGGCACGGTCGCGGTGAACGCGACGGTGGTGGCGTGCAGCATCAGGATCACTTCATTGCTGTAGTAGGGCAATGCGCGGCGCAGGGCCGACGGCAGAATCACGCGCCGGTACAGCGTAAACGACGACATGCCGTACGCGCGCGCGGCTTCGATCTCGCCGTACGGCGTCGCCTTGATCGCGCCGGCGAAAATCTCGGTGGTGTACGCGCAGGTGTTCAGCGTGAAAGCGAGCAGCGTGCAATGCATGCCGTCGCGGAAGAACGCATTGGTGAGTTCGTGATTGCGAATGATCTCGAGGCTGTACAAGCCGGTATAGCAAAGCAGTAGTTGCACATACAACGGCGTGCCGCGGAACACATACGTATACAGCCACACCAGCCTGGAGAGCCACTTCTTCTTCGACACGCGCGCCACTGCAAGCGGAATCGACAGGCAGAAGCCGAGCCCGATCGACACCACCAGCAGCCACAGCGTGATCACGACACCGGTGAGGCGGTAGCCGTCGGTATAGAGATAATTGCGCCAGTATTCCTGAATGATCTCGATCATAGATCCGCCTTTCGTACGCCGGTCGAGTAACGCTTTTCGAGGTACATCAGCACGAAGTTGGACACTGTGGTGATGACGAGATAGATCGCCCCCGCGAACAGGGTGAAGAAGAAGAACCGCAACGTGCCCTTGCCCGCGTCCTGCGAAGCTTTGACCACGTCGGCGAGACCGATGATCGACACCAGCGCGGTGGCCTTCACCATCACCTGCCAGTTGTTGCCGATGCCGGGCAGCGCGAAGCGCATCATCTGCGGGAACATCACGCGGGTGAACACCTGCCAGCCGGTCATGCCGTAAGCGGCGCCGGCTTCGAGCTGGCCGCGCGGCACCGCGAGAAACGCGCCGCGGAAGGTCTCGGTGAAGTACGCGCCGTAGATGAAGCCGAGCACCGCGACGCCGGCCACGAAGGGATCGATGTCGATCTGGTCCCAGCCGAGCAAGTCGGTCAGGTTATTCAGCCAGATCTGGATGCTGTAGAACAGCAGCAGCATCAGCACCAGGTCGGGCACGCCGCGCACGAGCGTGGTGTAGACGGTGCCGACGCCGTAGGAGAAACGGTTTTTCGACAGTTTCGCCGCCGCGCCGAGCAGGCCCAGCACGAAAGCGAACGCCAGCGACAACACCGCCAGTTTGACGGTTTGCCAGGTGCCGTTGAGGAGCAGCGGGCCGTAGCCTTGAAGGAACATAGGGGGTCCTTGACGATGTGTTTGCGACACACCGCGAAAGACGCGGCCAACTCTGCGCCGCGTTTGCCGCGAGCCTGGGCTCGCTGTGACCTGCGGCGCACAGCGCACCGCTGTGCAAATCATGACTGCATGGCCGTTGCCGGTCTTGCAGCGCGCTTTTCGACTCTTGTTGTGAAACTGCGGGTGAATCTACTGCCGACTGTATTACGAAGCCTCGCGAAAGCCCATGCGGGCGAGCCCCGAGTTTCGTGGGTGCTGCGTGCGTTTTCTCGATTCAGGGTCTGGACTCGATTGGCCGTCGCTATTCTAGGCGGTCAAAATTGTCGCGCCGCCCAGGGTTTCGGCTTCGGAGCGGCACGCGTCCATTCACTGCATCGAGGCAGTCCGGCGTGGGTCTGAAACCGGCGGCCATCCCATCGCGGCCCGTCATGCCGGACCCGCCGGTGCGCCTTCGGCGCCCACGCGATCTCGAAAAGGGCGGTATTTTACCCGAACACGGATGAGGCGCCAGTCCGGGACGCCGGCGGCGGCAAACTGGCGTGCATGGGCGTTGTGCGAGCGCGACGTCGCCGCGTTTTCTCACCACGCCCGATTGCGCGGATTTATGAAACGATCCGGTGCACCCGCGCGGATTGTTTAGTGCAGGCCGTGCCCATACATTCTCGGCATCGCTATTTACTGACCAGGAGTCCTTCCATGTTCGAGATTCGCCGCTCCGAAGAACGCGGTCACGCCAACCACGGCTGGCTCGACTCGTATCACAGCTTCTCGTTTGCCGACTATCGCGATCCCCAGCACGTGCATTTCGGCCCGCTGCGGGTCATCAACGAAGACCGTATCGCCGGCGGCGAGGGCTTCGGCACGCACGGCCATCGCGACATGGAAATCGTCACGTATGTGCTCGAGGGCGCGCTGGCTCACCGCGACAGCATGGGCAACGGCTCGACGATCCGGCCCGGCGACGTGCAGCGCATGAGCGCCGGCACGGGTGTGCAGCACAGCGAGTTCAACGCGTCGCAGGACGAGTCCGCCCATCTGTTGCAGATCTGGGTGATTCCGCAACGCGCGGGCGACCAGCCGAGCTACGAGGAAAAACGCTTCGATGCCGCCGACAAGCGCGGCCGCCTGCGTGTGGTCGCTTCGCCCGACGGCCGCGACGGTTCGGTGACGATCCATGCGGATGCATCGATTTACGCGGCGCTGATCGACGGCGAAGAAACGGCGACGTTCGCGCAGCCTAAAGGGCGTCTGACGTATGTGCATGTGGCACGCGGCGCGCTGACGGTGAACGGCGAAGCGCTCCGTGCAGGCGACGCCGCCAAGCTCAGCGACACGGATACCGTGACGCTTGAGAAGGGCGAGAATGCCGAAGTGCTGCTGTTCGATCTGGGGCAGCTCAACGGCTAAGCCGTCGTCGCTTGGTCGCGCTTTCACTAAAGGAATAGTTGAAGCCGCAACGAGCACGCCTCACGAATGCATCACGGCGGTCCGCGCGCGGCGCGTCGCACCGTAGAAAAAAACGCCACGCAGGGCAAGCCTGCGTGGCGTTTTCGCATTCAGCAGCACAGACGGCCGCGCGAGCCGTCTGTGCATCTACAGCGAGCCGCTTACTGATTGGCCGCCGGTGCCGATGCCGCGCCCTTGCGATGCTCCCAGTGCTCACGCATCTTTTCGTGACGCGATTCCATCTTCGCAAAGCGCTGCTTGAGCGCCGTGCTGACGGTGGTCTTTTGCTGGTCGTTCAGGCCGTTGTAGAACTTGAGCCACGCATCCGAGGTTTGCTGACGCAATTGTGCGTCTTTCTGTTCGACCTGCTGGTGCGCGGAGGCCATGGCGTTCAGATCCAGGATCGGCTGCTGCTGCGCGGCCTTGAACTGGTTCTTGATCTGCTCATGATTGGCGCGCATGGCTTCGTGGTTCTGCTTCATGGTGTCGAGCGCGGCTTGCCACTGCTTTTCCTGATCCGCGTTCAGCTTCAGCTGATCGTGGAGTTGCGTCAGTTCCTTCATGAAGTGGCCGTGCCAGCCGCCAGGGCCGCCATGGTCGGCATTGGGTTGTGCGGCATAGGCAGCGCCCGCGCCGACGGCGAGAGCAGTGGCGGCAACGGCGAGAACGCGCGAGATCTTTTTGGTAGACATGTGAGACTCCCTGTAATGGAATAGCCGACGATGCAACCGGTTAAAGTGAACGGCCTGCATTCGGTAAGACACAGCGTAGAGAACTGCGCAGATCGCTGTGTTACGTGGCAGGATGCGGCTATTACGGGGGATTACGCACACCTTTCACCGTAACACCCGGTAACCCTTGGGGCCGGTTTGAAATCGAAAACCCTTCCTGCTGCGCGTTAAACTTCATCCCATGGCTACTCAAATACTTGTTGTCGACGACGACGTCGAATTGCGCGATCTGCTCCGCGACTATCTGGCCCGCCAGGGCATCGAGGTTTCGGTGCTGCACGACGCGGGCTCGCTCGAGCGCAGGCTCGAACGCGAGCGCCCGGATCTGATCGTGCTCGACCTGATGATGCCGGGCGTCGACGGGCTCACCGCGCTGCGCAAGCTGCGCGCGTCGGGCGACGACATCCCCGTGATCATGCTCACGGCGCGGGCGGACGACGTCGACCGTATCGTCGGACTGGAACTCGGCGCGGACGACTACCTGGGCAAGCCGTTCAATCCGCGCGAGTTGCTGGCGCGCGTGCAGGCGGTGCTGCGCCGCCGCCGCACGCTGCCGTCAGCGGCGGCGCCGGAACAGCGCGAGCCGTTCAACTTCGGCCGCTTCACGCTGGACTTCCAGTCGCGCACGCTGCATCTGGAAGACAAGCCGCTCACGTTGTCGGGCAGCGAATTCGCGTTGCTGAAGATTTTCGTCAATCACCCCATGCGCACGCTCACGCGCGAGCGCCTGCTCGAATTGCTGCACGGCCCGGAATACGATGGCACCGACCGCGGCATCGACGTGCAGGTCTGGCGTCTGCGCCGCATTCTCGAAACCGACCCGTCCACGCCGCGCTTCATTCAAACGGTGCGCGGCCGCGGCTACGTGTTCGTGCCCGACGGCGAACAGCATGCGCCGGCCCATTGATTCGCTGTTCGGGCGGCTGGCGCTGCTAGTCGTCGCGGTGCTGCTGCTGTCGCATTTCGCGTGGTACGCGCTCATGCGCCTCGAGCGCAGTCAACTGCAAACGCGCTACGCGGTCGAAGAAGCCACTTTCCTCGTCGACGCGGTGCGTCAGCACGTCGCCCGGTCGCCGGATCAGCCCTTGCCGTCGCGCGTCAAACTGGTCGATCCGGCGAGCCCGGAAGTGCCGCCGGAGGTCGCGGACATGCCGCCGCCGCTCGAACGTTTCGTCGAAGACGCGCGCGACCGCATGCCGTCCGGCACGCAGGTGCGCATCGGCCAGCCGGGCCGGCCGCCCACGCTATGGGTGCGCGCCCCCTCCGACAAAAGCTGGATCGTCGTGCCGGTGCAGCCGTTGCGCACGCCACGCTCGCTCGACCGCACGGTGCTGTGGCTTGCCATCATTTTCTCGTTCGCGGTGATGGCGGCGCTGTTCGCCGCGTGGGCGCTGCAACAACCCTTGCGCTCGCTCGCCCAGGCGGTGGCGCGTTTCGGCCGCGGTCAGCCGGTGCCGCCTGTGCCGGAGCGCGGGCCGCGCGAGTTGCGTCAACTCACGCACGGTTTCAATCAGATGGTCCAGGAAGTGGCGCGCACGGAGAACGATCGCGCCGTGATGCTGGCGGGCGTGGCGCACGATCTGAAAACGCCGCTCGCGCGTTTGCGGTTGCGCGCCGAAATGATGGACGAAGTGAAGATGCGCGACGGCGTGGTGCGCGACGTCGATTCCATGACGCATATCGTCGAACAGTTTCTGGTGTTCGCGCACGACGGCGCCGATCGCAGCGAGGCGGTCGAAGTGGACGCGCAGTGCGAGCGGATCGTACGCAGCTATCGCGCGGTGACCTCCGGTACACCCACCGTGCAGACCGAACTCAACGCGGGGCCGGCGTTCCTGTTGCCGGCCGCCACGCTCGACCGGATTCTGTCGAACCTGCTCGACAACGCGCATGCCTACGGCGCGCCGCCGGTCGTCGTGGCCACGGAGCGTACCGCGCAAGGCTTCACTTTGTCGGTGAGCGACAGCGGCAGCGGCATCGCGGCTCAGGATCTGATCAACGCCAGCCGGCCGTTCGTGCGGCTCGATCCCGCGCGCGGCGGCAATGGCCATAGCGGCCTGGGGCTCGCCATTGTCGAGCGGCTGGTGCGGCGTGCGGGAGGAGAGTGGGAGATCGGCAACCACGGCGGCCGTGGGTTGCGAGTCTTGATGAGCTTTCCGCTCGACGTGTTGCCGCGGGTCGCGGCGGCCTCGGAGAGCGCTTGGGGTTGATAGGTGGATGCGCGCCGCGGGCTTGGGCAGTCCGTGTCGCGTCTTGAGATCCGAACGCAAGATTCGCAAGACGCGGCCGGCAGCCGGCGCGCTAGTCTGAGAACAACGTATTCAGCGCATTCGCCGCGTCGCTATCCACCGTATTCCACGTCACCGTTTCGGCTTCGAAAATATAGTGCGTGGTGTATTTGCCGAGACGCGCCAGGATCTCTTCCTGAATCAGTTCCGGCGCGACGTCCAGTTTCAGATACCACGCGGTAGACGACAAACGCGTCTGAAACGCGCCGTATTCAGCCAGCAGATGGTCGAACGCGTCAGCATCCTGATCGCGGCAGACGATGACCAAATTTCCCTTCATGCGAATCTCCCGTTAAAGCAGTAGCGGCAACCTCGATATCAGGGTCGATGATACCTGCTTCGTCAGGAATGCCCGAGGGCGGCTCTTGCCTTGCGTCAGCTTGCGGCGTGATTGCGCGCTGTTTGCCCACCGTTTGCGCTTCGCTTTTGCACCGTTTTTGCACCGCTTGCGCTTCGTTTCAAACGCCGGCGTCCGGCGTCTGCCGGACGCATTACCAGACGTTGGCCACCGTGCGGGCAGGCGGTGCGGTGTCGTCGGGCGGCAAGGCCTCGGTGCGGTCGCGGCCGCCCGATTTCGCCGCGTACAACGCCATGTCGGCGCGGCTCATGATCCGCTCGGGCAGATCGTCGGGCGAGAGTTCGGTAATGCCGATGCTCACGCTCAAGCCCACCGATGCCGGCAACTTCGGCGAAGGCATGGCCTTCAGGCGCAGCCGCAAGCGTTCGACGACTTCGTGGCCGCCGGCGAGATCCGTGGCCGGCAGCAGCAGGCCGAACTCTTCGCCGCCCAGGCGGCCGATCGCGTCGGCGCCGCGCAGTTCGGCGCGGCAGGTATCGACGAAATGTTCGAGCGCGCGGTCGCCGGCGGCGTGGCCGAAGCGGTCGTTGATCTGCTTGAAGTGGTCGAGGTCGGCGATCGCCATGCACAACGGTTCGTTGCCCGCGTGCGCGCGTTCTATCTCATGGCGCAGCAGGTCGAGGAAGTAGCGCCGCGACAGCGCGCCGGTCAGCGCGTCGTGGCGCGCTTCGGCCGACAGTAGCGTGTTGGCGGATTGCAATTGTTCGGCAAGGTCGCGCGTGGCGCGATGGTGGCGCCGCTCGCGCACATACGAGACCGTGATCACCCACGCCAGCGCGACCGTGCCGGCTAGCGTCAGAAACACCAGCAAATGATCGCGCTTGTGATTGCGCAGCAGTTCCGGCCAGGCCACGAGCGGATCGACCAGATGCGCGGACAGTCCCGAGTTCAGGCCGCCGCGCGTCTGATAGAGCGACGGCACGAGCCGCTCGGACATGCCGAACAGTTGCCCGGCCACGGCGGAGGGTACCCACGGCGCCTGTTCGCGTACCTGCGAGTCCACGCTGATATGGATGTCGGGAATCTGGTCGCGCAGATAGATGGCCTTGCGCTCGGCGGGTGTCATGTGCGAGACGCGCGAGTTCGGCAGCGCGCGGCCTTCGAGCTCGCTGTTGTGCGCCATGATGATGACGCCGTTGTCGTCGGCGACGAAGGTGCCGGCGTGCGCGACCCAATGGCGCAGCCGCGCGATGCCGACCTTGGCGACGACCACGCCGACCAGCAGACCGTCCGCGTAAGCCGGCGCGGCGATGAAGATGCCGGGCTCGCCGCTCGAGCGGCCAACGCCATAGGCTTCGGAGAACGCACCGAGCAGCGCGTTCGTCAGATAGCCGCGCACGCGCATGTCGGTGCCGACGAAAGAGCGCTCGGCCGCGAGCGGATTGTTGATGGAATTGCTCGAGGCAACGCACACACCGTTGGCGTTGACGAGCCAGATCTGGTCGAGCCCGGAGAAGCCTTGCGCGTCGTGCAGGAAATTGCTCACGGCGCTCATCTGCGTGTCTTTCAGCAAGGCGGCGCGCAGGACGGGTTCCGTCACTCCACTCTTCACGGCATAATTCTGGGATTGCACCAGAGCGCGCTGGACCACGTCCATTTCGGCCATGGTGGCGGGGATGGCGCGAGACATCGCAAGGTCGCTGGCGATCACCTCCGCCATGTTGTCCACGATCGAGGTGGACATTTGCCGCTGCGCACGCAGGGCTGCGTCCAGCTCTTGCTGTACCATCCGGTCCGCAACCATGCCGGCCACGAACCAGCAAACCAGGACGATCAGCATGAAGCTGACCGGCCCGGTTGCCTGGCGCAAGGTTGTCCTGTTCATCGACCCTCTGATCCGTCTGGCTGTGACATGCAACTAGCTCAATCGTGGCAGCGCGCTCGCGCAGTTTCACCGCTGTGGAAGCGGTCGGCAATACGCCGTCGCTGTGGCCCGGGATAATCCGATAACAGGCGTCGTCTCCTGATTTTAACCGTGATGGGGCCAGACGCCACCGTTATTGCGGGAATGCGAACTGCGTCCACCGCGCCCATCAGGTTCTTAACGGCAGCCCGGCCGGATTCTTGACGGTGGTTCGGGTTTGTCCGGTCAGTTGCTGGCCATCGCGGCAGCCGCCGCGAGGGTCGAAGAGGCGGCCGGTGCGCAACGATAAAAAATCGGCGCAAGCTCGGCGCATGCAGACCCAAGGGCGTTGAAAGCGGGTTCTCCGCTATTTACCGCTATTTGCCGCGAAAGGTTGTGCCTGAAACATAGGATGGTGTAGTGTCGTGCCGTCCAAAACAAGGAAAGCTCGCCAGCCCTTACGGGTGGCGCCTGCGGCGACAGGAGTCCGGCTTGACGGTTGCGGTCCTGGGCGCCTCGTCCATGACACATCCGTCGCCGGTTCACGTGTCTCCAACGCTAACGATTTACCGCGCCCACGCGTTTTGCCATGCCTGATTTCCGCTTTCCGGACCGATCTTCAGACCGCCGCGCCGAAGCCGCGGCCTCCTTGCTGTTCTTGAACGCCTGGTTCGACGGGGAGGGTATCTGATGGACTTCAGCTTCAACCTGAAGCGCACCGCTAATGCTTCGGCATGGCGGGTGCTGCCCAATCGTTGGGACTTCGTCGCCTTCCCGCTGATCATCTGCGTGATCGCCATGGCGGCGATCGGCTTTCACGAGACCTTGGCGCCCATGTCGACGCTCAAGACTCAAGCCATCTCGCTCGATCCGGCAAACCTGCCCGAATATGCAATGCGCACCACATTGCGCATGCTCGCGGCGATGGTCGCCTCGCTGATCTTCACGCTGGTGTACGGCACGCTCGCCGCCAAGAGCCGCCGCGCGGGTCTGGTGCTGGTGCCGATTCTCGACATCCTGCAGTCGGTGCCGGTGCTGGGCTACATTTCGTTTACGGTCACGTTCTTTTTAGCGCTGTTCCCGGGCCGCGTGCTCGGCGCCGAACTCGCGGCGATCTTCGCGATTTTCACGAGCCAGGCTTGGAACATGACGTTCAGCTTCTATCAGTCGCTGCGCACGGTGCCGCGCGATCTGGACGAAGTCTCGCGCGGCTTTCACCTGACTTCATGGCAGCGCTTCTGGAAGCTGGAAGTCCCGTTCTCGATGCCGGGCCTCATCTGGAACATGATGATGTCGATGTCGGGCGGCTGGTTCTTCGTGGTCGCCTCCGAGGCGATCACGGTCGGCAACAGAACGATCATCCTGCCGGGCATCGGCGCCTATCTCGCGCAGGCAATCTCGGACAAGAACCTGCACGCGATCGGCTGGGTGATCCTCGCCATGACGGTCGTGATTCTCGCCTACGACCAGTTCCTGTTCCGCCCGCTCGTCGCGTGGGCCGACAAGTTCCGCATGGAAAACACTAGTTCGGGCGACGCGCCGGAATCGTGGCTGCTCGATCTGATCCGCCGCACCCGCCTGATCCACCGCTTGCTGGTGCCGCTCGGCTGGATGTTCGCCAAGGCCGCGCGCGTGCCGTTCCGGCTGCCGGCATTCCAGGGACCGCGTTTCCAGATCCCGCAGATGCAGAAGAGTTCGCGCGTCGGCGATATGGTGTGGGCGGCGCTGGTGCTGCTCGCGACCGTCTACGTGGTGTATCGCGTCGTGATCTATGTGCGCACCGGCGTGTCGCTGGATGAAGTCTGGCACGTGTTCGTGCTCGGGCTGATCACGCTGCTGCGCGTGGTGGTGCTGATCGCGATCGCCTCCGTGATCTGGGTGCCGGTCGGCGTGCTGATCGGCTTGCGCCCGGCGCTTGCCGAGAAGATTCAGCCGATCGCGCAGTTTCTCGCCGCGTTCCCGGCCAACCTGCTGTTCCCGGTGTTCGTGATCGCGATTGTGCGCTTTCATCTGAACCCGGACATCTGGCTGTCGCCGCTGATCGTGCTCGGCACGCAGTGGTATATCCTGTTCAACGTGATTGCCGGCGCGACGTCGTATCCGAACGACTATCGCGAGGCGGCCAAGAACTTCCACATCCGCGGCTGGCAATGGTGGCGCCAGGCGATGCTGCCGGGCATTTTCCCGTACTACGTCACGGGCGCGATCACTGCGTCGGGCGGCGCGTGGAACGCGAGCATCGTCGCGGAATTCGTGCAGTGGGGCGACACCAAAGTGGCCGCGCACGGACTGGGCGCGTATATCGCGCAGTCCACCGCTGCGGGCGACTATCCGAAGATCATTGTGGGCATCGCCGTGATGTCCTTGTTCGTGACCCTGTTCAACCGCCTGCTGTGGCGTCCGATGTACGCCTACGCCGAAGCCAAGCTCCGGCTTGATTGAAGAAATGAAGGCCAAACGCGATGCAAAATCCTAAAGCTGCTATGACCGCCGCGCCGATCCAGACCCCGCCGAAGCCGCCGCGCCTCGGCGATGAGATCCTGCGCGTCAAGGACGTGTGCCGCGGGTTCAACAAGTCGCAGGGCGAACTGCTCGTCCTCGACGACGCCAACCTGTCGCTGCGCGAAGGCGAGATTGTCGGATTGCTGGGCCGTTCGGGCTCGGGCAAGTCGACGCTGTTGCGCATCATCGCAGGTCTGATCGAGCCGACCGACGGCGAAGTCACCTATATGGGCAAGCCGCTCGACGGCCCCGCCAAGGGTGTCGCGATGGTGTTCCAGACTTTCGCGCTGTTCCCGTGGCTGACCGTGCTGCAAAACGTGGAAGCGGGTCTCGAGGCGCAAGGCATCGGTGCGAGCGAACGGCGCACGCGCGCGCTGGCGGCGATCGACCTGATCGGTCTGGACGGTTTCGAAAACGCCTACCCGCGCGAGCTGTCGGGCGGCATGCGCCAGCGCGTCGGCTTTGCGCGCGCGCTGGTGGTCGACCCCACGCTGCTGCTGATGGACGAGCCGTTTTCCGCGCTCGACGTGCTGACCGCCGAAACGCTGCGTACCGACCTGCTCGATCTGTGGACGCAAGGCCGCATGCCGATCAAGGCCGTGCTGATCGTCACGCACAACATCGAGGAAGCGGTGTTCATGTGCGACCGCATCCTGGTGTTGTCGTCGAATCCGGGGCGCGTGATCGCCGAGATCAAGGTGCCGTTCAAGCATCCGCGTAACCGCCTCGATCCGGCGTTCCGCAAGCTGGTGGACGACATCTACGCGAAGATGACCGCGCGTCAGACCGACGAAAAGACCAGGAAGGGCCTCGAGTTGCACAGCTGGCTGCCGCATGTGTCGACCAACCTGATGGCCGGTCTGATCGAAACGCTGGCCGCCGCGCCGTACCACGGTCGCGCGGACATGCCGGAAATCGCGCGCTCGCTGCATCTGGAGGTCGACGATCTGTTCCCGGTTGCCGAAGTGCTGCAGCATCTCGGTTTCGCGGATATCCGCGAGGGCGACATTTTCCTGACGCCGCCGGCGCGTGTGTTCGCCGAGTTCGGCACTCAGGAACGCAAGATGATGTTCGCCGAACATCTGCTGCGTCACGTGCCGCTCGCCGCGCGAATCAAGAAGGTGCTCAACGAACGGCCGGGGCATCGCGCGCCGCGCGTGCGCTTCGAGCAGGAACTGGAGGATTTTCTGTCGGACAGCGCCGCGGAAGAGACGCTCGACGCGGTCATCAACTGGGGCCGTTATGGCGAGATCTTCTCGTACAACGACCAGACCGAAATCTTCAGTCTGGAAGACGTGGAGTCTTGAGCGCGTGGGCGCTGCGCGTTTGGATCGATCAAGACGCGCAAAGCCGGCTCAAAGCAAAAACGGCAGGGGCGACCCTGCCGTTTTTTCATTGCGGTGCAGTTATTGCAGACTGCCCCAGCGTGTGACGGCCGGTTCCGCGGACGCCCACTTCCAGCCCTTGTCCTGCTGACACGCGCTCGCCGTGTACCAATCCTCATGCGCGTTCGGGCCGTCGCCGTCCTGCACCGAGAAGACGAATTCCTTGCAGAGCGCGAGGGCCGAACCGAAGGCGCGCGTCACGCGCACCTGGCCGTGGCCGTTCTCGATCGGCAACGTGTGCTTGACCGCCCACGGACGCGTCTCGCCCACCGGCATGGCGCCCGCCAACGCGGCGATCATGTTCTGCTGATCGGTGTGCATGGTGCGCATGTAGCGGCCGACGGCCTCGTCGGTCGCGGCCTGCACGGCAATGCCGACGCCGATGCCGATGGCCGGATTGGATGTCACCAGCCCGGACGCGACGCCCGCTGCCGCGCCGCTCGCCGCGCCGACCGACGAGCAGCCGCTCGTCAGCACGCTTGCGCCAACGCAGAGCGCGCCGGCCAGCACGAGCCGCAGCCGGCTGCCGGACCAGGCAGCGAGGCGAGGGCGGCGCGCCGTGAGGGCAGCCGTGTGCGAACGCGCCGTCATTGCAACGCGCCCCAGCGTTCCGTGGCGGGTTCGGCCGACGCCCACTTCCAGTTGTCGCCGTCGCGGCAAATCGATGCCACGTAAAACGCGCTGCTTGCCGGCACGTTCTTGGTGGCCGCCTGATCGACGGAGAAGACGATTTCCTTGCAGTCGAGCGCGCCCGCGCTGATCGTGCGGCTGACGGTGACGCGGCCATGCTCGTCGTCTTCGATCGGCATCGAATGGGTCACGCTCCATGGCGCGATTGCGCCGACGTCGAGCGGCCCGGCGATTTTCGCGATACCGTCCTGCGTATTCGTGTGAACCACGCGCTCCGAATACTGCACGCCGGCGCGTGCCGCAGCCAC